>DATKVD010000391.1:0-18706 GCA_035530235.1 Planctomycetota bacterium | reverse complement strand
CTCACGTGGGGCGCGATGTCGGCGAGCGGCCGGAGCACGAACGCGCGCTCCGTCATCCGGGGGTGAGGGACGGTCAGTTCCTCGTCCTGGATGACCAGTTCGCCATACAGAAGAATATCGATATCGATATTCCGCGGCCCCCAGTGGACCTCGCGCGTCCGGCCCATCGCGTCCTCGACGGCGAGCGCCGCGCGCAGAAGCTCGTGCGGCGTCAGCTCCGTCTCCACCTCGCAGGCCGCGTTGAGATATCGGGCCTGCGGCGGGCCGCCTACCGGCTCGGTGTCGTACATCGAACTCACGCGGGTGACACGGACGCCGGCGGTGTCGTTCAGTCGGCGGACGGCTTCCTCGATGTTCGCCCGGCGGTCGCCCAGGTTCGAGCCCAGTCCGAGGTACGCGCGCATCAGTGTCCTCAGAATGTCAACGTGGCGATGCGGTCGGCGGCTTCGCGCAGTCGCTCCTCGGTCACGGTGAGCGCCGCGCGCACGAAGCCTTCACCCGACGGGCCGAACCCGACGCCGGGCGTCACCACGATGTCCGTCTCCTCGAGGAGCCGAGTGGCGACCTCAGTGCTCGGGAGCCGCTTGGGCGTCGGCATCCACACGTAGAAAGTGGCCGGCGGCGGCGTGACGTTCCACCCGGCCTTCTCGAGTCCGTCGACGAGCGCATCTCGACGGGCGCGGTACATCCCGAGCAGCACCGGCGTCACCTCGTCCACGCGTTCGAGTGCCTTGACCCCCGCGAACTGGATCGCCTGGAAGATGCCGGAGTCGAGGTTGGTCTTGAGCCGTCCGAGGTGCGAGACCAGTTCCGCGTTCCCGACGGCGAACGCGACGCGCCACCCCGTCATGTTGAACGTCTTCGAGAGGCTGTGGAACTCGATGCCGACGTCACGGGCGCCCGGCGTCTCTAGAAAGCTCATCGGTCTCTCGTCATAGTAGATCTCGGTGTAGGCGGCGTCGGAGGCGACGATGAGGCCGTGCCGCTTCGCGAACGCGACGAGCCGCACGTAGAAGTCCGCCGTTGCGACCGCGGCCGTCGGGTTGTTCGGGTAGTTGACGGTGATGAGTTTCGCACGGTCGAGCACCCGCGGCGGAATCGCATCGAGGTCCGGCAGAAAACCATTCTGCGCCGTCAGTGGCATCAGGTGCACTTCCGCCCCGGCGAAGATGGCGCCGGAGCGGTACGGGGGATACCCCGGCTCGGGGACGAGCGCGACGTCGCCCGGGTTGAGGACCGCGAGCGGAAAGTGCGCGATCGCCTCCTTCGACCCGATGGTCGGCAGGACCTCGGTGTCGGCATCGAGCGTGACGCCGAAGCGGCGTCGGTACCAGTGGGCGACGGCGCGTCGGAACTCGGGCAGCCCGGCGTCGAGGGCGTACTGGTGGTTGCGTGCGTCGTGCGCCGCGCGACACATCTCCTCGATGATGAACGCGGGCGTGGGCGTGTCGGGGTCGCCGATGCCGAGGTTGATGACGTCGCGCCCGGCGGCGATCGCCGCCTTCTTCTTCCGGTCGATCTCCGCAAACAGATAGGGCGGCAGTTTGCTGAGCCGCTCCGCACGGTCGAACCCCATCGGTACCCCCCGCCATATGCGGTCTCGCCCAAGTTCTGCAAAGTGTGAGGCGTCCCGGCGAGACCGCATTCCATAGGGGCTTCGCCCCTCTGGCGGCCGAAAACGCTCTTCCTCATCGCGTCTTCGGCCTGTCACCCCCCGGGGGAAAGAGCGCTTTCCCCCGGTCCCCCTGCGCAAGCGGCCGCAGGGGCGACCGCTTAGGCGAAAAACCGCGTTCCGAGGCCGGTATTATACCAAAAACCGCCCGTTTTGTCAAGGCGGAAGGGAAGGGGAGGTGAAGGCAGGGCCTCCCAAAGGCGGCGGCCTTCCCGGCTCCGATCGACCGATCACTCCGGGGCGCGCTTCAGCCTGATGACAAGTTCCTCATCGCTGGGCCAGTCGGTGACATGCTGCCGCCAACGGTCGTAGGGAGGGTGAAGCACCTGTATACGCCGGTTGAAGCCCGCGAGTGTGACCTCGAACCGGCCCTCGGCGTCGGTGACGGCCGTTACGTACGTGTAACGTCTCCGGAAGAACCCATCCAGCGTGGGCGAGAACGTTCCACGGCGGGTGTATGAACAACGCAGCTCGACGCCCGCCAGGGGACGGTTGGTTGCCGAGTCGAGGACGATGCCGCGGTAGGTCCGAGCCGGGCGGAAGCCCCCGGTGTACAGGTACATCAGGGAGATCAGCCCACCCAGCACGAGGACCAGAAGCACGACGGTTCTTCTGATGCGCGTGCCCCGCTTCGGCGGGTCTCCCATCGGATTCCTCCGTTGGCGTGTGGGCACAATCGCGCTGAGAGGCCGGTAGTACACCAGGAATCGCCTATGCTGTCAAGGCGGAAGGCGGGCCCGGAACAGGCGACGGCCTCAGGAGCGTTTCGCGACGAGCTTCTCGACGTGGCGCTTCTGGGTGAGGAGGTCATCCGGCGGCAGGCCGACGTCGATGTGGGACCAGGGGAGGATTTCACGCTCGTCGCGGCGGCGGCGGGCCGCCGACTGGTCCGACGATTCCATGCCTGACCACGACCCCCTGCCCTGCGACCGCGACCGGCACCTACCGAGACCCTGAAAAAAGGTCCCTGGGACCTTTTTTTGGAGGCCCTAACGGGTCAGTCTGAGCACGTGCCAGTCATAGGGCCCGAGCTGGAAGGAATCGGTGGGCTTGAGCGTCCGGGCATACGTCAGGTCCTCAATCGTGCTGAGCGGCAGGGTCGGGTGGAGTTTCGCGGTGACGGTTTTCTCGGTCATGTTGTAGAGGTAGGTGAGGTATGCGCCGTTGTGGGGCACGGTGCGGGACTCGAGACCGGGGATGTGCCTGCCGTCGGGCGCTTTCACGCGAACGGTGCGCTCGACGCTAGCCCGGTCGTAGACCCAGTCCAGAAGGCCGGCGAGACTCTCCTGTTCGAGCTGCATCGCGACATAGATGATCTCGCCCCGTCCGGAGCGACGTGCGACGATTGCGGGGCTGCCGTCCTCAAAGACGGCTAGCACCGTGTGCCGGCCGGAGACGTTGACGGCCTGTCGGATGCCGCGGCCGGCGAGTTTGTCGCCCGGCCCCCCGCCGCGCGCCTGCCACGTGATCGCCGCCGTCGGCTCGTCCTCGACCACCGTCTCCGCGATGGGCCCCTGGATGAAGTCATATTCGGACCCGGGCATCGCCACGCCCGGTGCGGCCTTCCGGGCCAGGAACTTCGGGATCACCTCCCGCACGATCTCAACGCCGATCGTCTTGAGGTAATCCCGCCGACGGTTGTACTCGTCCGCCACGAACGAGGTCGGCAGGATGACGACCGTCCCGCCGCCGTCGGCAAAATCCGTCACCTTCCCCACGACCTCGGCGTTCGAGAAATAGGCCCCCGGAACCAGGATGACCTTCAGCTCCCTTCGCGTGAGCCCCTCGCGCAGCTGACGTGAAGTGACAAAGCCCATCGGCGTGTCGAGGACCGTCCCGGCACGGTAGCATTTCTGGAGTTCGAGCGTGTAGGGGTTGTGGACCCCGCGGGTGGTGATGCCGGGATATCGCTGGATGAGCGAGGCCCGGGAGTACAGGATCGCGGCCTGGGGTGTGGCTTTCGCGAACTGGACGATGTGTTCGGCCAGCCGCCGGCCGTCCAGACACCCGCGCAGCGTCGCAATCCCGTCCGGCAGCGACCGGCCGACGCCGGCGGTGTTCCAACTGTAGAAATCGATTGACGCCATCCCGTGGAAGAACATCAACGGCATAAAGCCGCCCGTCGAGTGATACTCGGGGTCCATGATCATCACGGTCGGGTCGATGCTGTGCTGAAGGTCCACGAAGGACGCGGTGCCCCAGGAGCGGCTGCCGGTCTCCGAGAGAAAGACGTCCACCACGCCCCGCGCCCTGAGATATTCCTCGTCCACGCCCTGGCCGGCGAAGCCGCGGCCGAACGGCTGTCCCCCCCCGGTCATGATGGGCCAGCCGGGACAGAGCTCCCGGATGATGTCGGTCGACCATTTCAGGTAGTCGGTGAACCGCCAGAGGTTGAACTCGCCGAAGTCGTAGTATTTGGCCGGGTTTGTCTCCCGGTTCCAGTAGACCGAGGGCAGCGTCACCTCGTCGAACCTGTTCAGCGCGGTCTTCCAGGTGGCGTTGAGCCGGGCGATGGTTTTGTAGCGTCGCTCGAGCCACTCCTGCCATTTGATCTTGCTCGGCTCGTCGTAGTTCTGATAGGCGAACTCCCAGTATGCGGCGAGGACCTTCGACCGCTTGAATCTCGCGCTCTTCCTGAAGCGCTCGGCCCTCAGGGTGAGCGTCCTGCGGATCGCTTCACGCATCGGGGCGTAATCCAGGCTGATGACGCATTCGCCCTCTTGGCCGCCCAGACTATACCTGTCCTTGATGATGTGACCGCACCAGCCGCGGTTGTAGACGCGGTGCGACTTCGGGTCGTTCTGGTAGAGTTCCCAGATGGGGTAGTTCTTGTAGTCCCAGCGCGTGGCGCCCTGTGCGGGGAGATCCAGGGCGTAGAGGCCCCCCGGACCCGCATAGCGCGGGTCGCCCCGCTCGCCGCCCGAGTTCCCCGTGGTCACGATGAGGATCGGCTTGCCGTCCACGTGGAAGTAGCGGTCCTTCTTGACCAGGTCGGCGTAGTCGGGGATGGACGGGACCTCGCGGGGATTGGGTTTGCCCGCTAGCATGGCGTCGAGTTGCGAGGATTCGTACTCGATCTGCCGCAGGAGATACGCGGCCCAGTCAGGACGCGCCTCGGCGATCTTTCCGCTGTCCCAGTCCTTCTCGACGAATTTCGTGCCGACCCGGAGTGGGATCTCCGCATAGAGCGTCTGGTGGCCGGCGTCCCGGGCTTTCTGCACCTTCGCCCGCAGGGCCGCTAGCCCCTGACGCAGTGCGTCGCGAGTTGTCCCCTCCTGTGCTTCGGCGCCCGGTCCGACCAGCAGCGCCCCGGCCGCTAAGATGCTCACCAGCCACCCTGCACCGGCCCGTCGTGTCTTCAGCTCCCCCGTTCCCCTCATCACCCGCCTCCTTTTCCGTGACCGCGCAGCGCTCAGGAACCGTCGCGCTTTCCTCCGTGCTTATTAGTGACCACTGCCACAGGTTGCTGCAAGGAAAAAGGGGTGTGACCCCTTCGGCGCCCGGTGGCCCCTCAGCTGCGTTCTCCAATGAGCTTCTCGACGTGGCGCTTCTGGGTGAGGAGGTCATCCGGCGGCAGGCCCACGTCGATGTGGGACCAGGGGAGCACTTCTTCTTCCGCGCGGCGTCGGTGGGAGTAGTCGAGCGGGTCGATGTCGCACGCCTTGAATGCGTCGTCCCAGACGTCGGCGCGGAAGTGCTCGTCCCACGCGTCGAGCCGGGCGCCTCGCCGGTAGGCCTCCAGGAGCACCTTGCCCAGCCGGCGGTCGCCGCGGGAAAACGCGGCCTCGAGGAGACTGCGACGGATGTCGTGGAACTTGAGTCGGATGCGTCCGCGACGCCACGCTTTCTTGAGCTTCTCGCGCACCCCTTCGAGATAGGCCACCGGCGCCATGGGCTCCCACTGAAGCGGGGTGTGGGGCTTCGGGATGAAGGGGGCGACGGTGACGTTGACCTTGGCCGGGCCCCTGGCGAATTCCCGACGGAGGTCGGAGACCGTGCGCGTGAGCCGGACGATGGCGTCGACGTCGGCGTCGGTCTCACCGGGCAGTCCGACCATGTAGTAGAGCTTCACGAGGTCCCACCCGGCGGCGTAGGCCTCACGCACACCGGCCAGGAGGTCGTCGATGACGACGTGCTTTCCGATGATCTCGGCGAGGTCGGTGCTCGCCGCTTCGGGGGCGTAGGTGAGACCGCTCTTCCGGACGCGTCCCAGGAGTTCCGGGAGCCGCATCAGGTTTTCACTGAGCCGGAGGGACGGGACCGAGAGGCTGACCCCGAGCGGACGGAACTGCGCGTCGAGCTTGGCCAGGAGACGGTCGAGGTGCGGGTAGTCGTTGCTGGAGAGACTGGTGAGTGCGAGTTCGTCGCAGCCGGTGCTCCCGTAGGCGTCGCGGGCAAGCTGGACGATCTTCTCGACCGATCGAAGACGAAGGGGCCGACGCGCCCGCCCCGCCTGGCAGAACCGACAGTGATGCGGACAGCCCCGCATGATCTCGATGGCGATGCGGTCGTGCACCACCTCGGTGTTGGGGACGATGGGTCTGGTCGGGAAGGGGGCGGCGTCGAGGTCGTTCACCGCCGCGGCGGTAATGGGAAAAGGGACGCCGGTGTCGGTCGGCCTGAGGGCGCCGCCGTCACCCGGAACGTCGTAAAGCGTTGGCACGTAAAAGGATGCGCTTGCCCGCGCCAGCTCAAGCAGTACCTCTCGACGGGAGAAGGGACCTGAGTCCTTTCTCTCGTGGAGGGTGCGGGCGAGCAGGGGCGCGGTCTCCTCGCCGTCGCCGACGACGAAGAGGTCGATGAAGTCGGCCAGCGGTTCGGGGTTCAAGGCCCCCGGGCCGCCCGCAATCACCCACGGGTCGTCCGGGGTGCGCTCCGCCGAGAGCACCGGCACGCCGCCGAGGTCCAGCATCGCCAGGACGTTGGTGCAGGTCAGCTCGTACTGAAGCGAGAACGCGACGACGTCGAACTCGGAGAGCGGCGTGAAGGTCTCGAGCGAGAAGAGCGGGATGTCGTTCGTGCGGAGCTGGTGTTCCATGTCGGACCACGGCATGAACGCCCGCTCACACGAGACGCCTTCGAGATCGTTCAGCACGTGGTAGAGGATCTGAAGTCCCACGTGACTCATCCCGATGGCGTAGGTGTCGGGGAAGGCGAAGACGATGCGGAGTGTGTCGGGGGTGATCTCCTTTCGACGGACGTTCCACTCGCCCCCGACGTACTGTGCCGGGTTCTGGACGAGCGGCAGGATGCGTTCGACCCTGTCATGAAGACCGAGCAATTCCTTGGCTCCTGAGCGCCGGTTACTTGAAATCTTCATCGGCCAGTACAGGTATCCGGTGTTTTCCGACGTTGATGAGGAGTCCGAGTGCGATGAAGCTGGACAGGAGCGAGGACCCCCCGTAGCTCATGAACGGCAGCGGCAGACCGGTGACGGGCATGAGCTGAATGGTCATGCCGATGTTGATGAGGACCTGGACGGCGAACATGGCGACGACGCCGACGGCGAGCAGTCGTCCGTAGGGCTCACGGGTGCTCTTGGCGATGCCGAGTCCGCAGAGGAAGATGATGTAATAGAGCACGAGAAGGAAGAGGGCGCCGAGGAGTCCCCATTCCTCGGCGTAGACGGCGAAGATGAAGTCGGTGAGGTCTGCGGGGATGAACCCGAAGAGGTTCTGGGTGCCGGCGCCCCAGCCCTTGCCGAGGATCCCGCCGGAGCCGACGGCGCACAACGAGTTCCTGAGCTGATATCCGCCGGCCTGGGCGTGGGCGGCGGGATTGATGAACGAGATGACACGCTCCTGCTGATACAGCTCAAGCACGAAGTAATACACCACCGGCAGGAGTGCGAGTCCCACCACGATGATGGTGAGGAGGTGACGCTTGCGGGCCCCGGCCACGTAGAGCAGTGCGAAGAGGATGGGGAGGAAGACGAGCGCGGTCCCGAGGTCCGGTTCACGCACCACCAGGATCAGCGGGGCCAGCGTGAGCACGAACGGTCCCACCAGTCCGCTGAGTCGACGGTAGTTCTCCCGGTACATCAGGTAGCGTGACAGGGTCATGATCAGGATGACCTTCATGTACTCCGACGGCTGAAACAGCACACCCCCCAGACGGTACCACCGGTGGACGTGCTTGATGGGCGGATGAAAGAAGACCCCCACCAGCAGCACGATGCCGACGAGGTAGAGGGGATAGGAGAGACGCATGAGCCGGGTGTAGGGGACCAGCAGCACCGCGACGAACACCACGAGGCTGACGAGCAGCCAGACCACCTGACGGACGGGCTGAGTGGTGGCCCGCCAGTCCCCGGTCTGCTGTGACACGCGGAACGACGCGCTCCAGATGAAGGTGATGCCCAGGACACAGACGACCAGCACGGCGGTGAAGAGGAGCCAGTCGATGTGACGGAGCGTCGGGGCGGCGAGGGTGGACCTCTGGAGGCTCATTCGTCGCCTCCCGCGAGATAGAGACGGAGGACGGGGTCGGCCATCATGCGTGAGAAGACGCGCTGGATGACGGGACCGGCGCCGGCCCCTCCGCCGGCACGGGTGTTCTCGATGACGCAGCTGAAGGCGACCTTCGGGGTCCGCCACGGGGCGAACCCGGCGAACCAGGCGTGGTAGATGTCGTTCCGGATGGTCTGCGCGGTGCCGGTCTTGCCGGCATAGGCGAGTCCCTCGACGCGTGCGGTGGCGTGGGCGGTGCCGCGCGGTCCCTGGACGACGTCCCGCATGCCCCACCGGATGACGTTGACCCGCTCCGGGTGCATGTCGAGCCGACGCACGTTGACCGGTCTGACCATGCAGAAGCGCGTGTCGGCCAGTCGACCCCCCAGTGCGATGCACCCCATCATCCGCGCCACCTGCAGGGGCGTGCAGATGATCCGACCCTGTCCGATGGAGAGGTTGAGGACCTCGGCGCGACTGACGGGGAGGGGGATGAAGCCGACGGCCTCGGCCAGGTCGGCGTGGGCCGAGGTGCCGAGTCCCAGGGCTTGGGCCCACTTCTTGAGCCGCTCACCGCCCACCAGCAGGCCCGTATTCCAGAAGTAGACGTTGCAGCTCTGCTCGATGGCACGGGTCAGCTCGACCGTCGCGTGGGCCCCGGTGCACCTGAGCACACGACCCCCGTCCTGGAACACCCCGTGACAGTCGAACTCCGTGTGGCCGCTGATGATGTCCTCTTCGAGTCCCGCGGTGGCGACGACCACCTTGAACGCCGACCCGATGGGATAGGTGCCCAGGGTGGCCCGGTGGAAGAAGACGTTTCCGGGGAGTCGGGTGAGCTGGTCGTAGCGGGCGTGGATCTGGTTGAGGTCGTATCGGGGGGAGCTGGCGGCGGCCAGGACGTCTCCGGTGTGTGGGTTGATGATGACGACGGCGCCGCAGACAAGGGGGTCGCCGGGGTGGTGCTCGGCGGCGGTGAGCAGTCGGATCTGTTCGTCGAGGACGTCCTCGACGATGTGCTGGAGCCGGACGTCGAGGGTGAGCCGGAGGTCGCGTCCGGGACGGGGGTCGATGCGCGTGCCGGGCATGTTTTCGAGCACACGGTTGTGGACGTCCTTGATGCCGAAGAGCATCCCGCGTGCACCACGCAGGTCGACCTCGTAGCCGGCCTCCACACCGGATCGGCCGATGGGGTCGTTCTTCAGGAACCGCTTCAGCTTCTCACCGGCGAAGGAGAACCGGTAGCCGCGGTCGTTGTACTCCTCACCGTTCACCAGTCCCAGGTACCCGATGACGTGGGAGGCGAGTTCGCCCTGGGGATATCGTCGGTGGGCGACCTCGCGGACCTTGAAGACGGGGAAGGCCTGACCGCCCTCGACGTACTTGTCGAGACGGTCACGGTTCTCCCCGAGGTTGCGGATGTCCTCGGGCCCGAGGTTGGTGAAGATGGGCTGCTCGTCGCGCCGGAGCCAGGTGAGGTCCTGCTTCCACCGGTGACGGGGTCCGCGACAGGCCAGTGTCCGCAGACGCTCCTCGGCGGCCTCGAGCGCGGCGGTGACGTCGGACAGCTTGACGTCGAGAAGACGTGCGAGCTCCTCACACCAGCCCCGCGGGTCCTCCAGACGTTCGAGACGTCTCAGGAAGACACACACGTCGTAGCGCAGCTCGTCCACGGCCAGGGGAACGCCGTGACGGTCCAGGATGTGACCCCGTCGGGTCTCCAGGTCCTCCTTGTAGGCGATGTTCCTCTCGGCCCGACGACGGTAGCTCTCCCCGTGGAGCACCTGGAGGTAGAGCAGTTTCCCCACGACGGCCGTCATGGCCAGTGAGATGAAAAGCAGCAGGACACTCAAACGACGTCGGAACATGTGCTATGAGCGTCTCCCCTGGGGGTAAACGTGTTTCAGGGTCAGTCCCAGCAGCGGCAGCACCACCGCGGCCGCCACCACCGTGTATGCCACGCTTATAACCGCCGTCCTGGCAAAAAGCAAGACATGCAGCGGGTGTCCACGGGCAATTTCCGACACCAGCAGTGCCGCGTGCCGCAGCACGTCGGCGAGCGCCACCAGGAGCAGTCGCGTGATGATGTGACCGGCGAAGATCTCACTGCGGATGCGATGCGTGACCATGGCCACCGCCAGGTAGGTGAGTGCCAGCACCCCCGGGGGGTTGCCGTCGTGCAGGTCCACCAGCAGTCCCATCCCCCACGACCAGAGGATGCTGTCGACACGCGGGGAGACGAGGGCCATCTGGACGACGAGGATGATGAGGAAGTCAGGTCGGGCGTCGAGGAGACCGATGCGCGTCGCCAGGGTGGCCTGAGCGGCGAGCGTCAACAGAAAGAGTGCTGCGGTAATCAGCCATTGCACCACGTCACTCCCGTACGTGAGGGGGTCTCACCGGTCAGGGTGTCGTCGGACGACGATGACCTGACTGACCTGCTGGAAGTTGGCCGCCGGCTTCACCTCGACGCGGACGCTCGTCCCGCGGTACGTGTCGACCACGTCCTCCACCGTCCCCAGCAGCAGTCCCGCCGGGTGCTTGCCCCGGAAGCCCGAGGTCAGCACGTAGTCGCCCACCTCGATGGCGGGACGTGTCCCGACGTATTTCAGGAGACAGCCGTGGTTTCCCTGGCCCTGGAGGACGCCCTCGATACCGTTGGCGGTCCGGGCGGCGATGCCGAAGTCGGCGTGGGTGACGAGACGCACCGTGCTCACGAGGGGACTGACGGTGCAGATCTTTCCGACCACGGCGTACCCGGTGACGACGAGGTCGTCACGCTGGACGCCTTCGCGCGTCCCGACGCCGATGACGAACGTGTGTGAGCTGCCCCGTCCGGACACCGGGACCGGGTGCTTGTTGACGATGCAGGCCGGCAGGGGTTCGTACCCGGTGGCGGGCAGCACCTGCTTGAGGTCACGGAGCTGTGCGATGAGCTTCTGACTCTCGGTGAGTCGTGTCTTGAGGAAGTCGACCTCCGACTTGAGTTCGACCACGTGCGTGCTGAGGGCACTGTTCTCCTCGAGGAGTCGACTGGAGAGACGCAGACGTGCGGGAAGTCCGGCGATGAGGTCCAGAAGCCGGCTCATGCCCAGCTCCACGGGTCCCGTCACCGTGAGCACGGCGTCACGGGCCGGCTGAACGGCACGTGTCGGCAGCAGCATCAGCACGAGGGACAGGGGGAGCAGTGCGGGAACGAGGATGTTTCGGAGACGGTTCTTCCTACGTCGTTTCATCGTCCCCCTCGAGGTAACGCTTCCAGAAATCCAGTCTCTCGAGGAAGAGGGAGGTGCCGAGGGCGACGGCGGAGATGGGGTCGTCGGCGATGCGCGTGGGGAGTCCGGTCTCCTCGGCGATGACCCTGTCCAGTCCGCGCAGGAGTGCCCCCCCGCCGCACAGCACCATCCCGTTGTTCACGAGGTCGGCGGCGAGTTCCGGTGAGGTCTGCTCCAGCGTCTGCACGACGGCCTGCATGATGGCGTCGATCGGCTCCCGCAGCGCCTCACGGATCTCCTCACTGTTGACCACGGCGCGTCGGGGCAGTCCCGCGATGAGGTCACGTCCCCTCACCTCCATGGTCAGTTCCGGGTCCAGTGCATAGGCCGAACCGATCTCGATCTTGATGCGCTCGGCCGTCTGTTCCCCGATGAGAAGATTATACGTCCGTTTCATGTGGTTGGTAATGGCTTCATCCATCTCGTCACCGGCCACACGGATGGAGATGCTGGTGACGATGTCCCCCAGGCTCAATACGGCCACCTCGGTGGTGCCGCCGCCGATGTCGAGCACCATCGAGGCGGTCGGCTCCTCGACGGGAAGTCCGACGCCGATGCCCGCCGCACGCGGCTCCTCGATGAGATACACCTTGCGCGCACCCGCACGCTCGGCCGAGTTCCTCACCGCACGCTTCTCCACCGTGGTGATCCCGGAGGGGATGGCGATGACCACGCGCGGCTTATACCCCCACGACCGCTTGTGCACCTTGCTGATGAAATACCGCAGCATCGCCTCCGTCACTTCGAAGTCGGCGATGACGCCGTCCTTCAGCGGACGGATGGCCTGGATGGACCCGGGGGTCTTCCCCAGCATGGCCTTGGCCTCGTGACCGACGGCCTGACCGTCCAGGAGCACACGGTTGGTTCCCTTCTTCACGGCCACCACCGAGGGCTCGTTGAGGACGATCCCGCGTCCCTGCACACACACCAGTGTCGTCGCGGTCCCCAGGTCGATGCCCATGTCCGTGGAGAACCACCCTAAGATGCTGTCCCAGATCATGACTACATACTCCGTCGGAGCGCATGGAACCCGCGGGGAAGGGGGACGGGATTCAAAAGTGCCGGTGCCGAGGATGGGTCGCAATACGCACGAATGAGGCCGCCTCAGTCAGACCGCTCCCCTACAGTCCCTATCTCTCACGTCGTCACCGACGTGTCGTCACGTCGGCCAATCAAAGACCGGGCCTGACCCCGTCAGGCGGGACCAGGCCGATCCGAACAGTTCCGTCGCCGCCCTACCAGTTCCAGAGGTACTTCCCGTAATATTGGTGCAGGGGTACCGACAGGATGATTGTGCCGATCACCATGAAGATGGTTGCCACTACCAGCATCACGGTGACGAGGGTGGTGCTTTCTTCGTCTCGGCCGGTACCGGAGCTACTTGACCCGGGTAGTGACATAATCGCCCTCTCTGATGGGATTGGGGGTCATCGGCAGAACGACCCTGCAGATGGCCTCTTCGTCGTAGACGTTGGTGACACGGATGCGACCCACGTAACCGCCCCCACGGGTGACCTCGAAGCTCATCCCGGAGTCGACGCCGTCGCCCTGTCCGACACTGATCATGATGATGCCGGCGTTGTTGTCGGCACGCTTGACCATCCCGTTGATCTTGGGCAGGGGTGTCAGGCGTGGATCGGCGGTGAGGTTCTTGCCCTTCTCGCCGAAGACGTCCTCGTAGCGGTTGTTGAGGTCGAGGGCACTGCGGAGGTCGCCCTTGGTGAGTTCGAGCTGCTTGCGGAGGTTGCGGAGGTCGTCCTCACAGCGGGCCCGCTCGTCCTCGGCCTTGCGCTGGGCCTTCTCGGCGGTCTCCTTCGCCACCCGGGCGGCTTCCTTCTCGTCGGCCAGACGCTTGTTCTCGTCCCGCAGGACGTTCAGCTGGTTCTTGATCTCGGCCACGTCGTCCTTGAGTCGCTTCTCACTGTTCTGAAGCTCCTTCAGTTCGCCGTTGAGTCTGGCGATCTCGGTGTCTCTCAGACCGATGGTGACCTTGTGGTTGTCGACCTCCGTGCGCCACCGTTCCGCGTCGGCCTTGGCCTTGGCCAGGTCGCCCTGGAGTGTGACGATCTGCTGGTTGAGTTGGGCGATCTCGGCCTCTTTCTCGGCTTTGAGTTTGTCGTGGAGTGCCTTCCAGTTCTTGGCTTCCTGCGTGAGCACGTAAGCCGCCGAGGCGAAGGCCACCGCGCAGACCAGCACAACAAACGCGAATATTTTCCCTAGCGTTGACACCTTGCTATCCACCTCCAGTTAGCGGGTGATCGGGTATTCGAGGTCGCCGGCCTCCCGAGGTCCGGTCCACTTCTCCAGTATGTGCAGGTGCGGACGTGGATTAGAGCACAAGCGACGGATAATCCTGACGCATTATAGGGGGTGCCCCTTGTGAGTCAAGAGGAAAAAATACGCTTTTTCCCGTTCCGCAAGTCGTTGGACGCCAACGACTTGCCGAGACGTCGGGACGACCGGTGAGACCGGGTGATCGGCCTCCCGCCGCCCCCTCAGGTCCTTCCCTTGCTTCTCCGCGTCCCCCGCGTGCACGGTGACGGCCCCGAGACCAGGCGAACGACCACCAGCACCCCGACGAGTCCCGACGCCGTCCATATGAACACGTCGCCCCGGGCCGTGTAGAACGTCCGACGGTCGTCCAGGTACACGGTGCCCGTCAGCACGCCCGGGACCTCACGGTAGCGTCCGGTCTTCTCGTCCGACAGGAACGACGTGATGACGCCCCGCGGGTCGATGAACGCCGAGATCCCGGTGTTCGCCGCCCGCACCAGACCCACACGGTTTTCCACCGTCCGGAAGACGCTGTTCGCCATGTGCTGGTCCAGCTCGACCGTGTCGCCGAACCATCCGTCGTTGGTCAGGTTCACGATGAACCGTGCACCGTCGCGACGGAACTCACGGATGAGCGACGGTGTCGTGTCCTCATAGCAGATGGGCGTGGCGAACGGGACGTCGTCTGCACGGAACAGCACACGCTCCGTTCCCGCACTCAGCTCCGCCAGGTACCCCTCGGGCAGAAACCACCTGAGCATCGTCTCGATCCACCCGACCGATCGGAAGGGGATGTACTCTCCGAACGGGACGAGATTGATTTTGAGGTAGACCTCGAAGGGTCCGTCGTCGGTGGGGAAGAGGTAGGCGGCGTTGTAGTCGCGGAGGTCGCGGTCGTCGCGCACGCGCTTGACGCTGCCGACGAGGAAGGGCCGTCCGAGTTTCCGGCGGAGGTCGCGCACGCGTCGCCGGGACGCCGCCGAGTAGTCGTGTCCCCGCCATATCTCGCCTTCCAGAACCGGCACCACCGTCTCGGGCCACACCACCAGGTCGTCCTTGACGAGCAGAAGACGCTCGGTGAGTGTCGTGTAGGTGTCGAGGATGTACTCGCGCTTCTCGAGACACTGCTCCCACGTGATCGACTGTGCGTATTCCTTGATGTCCTGGGGGATGTTTCCCTGGACCACGCTGACGCGAGGTCCCGCCGTCGGCCGGGCCTCTGCGAGCCGACGGCCCCCGTAGACGGCAACCCCCACCAGCAGGGCCGCGGTGTACGCCGTCGCCAGACCCACCCGCACGAGTTGGCGACGCTTGAGAATCGTCCCGGAGAAGCCCTGCTGGAGCACCCTCGCCAGGAGGGCGTTCACCGTGACCGCAAGGAAGGAAACGCCGTAAACCCCTGAAAAATCAGCCACTTGGATCAACATCGTCTGCCGGTAGAGGTTGTGTCCCACGTAGTGCCAGCAGAACCCGCCCAGGGGGAGTCCCCGCAGGAATTCGACGACCACCCACGTCAGGGGCACCGCCAGGACAAACGGCACTTTCAGTCGTCCGGCGGTGAGGGCGATCACCGTGAGCGCGAACACCGCGAACGAGAGGGACAGGTAGAACGCGAGCGCGACCCAGCCGATGGGGGTGAGACGGTTGAGCCAGGAGACGGCGAGGAGGAAGAAGAAGAGTCCGGCAAGCCAGGCGACGAGCACGCCGGTCCGGGCGGGGGCCCGCTGGAGGACCACGAGGAGCGGCACGAGTGCGACGAACGACAGGTACCAGTGCTCGCATCCCGGCAGGGCCACGTAGAGCATCAGTGCCGACAGGACCGCGAGGAGTCCGTAGATGACGAGCGTCAACCCCACCCGTCTATCGTGAGGGGAGGTGGGGTCGATGTGTTTCGTCATCGGCACACTCCGTGAACGAGACAAGCATCAAATCCGAATGACTGAACGTCCGAAACCCCGGATGCGAGAGCTTCAATTTCGGTCATTGCCTGCTCACCCTCCTGTCCCGACGTTGTCGGGACCCGGGCTC
This sequence comes from Planctomycetota bacterium, assembly GCA_035530235.1. Classification (GTDB taxonomy): domain Bacteria; phylum Planctomycetota; class DG-23; order DATKVD01; family DATKVD01; genus DATKVD01. Next base: position 3,008 of record DATKVD010000391.1, on the reverse strand, counting down.
CGACCGCGTCGGAGACCGGGCCACCCATGCCGAAGGTCCTCTCTCCCTGGGTGGCCCGGCCGCCTCGGCTTCTCGGGGCGTCCGGGCCCCGCGCCAGCGGGGCACGAGACTGGTCATTATCTGCTTCGGATTTCGTGCCTGTTTCGTGCCCGCCAAAGGCGGGTAAACTTCGTGCTTCGGATTTCGTGCCTGTCTCATGCTAGGTCCGGACGCCGTCGAACAGGAAAAGACCGAGCGGCGTGAACAGTGCGATCGGGAGCCACGCCGCGGCCGCCGGTGACAGCGTCGCCTCCTTCCCCAGTTCCGCACACAGCGCGTGGATGCCGTAGAACGCCGCACAGATCACCACACAGATCGCCAGACCCGCGAAGGTTCCCTTGGATTCGGTCCCGAGCACGAACGGCAGTCCCAAGAGGAGCAGCACCAGGTTCGACAGGGGAAAGGCGTATCGGCTGTAGAGGGCGACGGCGACGTCGGTGCGGGAGGGGTCGAAGGCGTAGATCTCACGGAGTCTGGACGAGCCCTGGTAGAGCACACTGGTGTCCTCGGGGGTGATGTCGATGGGACGGAAGTTGCTGACGATGCGGAAGGGGTCGCGGGAGACGTCGCCGGGACGGAGGACGATGTATCCCTCCTCGCCGAACCGGGGGTCGTAGTCGCCCTCGTCGGCGTCGAGACGTCTGCCGTTCTCGTCGTAGCGTGTCTCGGTGCCGTTGGAGAGGTGCCACCGGGGCACGCCGTCCGAGACGGTGCGCTTCCACTTCCCCGAGGCCGCCGTCACGTGCACACGTCGGCTGCGGGTCTTCGGATAGTACGACTTGAGCAGCACCGTGCCCTCCATGATGTCCTCCCCCTGCTTGTAGCGGGGGATGTCCCAGTTGTTGCCCCTCTCGTCGTCGAGGTCGAGGGTGTCGAAGATGCTGGTGGCCCCGCCTTCGAGAAGGCTCTCGGTGTACTTGATCTTGTTGACCAGTGTGGGGATGATCTTCTCCTGGTTCACCGCCAGGAATGCCGTGACGACGATGGCGAAGAGGAACACGGGGGTGAGTATGCGGAAGAGACTGATGCCGGAGGCCCGCATGGGGACCAGTTCGTTGTTCCGGTTGAGCTGGGCGACGCAGAACATCGCCGCACTCAGCATGATCGCCGGACTCACCGTGTGATAGAACAGCGGCAGACGCACCGAGTAATACTCGATCATCACCGAGAGCACGCCCATCCCGGGCCCCCCCGGGGCGTGTGCCGCATCCATGAAGTCCTTGATCCGTGAGAACGCGTCCAGCACCATCGTCAGTCCCACGAGTGCCACGGCACACACCACGTAGGAGTAGAGGATGGAGCGCGTGATGTATCGATCGAGTATGCTCAGCACGACCTACCTCGTGAAAAGCCAGCCCAGCAGTCCGACCCCGATGCCCCCCAGGATCCCCGAGGGCGTCCAGCAGGCGGCCGCCGGCGACAGGGACGCCTCCGTCGCCATCGACTGTCCCAGGAGGAACACCGGGTAATACAGAAGCATCACGGGCAGACACCCCAGAAAGAACCCGCTCAGCATGTGGGCCTGTCGGGCGAGGATGCCCAGCGACACCCCGACCAGGGTGAACGCGAGTGCCGAGACCGCCAGACTGAACCGCTGGTGGATGCGGATCCAGATGTTGGTGACCCGTCTCGCCCTGGCCTGGGCGTCCCAGACGTTGATGGGCGGCGGAGCGTTGGGGCCGTATTCCTCCTCCAGCACGTCGAGCAGCTGTCGCGTGGTGAGCGCCTTGTAGCCCGGCTCGCGCGTGAACACCCCGTGCAGCGGCACCTTCTGCGCGTGTGTGTCCCACTTGATCTCGAGACCGTCACGGAAGTGCGTCCCCGTGATGTCCTTCAGATCCAGCGTGATCTCGACACCGTCGGTGCTGAACGTGGCTTCCCGCGCCGTGTACTCCGCCACCAGGTCCGTCCCGTCACGCTGCCGGACCGTGATGTGATGCACGGTCCGTCCGTCGGAGCCCTCCCACGTCAGTGTGAAGTTCCCGCCCTTCAGCTTCGACTGTGTCTGGAACACCCGCATCAGGATCCGGTCACTCTCGGCCACGTAAACCTGGTACTCCCTGCCCAGACACCACGGCAGCAGCTGGTCGTTCACCCCGTACAGGAGTCCCATGATGACCAGTCCCAAGAGCAGCGCCGGCATGACCGGACGGATGAGGTGCATCCCCGCCATCTGGATGGCCAGGATCTCGTTGTCGGAGGCCAGTCGACCGTAGGTGAGCGTCGTGGCCATGAGCAGGGACAGGGGAAAGATCCACGGAAACAGCGCCGGGGTGTGGTAGGGGAGGATCCTCAGGAGCGAGGCCAGGGGCAGGGGATACTGCTGGAGGTAGATCAGGAGTGCCCCGAAGGTCATCACGAGCGTCATCCCGAGGGCGGCGACGACGAAGACCTTCAACTGCTCTTTCAGGATGTAGAGGAAAAGGATGCGACTGGACAGCAACGGGCGCCCCCGTGATCTGTGTGGTTCGACGACGGACCGGAAATCTCCTAAAACCCCAGCATAGATGCGTTTGCGGCCAAGTCAAGGCTATTCCCCCGTCTCGCCGGTGCGGCTCGGGAGGCCCGCTCGGGCCGCTGCCGCACGACGTCGGCACCCCGCGAAAACACTTCAGGATACCTCTCAACTGGGGTCCTTCAATTGTCGAAGATACGGTAAAGACCGTAAGATCGATGGACACCCGAAAGGGGTGGGGTGTCCCGGGCCGCACGGCCCATGGCGAAGCATGGAAGCGGGTAGGGAGGGAGCCATGACTGAGGCGTCCTGGCAGGAGGCGCTTGGGCAGACGGCCCAGGAGGCCCCCAAGCGGAAATTCAGACGGGTCCCGTGCCGACTTCGGCTTCGGTGTCGACGGTTCAAGGGCGCCGGACTCTACAGCTCCGACGAGATGTACGTCGAGGGGATGGTCCGCAACCACTCCAAGGGAGGGTTCCTCCTGGAGACCCCCATCTACTTTCCCGAGGGGGGC
>DATKVD010000390.1:0-6272 GCA_035530235.1 Planctomycetota bacterium | reverse complement strand
TCGTCCTCGGGGGCCGCGGCGAGGATCTTGGCGAGGTCCGACCGCAGACCCACGTCGTTCGGGACCTGCTCCAGTCCCTGCGACAGGACCCGGCTGCATTCGTCCAGACGCCGACGGTCCTCGAAGATCTGGGCGATGTTGCGATAGGGGGCCGCGGACTTCGCGTCGATCGCGATCGATTTCCGGAAGTGCACCATCGCTTCGTCGGGCCTGCCCAGACGCTGCAGCACGTAGCCCAGACCGTTCTCCACCCGTCCGGTCCTGTCCGGTGCCAGCTCGAGGGCCCTCTGGTAGTACCCCAGCGCCCTGTCGAACTGTCCCTGACGTGCCATCAGCACCCCCAGGTCGTTGTACACCCCGGCCAGATATGGATCGGCCTTCAGTGCGGTCTCCAGACTCGCCTGGACCAGGTCGTACTGTCCGGTGTCCATCAGCTTGAAGGCGAGGAAATGCCAGATGGTGGCGTCACGGGGTGTGAGGGGGTCCATCCCCCTGGCGGTCGTGAGGAAGAGCCGGGTGTCGCCGGCGTTGGCGGCGGCCCAGCACTTGGTGGCCCAGGCATAGGCGTAGGAGGGCATCATCTCGAGTGCACGGTCGATCCGTCTCAGGGCCGCCTGGTGCTCGTTGCGTGAGGCGAGGAGGATGCCCGCACCGAGCTGAATGATCGGGTCCGTCGGGTGACTTTCGGCCAGACGGATGAGGGCGTCGTTGACATAGACCGTGTTGCCCTGACCGCTGACGTATCGCAGCCAGTCCGGTTCCGGCGGGGTCATCTTCACGGACGGGGTGTAGCCTTCCGGGTGGTAGAGACGTTTTTCGAGTGCCGCCAGGGCCTCGGCGTTCTCGGTGTCCCACGGGTCGATGGCGGCAACGGCCCGCAGCTCCGTGACGGCCGCCGGCAGGTACCCCTTCCTGGCATGGATCTCCGCCAGGCGCCTGAGTGCGGTCGTGTTGTGCGGGTCCGCCATCACCACCCATCCCAGATACGCCTCCGCGAAGTCCGACGCCCCCGCCGCCTCCATCACCTCCGCCTTGGTCAGAAAGTCCTCCTGGTACTGAAGTCCCGGTGCGTCCTCACGGTCGACGATCTGAAGGTGGGCGGCCGCCTCGAGAAGCCTGTGCGTGCGACCGTAGTGCCGGGCCATCGCCAGACAGCTTGAACGGACGTCGCCCACGCCGGGACGGAAGAGATAAGTAAGTGCCTCCTGCTCACGGCCTTCGGCGAGACAGGCCTTGCCGAGTGCGACGACGGCGAGTTCACTGCGCGGGTTCTCCCTGAGTGCGGCCTGCCAGTAGCCGGTGGCCGTGCGGGTGTGCAGGTTGGCCGGCACCAGCAGTCCGCCGAGAACGACGACACCGATTGCCGACACGGTCGCAATCACGGGACGCCATGCACGACCTCCCACGGCGACCAGTCCGTCCACCACGGCCGCCGACAGCAGGGCGAAGCCGACCAGCGGCAGGTAGCGGTAGCTCCACGAGATGGTGTCCGGCGTCCGGATGAGCGGTGAACCGAAGTCGGGCAGCACACCGACGAAAAGCAGAAGAACCCCCACCGCGAACCACCGCTTCCTCAGACAGGCCCAGACACTCGCGACGATGCCCCCCACGAGGACCGGCAGGAGGCATGCCAGGTTCCACGTGCCGTTGATGCTGCCGACGAGCCGGCTGACGGGCGGCTGTGTGCTCAAGCCCCGGGCAAGCGCCAGGAGCGTGTCGGTGCCTCCCGCGGCGAATGAATAGGCCCAGTAACGTGCGACACCCACGTTGATGCGCCTCGGGTAGACGTAGAACGAGGGATGCGGGTGGAAGCTCAGGTAGCCGTATCCCGCCAGCACCGCGCACAGCCCGAACGGAACCAGTCTTCCGAGCGTCCGGACGATGCCCGTGCGCTCGTAGGCCACCTCGTGCAGGAGGATGAGCAGGGGGAGGGTCAGCACGACCACCGACGTCAGCAGTCCACACGCGAAGAGCACCAGTCCAAGCAGGTAGAGGACGCGTTTCCGTTCCCGCACGTAACGAAGGTAACAGAGGAAGCCGCCCAGGTAGAAGCTTCCCCCGAGGACGTGGTGGAAGAGGTCCATCCGGTTGCCGAAGGCCGACGCCAGCGGGTGGAGCAGGAACACCGCCAGGGCGAGGAGCGGGGGACCCGTGCGCCCGGTGAAGCGTCTCGCGACCGCGTAGACCAGCAGGGCGTTCAGGACGTGAAAGCCCACGAGCCACAGGTGCCAGAAGACGACGTTGTCGGCCGACACGACCGTCCTGACCGCCGCGATGAGTGCGTAGGAGAACGGCCGGTACCGTCCGTCGGTGAAGACCATGAAGTCCTGACCGAAGATGGCGGGGATGTGTTTGCCATGGGAGAGGATGGGCAGTTTGAGGACGGCGTCGGGTGTGTTGATGAAGGTGCCGGAGTTGAGTGTGACCGCGAAGACGCCGAGTCCCACGAGCACGGCGGCGGCCGTCACGGCGAACCGGTGGCGTCCCGCACCGGTGAGGTCGGTGGGCGTGTCGAGCGACGGTCTATCTGGGTCCTGCTTCATCGGCTTCGCCGCCGAATGGCTTGACGTTGAGGACGGCGGCCGGTTCGCCGACGCCGTTGAAGAGCTGCCGTTCCCCGACCGGGGGCACCTCGGCCACGAACTCCGGGAGGTTGAAGCTCGTCCGCATCTCGGGCGTCTCGATGGGGAGACGGACGGCGGGCGAGGCGTTCCCCTCGTCGTCGATGTGCGTCATGTAGACACGGGCGTAGATGCCGTCGTCACGCTTCGTGGCGAAGACGATCCACCGGCTGTTCGAGGACCAGCTGTGCCAGGAGTCCGCCGCGTAGGGGACGTTCGAGGCCAGTCGACGCGGCGGCGCGTCCAGTGTCGCCGGCATGATCCACACGTCGCTCGAGGCCTTGATGAGCGAGCCGTAGGCCGACTGCACGAACGTCATCCACCTGCCGTCCGGGGAGAAGCGGGCGTAATGGTTGCTCCGGCCGTTCGCGGCCGCACCCCGGATCGGCACCGGCGTCCCGCCGCGACCCCCGTCATACGGAATGACCATCAGGTCGAAGCGCGTGACCGTGGGGTGCAGTCCCGCCGGGGCCGACGAATACACGATCGACCTGCCGTCCGGCGTCCAGTAGGGGTAGATCTCCAGCACCTTCGGGTCCGCCGCCCCTTTCACCAGACACGCACTGCCCGCCGTCGCGTCGTACACCGCCAGGTCCGACGTCGACTGTCCGGCGAACTGTGTCTCGTAAACGATGGGCGGCAGTGTGGCCAGGGCCTGGTTGGCCGAGAACGCCAGCTTCGTCTCGTCCGGCGACCACGCCATGAACGTGGTCATCTGGATCGCGAACGGGAGGATGATCTTCCGACCCTCCTGCCGGTCGATGTCGTACACCGCGAAGTAGATGGGGTGTGCCATTCTCGCCGCCCCGATGTAGCGGATCTGAAACCCCACCTTGCCGTGGGTGCCGCTCTTCGACGAGAACGTGTGACAGTTGAGACAGTACTGCTGTCGGGCGCCCAGGAACACCCGGTCCCGCTTCCGACGGATGTCCCGCACGTACATGTTCGGGGTCTTCTTGGTGATGAACGGGGGACGGACCAGTCGGTAGATGATGGCGTTGTCGGCGGGGTCCTTCGAGATGCGAATCGTCACGGCACGGGAGCGATGAACCGACGCACGCGCCTTGCCCCAGAGACCCGAGCGCTGGATGCCCGTCACCCGCAGCGACGCCGAGCCGGCCTCACGGATGCGTGTCCACACGTCGTCGGGGATCCGCCACCGCCGCTCTGCACTGAGGAACGTCCACTCGAGTGAGGCGTCCGGCGCCGAGACCGTGACCTGCCACAGGTCGTTGTTGACGTCACTCCACTCGACGAACGGGGCGCACAGGTTGGGCGGGAAGAGTGCGTTGTCGCACGGGTAGGTGAGGGTGAGGACGCGCGGGACCCAGGGGGCCCGGTAGACGCTCGGGGTCTTCAGACGGTTCACGCGGGTCGAGCCGCTCGAAGCGTCGAGCTTGTAGTCCTTGTGACTCTCCTCGATCGCACGGGCCCAGGCGTCCTCGTCCTCGCGCCTCTCCAGGATGCCGGGCCTCTTCTCCTCGTCCCCCTTCGTCGCGACGCCCGACGGCTCGGGCAGGTACGCCTTCAGGTCGTACTCCAGTCCCGGGTAGAACCCGGAGCGGTCTTCCGCCTGCTCCTCGAACGGTCCCGAGAAGAGTCCGTGGAGACGTCGGTTGTGAAGCGCGCGCGCCGCCGGGAACGCCGCGACGGCCGTCACGACGACGAGGACCGCCGTGATGAGAACTGTCCGCCGCTTGCCGCTCCTGCCGTCTGACAACGGTCTGCCTCCCACGTGGCCGGTACGGTCCGTCCTTCAGGATATTCGCTCTAAGGCCGTTCGTCAAGCGTGTTTGAAGCGTCTTCCGCGGGACGGTCCGCCGGCCGGAGTGCGCCGCACTCCTCAGCCCAGCAGCCCGAAACGGCTCAGCATCTTGACCACGATGAGCGTCAGCGCCGCGAACAGCACGAACGACAGGTAGAGCCGCACACGGTACGCTTCGAGCCGGTGGTGGACGATGGCCCCCAGGTAGGCGCCCACGGTGGACGAGGTCAGAAGCAGCACGACGAGGGTGAGGCTGACGTTGTCGCGAAGGGCGTGGGACACCGTCCCCGCCATGGAACTCGCAACGATGACGAGCAGGCTCGTCCCGACGGCCATGCGCGTGCTGCATCCCACCCAGTAGATGAGCGTCGGGACGATGATGACGCCGCCGCCCAGACCCAGAAAGCCCTGCATCACCCCGATGCCGAAGCCCAGGTAGACCACCGGGACCAGGGAGACGGCCTTCTGCTCGGTGCCGGCGAAGCGGACCATGGGCGGGATCGGGATGCGGTTGAAGAGTCCCCGGCCCACGCGACGCACCACCTCGCCGCCGTTCTTCGCCGTCCGGTGCGTCGAGAAGCTCTCCCGGAGCGTGCCGATCCCGATGACCAGCAGCAGCACCACGAACACGCTCATCGGGATGAGCCACACCCATTCCACGTCGTGTCCCAGGACGCTCACGTTGCCCAGGTGCTCCAGCTTCTCGAGGAGTCGTGCGCCGAGTTCGACCCCGCCGATCGTCCCGCCCAGGAGCACCAGCGCCAGTTTCACGTCGACCGCCGAGTCCTTCCAGTGACGGATGGCGGCCGTGGCGGCCGTCCCGATCATCTGGCACAGACTGCTGCCGATGGCGATCTGCATCGGCACGCCGAACGCGATGTTCAACAGCGGCGTCAGCAGGAACCCGCCGCCCACCCCGAACAGACCCGACAGGAACCCGATGCCCCCGCCCAGGAGGATGATCGCGAAGACGAGGATGGCGTTGAGTTCGGGCATGGCCTCGGCCGTCAGATGTGGTAGTCCACGAAGAAGTGGTCGTCTTCTCTGCGTTTGCGGCGCTTGCGGTGCCGGGTGAGCCAGCGGAAGAAGAACTCCGTGGCCACGCCCCACGCCAGGGGCAGCACCACGCAGGCACCCACGTAGACCCACGTGGACACGTCGGCCAGGACGGGTGTTGTGCTCGGCGGCATGCGGGGCTCCTGCGCTTGTGCCGGGAAGGTTGAACCGGACGTCGCCGACCCACTATAGCGGCCGGTGGGGGGCTGTCAAGTTCCGGTTTGGGGCGCGGACGGCCGCCGGCGTCCCGCGACGCTCAGGAACGCGCAGGAGAGCAGCTTGAGAATGGCAATGAGAACGCATGTGAGGGTGATGCCGATGGCGGGGATGAGCACCACGCCGGTGACGAGCGCACCGATGCACGCGCCCACGTGGTCGGCCGCGTCCACCGACCCCGCCACGCGACCCGTCCCCTTCCGCTCGCCCGTCATGATGTGCGCCGAAAGCGGAACGATGCTGCCCCCTAAGAGACCGCTCACGAGCACCAGGGTCATGATGCCCCATTCGGCCGCCCACGTGAATCCTCGTGATGACAGACCGCCGAGGAGCCACAGCGCTGCCGCCACTGCCACCGCAAAGACCGCGATGCCGGCGTCGAACCCCCACAGCGCCTTCACGCCGAGGACGGGCTTCCGCCCGATCACGCGCCTCATGAAGAGACTCCCGCCCACCAGTCCCAGCATGAACACCCCCACGATGATGCCCACCCGTGCGTAGACGTAGCCGAACAGGCACTGAAACGCGATCAGGAGGACCAGCTCCAGTGACATCGACGTGAACCCGGTGGCGGCGACGGAGAAGAGCGTGGCGGATTCGACCCGTGATTTGCC
>DATKVD010000389.1:0-3380 GCA_035530235.1 Planctomycetota bacterium | reverse complement strand
GCGAATTCGCCAGGCTTCGTCCCCCGGTAGAAGAGTCCGCCGCTCTCGAAGGGCTGGAGGATGTCCGGGACGGCGTCACCGTCGAAGTCGGCCACGAGACACTTGCCCGCGACGCCGAAATCCTTCCCGGGAAACTCCCCTTCGACCAGCGATTTCGACGGGCCCGCCGTGCCGTCCTTCCGCAGCGTCACGAGCAGCGGAGACCCCGACGTGCTGACCACGAGCACCGACGCGTCGCCGACGACGACCGAGAGCCCGACACACTTCATCTCGCGGTCCGTCGGCACCAGGGCGCCGGCGCACGTGAAGGTGCCGTCGGCCTGCTGCTTCCACGTCGACAGGTCCGTCCCGGTCGACGTCACCAGGTCCAGCTTCCCGTCGCGATTGACGTCCGTCCACAGGGCGGCCGACGACTTCGACGCAAGCTTGCGCTGTGCCGTCACGTCGGCGAACTTGCCGTCGGTGAACCGGAACAGCCGGTCGCCCTTCTCGCACACCACGAAGAGATACGGTCTGCCGTCGCCGTCGAGGTCCACGGGCGCGGCCTCACGGACTTCGCCCTCGATCTTGGCGAACATGACGTGCTCGCCCCACTCGGCGTTGGTGCGGACGGGGACATCGGCGTCGGGGTCGGACAGGATGTACTCCATCGCGCGCAGGAGCATGTCGGTGCTTCCCGCCCAGGTGCCCAGCATGCGGGAGTCGATCTTCTCCATGTCCCACAGGTCCTTCTCGACACTGGTCAGCACGATCCACCGCCCGCCGAGATGCAGCATACCCCGGGCTTCCTCCTCACCCCCCATGGCCATGCCGCCCTCGTCACCGGCCTCGAAGAACCCCACGAAGAGCATCGCTTCACGCGTCCCGTCGATGATCGTCTGACAGACCGCCTTGCCCTGGGCCTCGAACGCCCCCGCGAAGAAGTCGAACGTCAACGGCCTGGCCGGCGCCTCGCCCTTCATGGCTTTCGTCACGGTCGCCGTGGCCTTGCCGTCCTTGACGGTCCCGTCGAACTTGAGCACCAGAATGAGGTCGGACTGGTCCTTCAGGTGTATGGGCGTGAAATTGGGGTTGATGAAGGCGTGCGCCGCCGCCGTCATCACCAGGATCATCGCGATCGACGAAACCCCTGTCAACGTCAGTGGAAGGACACCCACCCCTGTGCGTCGCATGGTCGTCTCCTTTTCAGTTTCCCGTCTGTCGAACCGTTCCGTCAGTTATTTGTGGCCGATCGGAGCCCGATATTCTGGCAATTTCGGCGGCCGCCGTAAAGAGGTCCCCGGAGCGTCGCTGCCACTCGGAGTGGATGAACCCATAGGCCCCCAGCACCGCCGGACGCTCCCACCAGAGGTGACGGTTCTCGGCATTGGAGGTGAAATGCGGTCCGAGCGAGAGGGCATTCATCCCGCGCAGCATGTCGCGCGTGCGCGCATCGAGGACGGCCTGTGCCCGCGTCGCGAGGTCGCCGAGTCGCTTCCGCTTCGTCTCGTCCAGCAGGGCCTCCTCGATGACGATGCGGGCCTCGCATTCCTGGATGCCCTCACGCACCATCTCGAACCGTGCCGTCGCCACGGGTCCGTCGGTTCCGGGGCCGAGATACGCCGAGATGATGTTGAGCGCCCGCCAGGAACTTCTCGGGAAGCGTCCCTCCGTGACGCGGGCCGTCGGCCGGCCCCGTGCGTCCTTCACCACGTGCCACGTGTCACCCCCGAGCCGACCGAACCCGCGCTCCTCCCCGGCGATGTTCGTCTCGGCCATCAGCCGGTGCGTCACCATCGGAAACGGGTCGAAGCTGCTCCGCGGGAAGAAGACGATCAGTCTCTCCTGCCGCCAGCCGTGGCTCCGTCCCTGCGTCGGGTCGAGCGCGAACCGTGCCCCCCACACGTGTGCGTTGTAGGCCACGGGCACGTCGTAAAGCTTCCCGCGTTCCCCGTGGGCCTGGTTCATCCACGGGACGGCCGGGGCGAGTTCCTTGTAGAGTGCGACGATCTCTTTCGTGGGGGCGGTGTCGGTGCACAGACCGAACATCGCGACGTCGCGGAGCCCGCGACGCTCGAGCCGCCTCATCACCTCGTCGATCAGGGGCTTCCAGAGGGCACGGCTCTCCGCCTCGCTCTGCTGCGGGAGCGTCCGTTTCGAGGTCTTCCCGGCGGCCGGATCGACGAGCGTCACCTCGGGTCCCACCCCGGCGTGGCTCTCGCGGTCGGCCTGCACGTCCTTCGGAACGTACCGTTCCTGGCCGGTGTAACGTCCGCCTTCGAGAAAGACGTCCCACACCACCAGGCATACCATTGCGGGCCGGCCCTGGTGCTTCTCGACCAGGTCGAGGTAGTGGTCCATCACGGAGAAGTCATAGGCCCAGGTGCCGTCGGGGAGGGAGGTCCACCGCACCATCGACTCGGCGTTGCCGAGGTTCGTCTCCGAGATGAGCGGGATGTAGCAGGTCTTGTTTCCGAGCTGTCCCAGCAGTCGCAGGGATTCCTCGACGTGACACCAGTGCTCCGGCGACCATAGGGGCGTGTCGAAGGCGAGTGAGAGTGAATCGGGGGACTGGATGAATTCGGCGAAGGTGCGGAAGTCGCGCGGCGGGGGAAGGACGAAAGAGGCCACCTGGAGCTTGACGGGCACCCGGGCGGCGACGCCGGTCGACGTCACGAGGGTGAGCGTCCCGGCGTAGTCGCCCGGACGTGCGTCGCGGGGCACGTGCACCGTCACCCACACCGGGCAGATGGCCCCGAACACCGGCCGGGGCACGATGTCCTCGAGCTTCTGTCGTCGGGAGCGCGTCTCCTTCACCCGCACCTCGATCTCATCGGGAGGCGTCGGCGAAAGCAGGTCGAAGCGACCCACCGGGAGCGGGTAGCGTCCGCCCGAGCCGTGCTCGTAGCCCCAAGGCAAGGCGTAGCGCACCTCGACCGACACGGCCCCGATCACGCCGGGGCCCTTTTCGTGAACGAGATCCGACATCACCCCGCGCAGTCCCCGGATCGGTGCATCCGAGCCGACGACGACCTTGGCGCTGAACGCACCCCCGCGCGCGGCGACGATCCGCATCGCACGCAGCGTCTCGTTCGGATCGCCGTAGTCCTGGTCGAAATCACACGCGACGACGTCACTGTTCCACACCTGGAGTCCCGTCGGTCGTGCGACGTTCGGCACGATCCCGCCTGCCCCGCTTGCGGGGTCGGGCCCGGGCGCCGTCAGCCGGACGTCGAGGAGCCCGCAGGTCCCCCAGCCGATGACGACGCCTCCCTGTCCCTCGCGGCCGACTGTCTTCGGATGGAATGGCGCCCGGTGAAGCTCGACGGCGAGGACGTTGACGCCTTTGCGCAAGAGCCCCACCGGCACCTTCACGTCCTCCAGCGAGCGCTCCCGGAGTT
>DATKVD010000388.1:0-6196 GCA_035530235.1 Planctomycetota bacterium | reverse complement strand
CTCTTCAGCACGTTCAGGCTTCGGGGCGGCATCGGCCGCATCCGCTGCGAGCGTGACCGGTTCGGCAAGACGACGTTCCCCATCGAACTCATCCGCTGCCGGGCCACAAAGCCCTGAGGGACCCGGCACCCCCCGCCCCGTTATCCTGAGACCGGGGGAACCGCGGGCCCCCTCTCGTCGTCCAATACGGCAGGAGAAGCTTCCCACGTGACAGGAGGGCGTTCCCATGCCGCAGCGTGCCATCAACGTACTGCTCGCCATTGCAGGACTGGTGACGGTGGCGGGTCTTGTTCTGGTCGGCGTGGACCTGCGCCGGGCCGCCGGGACCGGTCCCCGCTGGAAGAGGAGACTCATCAGTGCGGGCCTGGTGCTCCTGGCGGCACTGGGAATGGCCTCCTGCGAGGAGGAGGGGACGGCGCGCCCCGGGGACGGGACCGAGGTCCAGAGCACGGCCGGTACCGCGCTCGAGAACACCCGCCAGTGGCAGCGTCTCTGCGCCGCGTGGAAGGAAGCGGGGGAGATCGCCTCGGGCAAACGCGGCCCCTATCCCTTCAACGAAGCGGGCCAGAAGCGCGTGCTCAAGTCCCTCGAACAGACGGCATCGGATATCGATTCCCTGCGAAAGGCCGGGCACTTGAGCGAGGCGGAAGCCGGGCTCCTCACGAAGGAGCTGGCGGAGCTGGCGGCGGGCGTCCAGGCCAAGCGGCCCACCGAGATGCGCAATGCCACCTGCTATGAGCCCATGTCCCTGAATTTCCAGGAAATAGAATCGGTCGGCCGACTGTCGCAGCAGCTGCCGCTCCTCGAGAAGCTGGCCGCCGCCGAGACGCTGAAGCCGGAGGTGGTCGAGAAGGTCCTTGGGAGAATCGAAGAGGACCTGGCCCGGCTCGACGACGCGGACGTCATCGAGCAGCTTCCGCCCGCCGAACGCCGGAGCGCCCCGAAGGTACGCGACCAGGTCAAACGCCAGGTGCAGAGGATCCGCGCACGCCTCGCCGGAGATGCCCGGCTCGAGAACACCCCCGAGTGGAAGACCGTCACCGATGCCTGGCGGTACGTCGTGCCGCTCGCCGAGAGCCGCAAGAGCAGCCGCGCCCAGCGCAAACTCGTCGACGAGAAACTCAACGCGGCCAAGGCCGCCGCGGCGACGCTCGCCGCCGCCGGACTCATCACCGCCGTCGAAGCGCAGCTCCTCGTCGAGGAGGCCGACGGCCTCCGCACCACCATCTACCGCGACCCGCCCACCGATCCGCAGGTCCTGTGCTACGACATGATGTATGTTACCCCGGCGGCGGACAGTCTCGAACGTCTCGCCAAGCGCGTGCCCCTGCTCAAGAAGCTGGCGGAAGAGGGCGGACTCCACCGGGGTGTCCTCGACCGGGTCCTCCCCACGGTCGAAGCGGACCTCAAGCGTCTCTCCGACGAGGAGCAGCTCGAGAAACTGACGGCGGAGAAGCGCGTCCGGGCGGTGGGCCTCCGCCGTGAGGTGCGCGCCGCCCTGGATGAGATCAACGGTCTGCTGGGGGAGACGCGATGAGCGTCCGGCAGCACTCCTTCGTCTTCGAGATGACCCAACGCTGCAACCACGACTGCCTGCACTGCTACAACGTCTGGAAGAACCGCACGCCTTACCCGGACGGCCGGCTCGGCACCGACCAGACGCTGGCCATGCTCGACGCGATGCTCCAGCAGACGCACGCCGGCCTCGTCTCGCTCTCGGGGGGCGAGCCGCTTCTCCGCGAGGATTTCCTCGACGTCGTCGATTTCCTCCACGGGCGCGGCGTCGCCATCAACCTCATCACCAACGGGTCGCTGCTGACCGCGGAGATGATCGGCCGGCTCGCGGGGAAGATCAGCGTTTTCGAGCTGCCGCTGCTCTCGGCGGAGCGGGCCGTGCACGACCGGATGAGCGGCGCGGCGGGGGCGTTTGACCGTGCGACGCTGGCGATGGCGGAGCTGAAGGCGGCGCGCGAGCGCGTCGTCGGGGTCTTCGTCGCGACCCGGCTCAACCTGCCCACCTGGCCGGAAACCGCCGAGCTTGCCGTGGCGCTCGGACTCGACGGCGTCATGTTCAACCGCTTCAATCCGGGCGGACGCGGCTTCGAAAACCTCGAACGCCTCCAGGCCCCGCCCGACGAGATCACCCGGGCCCTCGATATCGCCGAACAGACCAGCGCCGGATACGACCTCCCCATCAGCTGCTCGATCGCCATGCCGCCCTGCCTTTTCGACACGGGACGTTTCGAGCGGCTCACGTTCGGCTTCTGTGCCGCGGGAACCGAGCGCGCCTACTACACGCTCGACCCGGTCGGCAACGTCCGTCCGTGCAACCATTCGCCCACCATCCTCGGGAACATCCGCGAGACCGGCTTCCGGACGTGTGCCGAAAGCCCCGCGATGAGACGCTTCATGGAGGCCCGGCCGGAGTTCTGCGCCGGCTGCCGGCTCGAGATGCAGTGCCTGGGCGGCTGCAAGGCCGCGGCCGAGGCCTGCTTCGGGACGGCGGCGGTGATGGACCCGTTCCTCGCGGCGTTTCACCACCTCGCGGCAAAGCCCGGCTGAGGCCGGCCCTGCATATGTCTTGACTTTCATCTGCATCTCCGGCAAACTGGTGCCGGCGGAAAGACGCCCTTGCGCACCCGTGGGCCGGGGAACGAGAGGACCACAGCAATGTCGAAGCCGTGGACAGCCTGGTGCGGCATTCTCTGCACGGTAATCCTGGCGGCGTCTTCCCCCATCCGGGCACAGGACACGGACGTGGACGTCGCCAGACTCCGCGAGAAGCTGGCCGCGGTCCAAGAACAGATTCAGGAGCTTCAGGATCGTGTGTTGGCCCTGATGAAAGAGAACGCACGCCTGAGGAAGAGGGTCGCGGAGGATGCTTCCGGCGACGAGGAGGAATCGGCCGGGGAGCCCGCGCCGCAGGAGCGGTCGAAACCCGTCACGGCCGAGGCGGAACTCCTGCACGCGGAGCTGGTCAAACAGGGCACGGCACTCGGATTGATGGAAACGGACGTCACCCAGCTTCGGGAGGAGACCGGTCGGGAGGAACTCCAGCAGTGGGCGACCCGCAGAAACGTGATCGGTCACAAGGTCCGGTGGCAGGTGACGCTGCTCAGTGCCGACGACGTGAGGACACGATTCCTGATTCCGGAGGCCACGCGCAGCATGTGGCACGCCCGGGATCGTCTTCAGGCGGCACAACTGAATCTCGCCGTCCTCAAGAAGGACCGTGCGAAGATGGAGGACGTTGAGAAGGCGGAGACGGAAGTCCGAAAATGGGACCGGACGCTCAAGGAGCGCACGGCGGCACTCCGGGACTTCGAGCGTCATCCCATCGAGGTCACGGCGAGTACCCGAGCGACGGGGCAGGTCTTCATCTTGGCCCACGTGCACAAGGACGACAAGGAAATCGTTTCCGGGCTGCCGCTCGACAGTGAGTTCACGCTCACGGGCACCATCGTCAAAGTCGGGTACGAGCGGGCCAAGACGGGGACGGTCACGTTTCCGATCGAACTCGCGGGATGTCGCGTGGCTGCGGCGAAGAGGTAGCACGTGCCGGCGACGCCGGCTTTCAACGGGGGCCGATCGAGGCCCGCCGACGCGAACGCGCGGGGGGTGACATGAACACGCGGAAGACGGTGATGTGCGGCGTTCTTGTCGTGGGGTTTCTGACGTCTCATCCGACGGCGGCACAGGACGACCCCGAGGACGTTGCGGCGCTCAAGACCGAGCTGAAAGCAGCCGAGCAGCAGCTTCAGCGGCTTCAGGCACGCGTGCTCGAGCTGGTGAAGGAGAACGCCCGGCTGAAGGCCGTCCTTGCCGAGAGCTCTCCCGGCGAGGTGCGCGACGATGCCGGTGAAAAGCCCGATGGGGACCCTCCCAAGAGGCGCGGCCCCGTGACGGCGACCCCGGAGAGTTTCCACGAGGAAGTGGTGAGAAAGGCGGATTCGTTGGGGTTGACCGCGCCGAAGGTCAGCAAGCTTCTGCTGGAGAAAAGTCTGCAGGATTGGGACGCGTGGCAGCAGTCATGGGAGTTCGGCAAGCGCAGGATCACCTGGACGGTCAAGATGCTTGGGGTCAGGGACGCCGACACTCACATTGCCGAGCTTTCCTGGGAGTTGGAGAAGGCGACGCGTCGGCGTGGACCGGCGAAGACGACGCTTGCCTATCACCGGCAGGAGCGTCCCTGGGAAAACGAGGACCCCAAGGAAAAGGCCAAAAAAGCCGAAGAGGCCGAAAAGGTGCTTCAGGACGTCGAGAAGCAGATCAAGCTGCTGGAGAAGGAGGTCGAGGAAGCAAAGGTCTATGCCGTTGAGGTCACCGCGACCGCCGTCGGAAACGACGAAATACCCATCGTGGCTTACGTGCACAAGGAGGACCGAGGACACCTGGGCTCTCTGCCCGCGGGGAGCGAGGTGACGCTCCGGGGGTACATCCACCGAGTGACGTGCAAGCGAAAGACCCTGGGTAAGCCGAAGCTTCCCATCGAACTGGTTCGCTGTCGTGTCCGCAAGCGCTGAGCGTCGGGCTCGCCGCAAAAGGAGACGTCGTGACCGAGAAGCGACCCGCCGACGAGGAGCCGATCGAGACGGAACGGGTCGAGGAGGACCTCGTGAAGGGGAGGGCGGCCGGCGGCCCCCGGCGGCGGGGGTGGGTCCGACGTGCTCCGGGATGGCGGAGACGTCTCTCGACCGTCGCCAAGTCGATGTGCCTCGTGCTTCTCCTTGCGGGGCCGGGCGTCGCACAGACGACGAAGATCGGCGAGATCGAGCTTCCCGCCGACTGTGCTCTCCTCAGGAACGAGCGTCCACGTCTCCTCTTCCGCGGACGCGACCTGCCTCGATACAGGGAGCGCATCACCGGGGTGATGAAGTCCGACTTCGAGCGGTTCAAGGCCTACTGGGACGCGAAGATCGCCGAGAAGGATTACGACTGGAAGAACGAGTGGGCCCTGGACGGGGTGTGCCTGGGGGTGCTCTATCAGCTCACGGGTGAGAAGCGCTACGCGGATGCGGTGCGGAAGACCACCGCGTTCAGGAAGGGCGGCGTGCGTGGGTGGGCCCCCGCGTTCGCGCTGGACCTGGTCTGGGACACCCTCTCCAAGGGGGAAATCGACGCACAGGTGGAGCTTCTCCTGGCCGGGGGGAACAAGTATCGCGGCTTCAGTGCTTCCTGCCGGCTGTGGCCGGCGGTCGCGCTCTACGGCGGGGGCTCCGGACGCGACGACGAGATCGCGAAAGAGCTGACGACCGGCGTACATGCCGCCCGGGTGAAACTCGCCGAGGCCGATGCGTGGGCCGACGACCGCGGCGGCGACTCCACCAGCTTCTCCTACCTCCCCAGTCACACGGTGAACCTCGTCTGTCCGCACGTCTTCGCCTTCACCAACGCCCTCGGGACCGACGTGTGGAAGACCTCCACCTGGATGCGCCACCTCGGCTCCTACTACGTCTACCACTTCTACCCCTGGGAGCCGGCGGCCATCCACTTCGACTACACCTGCGGACGGCACATGGGTCCCGTCGGGGAGCAGGACGCCGGGGCGAGGTACATGCTGCCGGCCGCCCCGGCACGCTACCGTGACGGACTCTACCAGTGGTGGACACACCGGTTGTACGTCCACGAGGACCCGACGCTCGAGGGCTGGGCGAAGATCGTGCGACACGCCCGGGTCATGGGCGGGCTCTGGTGTCGGATCCTCTTCCACGACCCCGAGGTGCCGATGCTCGGACCGGAGAACTTCCCGCCCAGCCGCTTCTTCCCGACGCGCGGGCTGGCCTGCATGCGTGAGAGCTGGGACACCGACGCCACCTTTGTGCACTTCGCGTGCGGCGCCTGGGCCAAAGGACGTGACGACGGCCGACGAAACGCCGACAACAACCAGTTCACCGTCTACAGGAAGGGCATCCTCGCCCTCGACACCGGCGGTCAGCACGGGATGGACGCCGCGACGTTCAAGTTCAACCCCCCGGGAAACCATCACACCCGGCACTACGCCTCCGAGACCATCGCCCACAACGCGATACTCGTCCGTCACCCGGACGACGACGCCTTCTGGAAGGCGTACGGCAAGTGCAACACGGGGGGGCAGGTGTTCGACAAGTGGCCCGCGGCGTGGACGGAGAAGCGGGGCATGCCCGTCCCCGCGCCGTCGGAGTATTCGTGGGCCGGTCCGCCGAGACCCACCGGCAGG
>DATKVD010000387.1:0-3960 GCA_035530235.1 Planctomycetota bacterium | reverse complement strand
CTGTCTCGACGCGAGGACGGGGAAGGTCCTCTGGTCGAAGGACACGGCGAGGGAGTTGGGGGCCACGGGCGGCCGGCACGGGTTCGCCTGTCATCCCGTGGTCGACGGCGACCGTGTTTTCGTGGAACTGGGCGCGCGCGGCGGGACCGTTGTGGCCTTCGACAAGACCACCGGAAAGGTGCTGTGGCAGGCCGGAAACCACCGGGTGGGACATTCCTCGCCGGTCATCCACGAGCACGACGGCACGCGAAGCCTGGTGGTGTTCACGGGTTCGGCGCTCGCGGCCATGGAGCCCGGGAGCGGACGGGAACGCTGGCAGTTCCCCACGAAGAACCAGTACGAGTGCAACATCGCCACGCCGGTCGTCTCGGGCGACCGCATCTTCATCTCGTCGGTCTACTACGACAGGGGCGCGACACTCCTCAGCGTCGCTAGCGGCAGACCCGAGGTCGTCTGGAGCACGAAGGGGATGCAGAACCACTGCACCAGCTGCGTCCTCTACGACGGACACCTGTACGGCTTCGACGGATGGGTGGACGTCAAGGGCGGCAAGGGCACGCTGAAGTGCGTGGACTTCGGGACCGGCCGGGTCAGGTGGTCGAAGAAGGGATTCGGCACCGGGGGCGTGATGGTGGCCGACGGCAAGCTCATCATCCAGGGCGACCGCGGGGACCTCGCCGTCGCCGAGGCGTCGCCCCGCGGCTTCAAGCTCATCTCACACGCCAGGGTCCTCGACGGCCGGTGCTGGAACATGCCCGTGCTCGCGAACGGTCGCATCTACTGTCGAAGCTGGGAGGGCGAACTCGTCTGCCTCGACGTGAGCCGGAAGTAGCCCTGTGCCTGGGGACAGGCGGTCTGTAAGAGCGTCTAAGAAAATGAGCCGTTGCCGTTGACAACAAGCCCCGTGAGGGGCGTCAGACAATAGCCGGGGGCGTGAGCCCCCGGTGCGGATTCTCATATTCGCCCAAGCCCCAACGGGGCGACAGGAGGTGGCACAACGCTTCTGCCGCCCCTTCGGGGCTGAGCGGTTTTCTTCGCCTGCGTACCGGGGGCTGACGCCCCCGGCTAAATCCTTCCGCCCCTTACGGGGCGGTCCAAAGGAAAGCCGCTTCATTTCTTTAGACGCACCAAGCCAGGAGTGGGCATATGGCGGAGAAACTGCTGGTCGACCTGGCGGACGAGGTGAACGCACTCTGTGCGTCGCCTGAGATGGAACGGCGCAAGCCCCTGTGGGTGAAACTCTTCCGGGGCGAGCGTCCGGAGAAGCCGCCCGTCAAGTGTGCCCCCTTCATGACGTGGGGATACGACCTCGTCTGGCGGCGGCTCATCCCGGAAGAGCGGTTCCACTTCAAGCACGGGCTCGCCCGTCACCTCGAGGTCCAGCTCCGCAAGAAGATCCACAAGTTCCGTCACCTGCGCGACGACGACGTCATCCACCCGACGGTGTGGGTCGTCGCGAAGGAGGTGACGCCGACCGACGAGATGTGGGGGCTGAAGATCAGCCGCACGCGGCCCGAGGAGGAGGGCGGGGCCTACAAGGAGATCCCGGCGATCCGGGACGAGGCCGACCTCGACCGGCTGACGCTCCCGCACTTCGAAGAAGACAGAGCCGTCGACGACGCCGCGCGCGACGAGGCCCGTGAACTCCTCGACGACCGCGTCCCGGTGAAGCGCTACACCCGTCGCATCAGTTACTCGCCCTATGAGGTCGCCGTGCTCCTGCGCGGCGGCGAGCCCTTGCTCTTCGACCTCTACGACCGTCCCGAGTTCGTGCACCGGCTGATGGACCGGCTGGCCGACGGGATCATCCAGGTCGAGACCGAGCGCGAGGCGGCGGGGGCGTTCGACGTCGAGGAAGGGACGCTCCTGCACGCGCCGTGGGATGAATTTCCCCCGGGCGGCGAGCATCGTCTCGCGTCGGGATGGGCGTATCTCAGCGCCCAGAGCGCCGCACCGCTCGGACCCGCGATGTACGCCGAGTTCGTCCACCCCTATAATGCCCGTATCGCCGAATGCTTCGGCAAGGTATACTATCATGGGTGTGAGGACCTGGGGGAAAAGGTGACGAGCATCCGTGAGCTGCCGCACCTGAGGCATTTTCACGTCTCGCCCTGGACGGCACTGGGGGACGTGGTCCCGTCACTGACGGGCCGGAAGGTGGCACTCGAGGTGCACGCCCACCCGACGAACGTGCTGTTCGTGTGGGGAGCGGACGGGATCCGGGCGGAGGCCCGTCGACGCATGGACGAGGCCGGTGAGATGCCGTTCGACTACGTCCTCTGCGACCTTCAGACCATCGACGGCGCCGACGGGAAACTCGAGATGTGGTGTGACGTCGCCATGGAGGAATCGCTTCGGTAGGAGGCGCGTTGTGGACGGAGGTCGGTCATGAAACGAGCGGGAACCGTGCGGGCGGCCTGCATTTGCCTGGCACTCGCGACGGCGGCGACGTGCTTCGCCGCCGAAGCGGAGGAGAAGGAGACACCGACGTGGCCGCGTCCCCGCAGCACCGAGCGACAGGAAGAACGTGAACGGATGGTGGACCGGCAGCTTGCGGACCGTGACATCCGTGACAAGCCGGTGCTCGACGCGATGCGGAACGTCCCACGACACTGGTTCGTGCCCGAGGACCTCCAGCGCTCCGCCTACGACGACCGGCCCCTCCCCATCGGTCACGGACAGACCATCAGCCAGCCCTACATCGTCGCACTGATGACGCAGCTCCTGAAGGTGGAGTCGACACACAAGGTCCTCGAGATCGGCACGGGCTCGGGCTACCAGGCCGCGGTGCTCAACGAACTGACCCCGCACGTCTTCTCGATCGAGATCATCCGGGAGCTGGCCGACCCCGCCCGCAAGCGCCTGACCGACCGCGGCTACACGAAGGTCGCCGTGAAGACCGCCGACGGCTACCACGGCTGGGAAGCGAATGCCCGGTTCGACGCCATCATCGTCACCGCCGCGGCCACGCACGTCCCGCCGCCGCTTCTCGGGCAGCTCAAGCCCGGCGGACGCATGGTGATTCCCATCGGGGCGGCGTTCCGTGTCCAGCAGCTCATGCTCGTCACCAAGGACGAGGACGGCAAGGTGAAGAGTCGCGTGATCTGTGCGGTGCGGTTCGTCCCCCTCACCGGCAGCCACGAAAAGGGGCAATGATCCGGACGTCACGATGCTCGTCTACCTCGGCGTGTTCCTCGTCTCCTGTGTCGTGCTGGGACTGGAACTGGTGCTGATGCGCTCCCTCAGCATCGGTCACTGGCACCACTTCGCCTACATGATCATCTCGGTGGCGCTCCTGGGGTTCGGTCTCAGCGGGACGGTGGTGGCCCTCGCACGTCGAGCGCTTCTCAGGAACGCCCGGACGTGGATGGGGGCGGCGTCCCTGCTGCTGGCCGGCTGTCTTCCCGTCTGCTTTCACCTCATACAGGACGTCCCGTTCAACGTCCTCGAACTCGGCTGGAACGCCTGGCAGTACCTCTACCTCCTCGAGGACTACGTCCTCTGCCTGCTGCCGTTCTTCTTCGGGGCGTGCGTGATCGCCCTGGCGCTCGCCGAGCCCGACGTCCCCATCGGCTCACGCTACGCCGTCAACCTCCTCGGCAGCGGACTCGGGGCCGTCGCCTTCGTGCTCCTCATGCACCTCTTCGACATCCCGGGACTCATGCGCACACTGACGACGCTGGCGGCGGCCGCCGCGGTGCTCTTCGCGCTCTCGCACGGACGACGTCTCGCCACGACGCTCACCCTCGCCGTCGCACTTCTCGTCTCGGGCCTCGCGTTCCTTTCGCCGTTCGAGGTCAGGATCAGTGAATTCAAGACGCTGAGCCACTACCACCGTCTCGAAGCGCAGCACGAGGCGCGGACGATCGCACGCCGGTTCAGTCCGCTCGCCCGCATCGACGTCATCGAAAGTCCCCGCATCCACGAGACGCCGCCCGGCGTGAGCCTCAACTTCACCGG
>DATKVD010000386.1:0-4471 GCA_035530235.1 Planctomycetota bacterium | reverse complement strand
TGCCTCTCGGGCGCCCGACCAGGCCTGATGACAGCGGTTGCGTCAAGGGCATCAAGCGATCCGAGAGTTGGGAGGATCGTGCGTACTACGTCGCGCGGACGCTGATGATGAACGTGTTCGAAGAGAACGGAGCCAGGATCGTGGTCGTCGAACTGCCATGCCTGCGCTCCGGAAACAAGCGCAGCCACGACTCCATAGAGAGCGGCAACCTGCTCAAGCTGGCGCACCTCGTCGGGGAGATCGACTACGTCTGCCGGGAGATGGGCGCGCCGTGTGTGCTGGTTCTGCCCGACGATTGGAAAAGGCAGTTGAGCAAGAGCGCCGTGATCAGTCGCATCGAGCGCGCGCTGGGCTGGTCGCCGATGAGCCACGACGCGGACGCCGTGGGTATGGGCCTGGCGGCGATGGGGATGCTGTGAGAGCGACCCGCTCCAGCGAACACGCCTGGACCTCCTGCGCACGCTGCGGGCTATCCCGCACGCGGCGGCGCGTGGTGCTCGGTCGCGGTGCCGTTCCGACGGACATCATGTTCGTCGGCATCGGGCCGGGCGTCGGGGAGGACGTCGTGGGCAAGCCGTTCGTCGGCCCGAGCGGGAAACTTCTGGACGCCGCCATCGCGGACGCGTCCGCGCGCGCGGGGTGGACTCCGCGATGCTACTGGGACAACCTCGTTGCCTGCCGCCCGACAGACGACAGGCGCGGGGAGAACCGCGATCCTACGGAGGAGGAGGCGACGTGCTGTCGCCCACGACTGGTCAAGGCCGTGGAGCTGTGCCGGCCCCGGCGCATCGTGCTCCTGGGCCTGACCGTGCAGGGCGAGGTGGCGCGCATCTTTCCGGACGCGGATGAACTACCACATCCGGCGAGCGTGCTATACTCGGCGGGAAACGACCACGGAAGCGTGCATTACCGACGGTATTGGATGGCCCTGTGGGCGATCCTGGAGAAGCTAAAGAAGGAGGTGGGCGAGTGAAGAGCAGTCCGAGAAAGGCCGCACCGAAGGCCGTACCGAAGCGCACTCCGGACCCGCCTACGGTCGGAAGGTCCCTCGCTATTTTCCCGTACCAGATCGGGGACGGCACGACGCAGAGCATGCTGTCCGGGTTCATCAACTGCCGCGTCGGCTGCCGCATGGGGCTGGAAGGATGGCACCAGCCGCGGACGAAGGACGCGATAAACTACGGCAGCCTGTACCACGCGCTGCTGGAGCATTTCTTTCGCGGTGTAATGAACGGCAAGCTGACGCGGAAGGACGCCGAGGCGTTCTTCGTGGAGCACACTGAAGCCTGGCTCGCCAAGCAACGGCAGGAATCCAATTCCTCGAACGCCATCCAGTCCTCCGAGATTTGCGTCGCGCAGGCGTACGCGACGTGGGAACCGTATTTGGACGCATGGCCGGACGACTTCGAGCCCGGGCGGTGGGTCGAGCTGGAGGGCGTGTTCGCGGTTGACTTCCGCGGATATACGCTACGGGGTCGGAAGGACGGACTGCAGCGCTGCGGCGACAAGAGGAAATACTACCGCCTGATGGAGAACAAGACCAAGTCCCAGATCGACGAGGGAAGCATCGACCTGCGTTTGACGTTCGACTTCCAGAACCTCTTCTATCTGACCGTGCAGAACATCGAACTCCGCGAGCGCGGGGAGAACGAGACCGCGCGCATCGTTTGCTACAACATCATCCGCCGGCCGGGGCAGCGGTTCAACCCGGAGAAGGAATCCCTCGACGACTACTCCGCGCGCGTCCGCGCGGCAATCGAAAAGGACCCCGGGCACTTCTTCACGCGCAGCGAGGTCACGTATACCGCTAAGGACTTCGAGCGGTTCGAGAAGGAGCTGGAGCTGAAGCTCCACCTGTTCGAGCGCTGGTTGCTCGGGAAGGAGGAGACCTTCAAGAACGAGATGGCGTGCGTGTCGAAGTGGAACTGCTCGTACCTGCAGGCGTGCTCCGCGGGCGGAGACATGACGGGGTACGTGCAGACGGGGAGGCTGCTCACAGAACTGGAAGAGTAGGCGCTTGACTAGCGCCGTAGAGAAGGAGGGCGAGCGATGGCGGTAGTGAAGAGACGCGAGGGCGCGACCGTGGCGGCTGCGGCGAAGGTCACAGCGAAGCCTGCTATACGGAAGCCGAAGGTGAAGGCTCCGCGGTCATCGTCGGAGCTGCAGCTGCCGACGAAGAAGAGCGAACCGTTGCAGGACATGTCGCAGTATTCCATTCTAGTCTACGGCCCGCCGAAAATCGGGAAGACGAGCTTCCTGGCAAGCTTCCCCGACATCCTCTTCTTCTTCTTCGAGGTTGGCGGTAAGGCGCTCTCCGTCCATCGGTTCCCGCCAGACCAAGAATGTGTCGAGACGTGGGAGCAGTTCGTGCGCGGCGTGGACCTGCTTGAGAAGACGGACCGCTTCGGCTCCGTCGCCATCGATACCGGCGCTGCTGCGTACCAGATGTGCTCGGCCTGGGTCTGCCAAACGCTCGGGATCAACAACCCAGGTAACGACAGGTACGGCAAGCGCGATAAGTCCGGCATCGGCTGGATCACGCTTCGGGAGGAGTTCGCCAAGCAGATCGGTCGGATACAGCACACCGGTCGCGGTTGCCACTTCACCGCGCACTCCAAGCAGGAAACCATCGAGACCCGCGGTGGACCGGAGTTTCACAAGATCGTGCCAAGGCTGACCGGTCAGTGCGACCAGATCATCGTGCCAATCGTGGACCAGATTTTCTACATCGACACGTACAGGTTGAAGGCGGGCGGCGTCGGCCGCGTGCTCATGACCAAGGGGGACGATCTCGTCACCGCCGGGCACAAGACGGGCTCCCTCGCCGTGATGCCCCGCTACGTGCTGCTGCCGGAGGATCAGCCGGGGAAGGACTACGAGGTCATATCGCAGGCGTTCCGCGGGGACGAGTCGGTCGGGTTGCGCGCCGAGGACCTGATGGTCTCGGCGGCGATGACGGACGCCGCGGCCGAGGGGCTCGGCCGGGCCAAGAACGATGCGGCGCGGGGACGCATAGGCGTCGCGAAGGGGGGTGCGAGCTGATGTCGTACTAGCGTGGCGCGCCGCACGAGGAGACGTTCATCGACGGTAACGGAAGGAGTCGGAAGATGCCAGGAGTGTTCGCGCAGGAAAGGCTCGCAGAGTACCAGGAGCAGTTCTCGAAGGTGACGAAGGACGGTCCGGCATACCCGTACGGCGTGCCGGTGATCGCGCGGCTGGTGGACGCCCACTGCGACGTCTCCTCGACGGGCAAAGAAATGATCAAGGAGAAGTGGACGATCCTGGAGGGCGAGTTCGAGGGAACCACGGTCAACCTGAACCAGTTCCCGTTCTCGCACCCGATCAGCCTCGGGCGCTGGAAGATGTGGGCGTTCATCCTCGGCGGGTTCGCCGACGCATCCATCGCCGACATCGAGGAGATCGTCGCCAGTATCGCCAACGCCGAGCCCATCGCCAAGATCAGACTCAAGCAGTCGGGCGGGTTCATCAACTACGACCTGATCGAGCGCGTCGACGCATCCGAAGTGTCTGCCGCCCCGCGCGTGGCGCCGGCCGCGCGGAAGGCCGCCCCGGCCGCTCCGGCCTCAGACGAAGAGCCGCAGGAGGAGCCTACCGACGAGCCGACGGCGGAATTCGACATCGGCACCGTCGTGGAGTTCACGACGGCGCTGGGCGACGACCCGACGCCGCAGACGATCCAGGGTACCATTACGGCCGTGGACGCTGACGGACTCTACACAGCCGTCTATGACGACGGCACCCCGCCACCCTGGGAGATCACCGAGCTGAAGGCGTCGGACCTCACCCCGGTCGTGGACGAGATTCCCGACGAGCTTCGGGCTCTGGCCGAAGCCGCCGAGATACCCATCGCGGATGAGGATACGACCGAGTCCGTCGTCGAGAAGATGAAGGGCTACGAGTGGCAGGAGGCGGACCTCACGGAGGCCGAGATCGCGGCGCTCAAGGGCGCCGACGTTCCGGTCATTGAGAAGCCCAAGCCTAAGCCCAAGACGGTCGTCAAGAGGAAGCCCGCCACCACCGTGAAGCCGAAGCCGAAGGCGAAGGCCGCCCGCAGGAAGTAGGGATCACCCCCGGCGAAGGGGGCGCGCCGACGCTGGCGCGTCCCCGCCGACGGCCTCAGTGGAGAGACCGCCGACGGGGACGCGACGGAGGGCGGAAATGGCAAGGATGTTCAAGGTTCCACAATTCAACTATCCGGGCGGTAAGGTCCGGCTGCGGAAGTGGCTGGTATCGATGATGCCTCGCGAAGGCGGAAGATACGTCGAACCGTTTGCGGGACGCGGAAACGTGTTCTGGCTCGCGGCGTGCTGCTTGAAGTTTCAGGAGTGGTGGCTGAATGACATCTATACCAAGCCATTCTTCGATGCGATCCGCGACGTAGATGTGGTGGATATACCGATAAAGCTGACAGTTGAGGATGTTCGCGCGCACATCAAGGCCCGCAGTATCC
>DATKVD010000385.1:0-3974 GCA_035530235.1 Planctomycetota bacterium | reverse complement strand
TGATTCATTTTGTTAGACGCTATAGGTCGAAACCGTACCGTCTTGATCTGAGAGACGCCCGCGCTATAATGTCGGTATGACGGACCAACCAAGGGGGGAAACCATGAGAACGGGTCTGATCGGGCTGACGGTGCTTGCGCTGGTGCTGGGGCTCTGCGGGTCTGCCCACCCCGCGGAGGAGGCCTTCGAGCTCCTGGGGATCGGCGGGGCGGGGGGGATGTACTGTCCCTGCGCTTCGCCCTTTGACCCCGAGTTGATGTTCGTCTGCTCGGACATGAGCGGGAGCTACCGCTCGACCGACGGCGGCGGAACGTGGCAGATGATCCACTGGAATGAACTCCACAGCAGTCTCTCCGTCAGACCGTTCTTCACGAAGGACGCGATCTTCTGGGTCTCGGAGAACACGCTCAAGGTCAGCCGGGACAAGGGCGTGACGTGGCGGAACGTCGTCGACGGCGCACTCCCGTGGGAGAACGCGGCCCTCATCCGCGTCGTGGCCGACCCCGCCGACAGCCGGCTCATCTTCGTGTGCACCCAGACGGGGCTCTGGCGGACCGGGGACGGCGGAGAGACCTGGGAGAAGCCCTTCGCCGGCAAGTGCTGGGACGTGGTGCTCCTGGGCGAGAAGGCCTTCGCCTCGGTGGAGAACGGTCTCCAGGTAAGTCAGGACCGCGGAAAGACTTGGGTCCAGCAGGCGGTCCCGCAGAAGAAGTCGGCCTTCAGCTCGCTCACCGGCGCCGTCGGCAGGGACGGCCGCACCGTGCTCTACGGCACGGCGTTCAACACCGGCGTGCTCCAGTCGTGGGACGACGGGAAGACGTGGCGTGTCTCCCAGGGGTGGGACAAGGTG
This sequence comes from Planctomycetota bacterium, assembly GCA_035530235.1. Taxonomy (GTDB): domain Bacteria; phylum Planctomycetota; class DG-23; order DATKVD01; family DATKVD01; genus DATKVD01. Next base: position 3,124 of record DATKVD010000385.1, on the reverse strand, counting down.
GTGAACGATCAGAACCTCATCATGATGCCGCAGGACCAGACCGACGTCGCCTACGTCACGCAGTCGGGCGGCGGGTGGTGCCGCAGCAACTGGCGCACCCGTGACGGCGGCAAGACCTGGGAAGAGATGTTCCGCATGCGCGGCGACGACGCCAACGTCGAACTGTCCTGGGTGCAGACCGACATCGGCTGGGGATACTACTTCACCCGCAACGGCCTCGGCATCTGCCCGAGTGATCCGAAGATCGTCATGGTGAGCACCCAGGGCGACTTCTACATCTCGCGCGACGGCGGCGACTCCTGGAAGCAGCACATGAACGTCCCCGTCACGGTCGACGACGACGGCGCACGGCTCCGCGGGTACCACTCGAACGGCCTGGAGGTCACGACCAACTGGCGATACCTCTTCGACCCGTTCGACGACCGGAAGACCTACATCGCCTACACCGACATCGGCTTCGCACGCAGTCTCGACCGTGGGAAGACCTGGATCTGGGGGGCGAAGGGATGTCCCTGGGGGAACACGTTCTATCACGTCGTCTTCGACCCGAGCGTGAAGGGAAAGATGTACGCCGCCACCAGCAACCGGCACGACATCCCCTACTGGACCCACATCGGTTCCAACAGCCCCACCCACGCCGGCGGCGTGTGCGTCAGCGAGGACCACGGCCGGACCTGGAAGGTCCTCGGGACCGGCCAGCCGACGAAGCCGTGCACCTGGGTCGCGATCGATCCGAAGTCACCCAAGGACAGGCCGACGCTTTACGCAACCTTCTACGAGGACGGGGTTTACAGGTCAACGGACGGCGGCGCCACCTGGAACAGGAAGTCTACCGGACTCGGCCACGAGGGCAACCTGCACGCCTTCATGGTCGAGGTCCATCCGAAGAGCGGCGAGGTCTTCTGCAGCATCACCGCGCACCGGGACGGCAGCAAGTTCCCGGTGCCCGGAGGGCTGTGGAAGTCGTCCGACGGCGGCGAGAACTGGGTCGACGTCAACGGTAATCTGAAACTCGGCTGGCCGTGCGGGTTCGCGCTGCACCCGGACGACCCCGAAACGGTCTACCTGACCGCCGCCACGATTCCGGGCAGCCGCGAAGGCGGCGTCTACAAGACGACCGACGGCGGAAAGACCTGGACACGGGTGCTCAAGGACGAGGACTTCGCGGCGACCGGCGGACGCGGCTACGTCCACGCCAACTTCGTGAGCCTGCATCCCGACAACCCGGACACCGTCTACGTCGGCTCGAACACCCACGGACTGTGGGTGAGCACCGACGCGGGAAAGACGTGGCAGCGCTTCATGAAGCTCCCCTTCGGAGCGGCGGCCAACGTGACGTTCGACCCGAAGGACAAGAAAATCATGTACGTGGCGACGCACGGGGGCGGCGTCTGGAAGGGGCACTACCTGCCCTGAGTTCACATTGAGGAGACATGCGTGAGTAAGGTACGCATCGGATTCGTGGGCGTCGGGACGATGGGCCAGATGGCCCACCTGGCGAACTACGTGACGATTGACGCGTGCGAGGTGGTCGCGATTGCGGAGCTTCGCACGAAAACCGCCAAGCTGGTCGCGCAGAAGTACGGCGTGCCGAAGGTCTACGCCGACCACCGTGAGATGCTCACGCACGAGAAGCTCGACGGGATCGTGGCGAGCCAGCCCTTTGCGCGACACGCGGTCCTGCTTCCCGAACTCTACCCGCGGGCGAAATATCTCTTCACGGAGAAACCGCTCGCCATTGCCGTGGAAAGCGGCCAGAAGCTCGTGAGAGCCGCCGCCGACGCGGGCTGCACCCACATGGTCGGCTACAACAAGCGCTCCGACCCCGCCACCATCTATGCCAGGTCCGTCATCGACGAATGGAAAGCAGCGGGGGGGATGGGGCCGCTCAGGTACGTCCGCATCCTGATGCCCGCGGGCGACTGGATCGCCTCGGGCTTCACCGGACTCATCGACGCCGGCGACGAGCGGCCCAAACTCGGGACCGAGCCCCCGCCCGGGGACATGGACGAAGAGACGGCAAGAAAGTACGTCTCCTTCGTCAACTACTACATCCACCAGGTCAACCTGATGCGACACCTGCTGGGGGAGCCGTACCACGTCACCTACGCGGAAAAATCCGGCGTGGTGATGGCGGTCGAGAGCGAATCGGGAGTCCCGGGCGTCGTCGAGATGACGCCCTACCGCACGACCGTGGACTGGCAGGAATCGGCGCTCGTCGCGTTCGAAAAGGGGTACGTGAAGCTGGACCTCCCGGCGCCGATGGCGACGCACCGCGCCGGGTCGGTCGAAGTCTATTCCGACCCCGGCGACGGGAAGACGCCCGAACGCACCCTCCCGACACTCCCCTGGGTCCATTCCATGAAGCAGCAGGCGGTCAACTTCCTCAAAGTGTGCAAAGGGGAGATGGACCCGCCGTGCGACGCGGCAGAGGCCCTCGAAGACCTCAAGGTCGCTCGTGACTATATCCGCCTTCGTTTGGGCCGGTAAGAGAAGGAGCAACTGCAATGCCGAAAATCGCGATGATCGGTGCCGGAAGCATGATCTTCACGAAGACGCTGTCGATGGACATCCTCGCGACGCCCGCGCTCGAGGGCAGCGAAATCCGTCTCATGAGCCGCACACGGCCCAAGCTCGCCCGGATGGAGCGGTTCGTGAAACGGGTCGTCAGGGAGAACGACCTCCCCGCCACCGTCTGGAGCACGCTCGACCGGAGGAAAGCCCTCGACGGCGCCGACTACGTCATCATCATGATCCAGGTGGGCGGGATGGACGCCTTCAAGGCGGACTACGAGATCCCGCTCAAGTACGGTGTGGACCAGTGTATCGGCGACTCGCTGGGCCCGGGCGGAATCTTCCGCGGACTCCGCACCATCCCCGTGCTGGTCGACGTCATGAAGGACATGGAAGAGCTGTGCCCGGATGCACTGCTCTTGAACTACGCCAACCCGATGGCCGCCTGCTGCCTGGCGCTCGGGCGGGTCGCGAAGAAGGTGCAGTTCATCGGACTCTGTCACGGCGTGCAGACCACGCTCGACCTCATCAGCGGCTACGTGGGCGTCCCGAAGGACCAGATCGATTTCCTGTGCGCGGGCATCAACCACATGGCGTGGTTCCTGTCGCT
>DATKVD010000384.1:0-2515 GCA_035530235.1 Planctomycetota bacterium | reverse complement strand
GGGTCAGCCAGAACTGCCGGGGGACGCCCTTTTCCAGCGCCACGTGGTTCCGGGGCACGATGTGGCTGGGCACGACGTTGATGCCGCCGTCGCCCTTCAGGTAGCGGTAGTGGACGTATTCGACCTTGACCGCGTCGGCGGGCATCGCCCCGGCGGGTCCGCGTAAGTTGCCGACACGCACCTTGCATTCCGGCACGTCCTTCGTCGGATAGACGATGAAAGCCGCGGGCTCCTTCTCGCCGGGAGTGGCGGCGACGGAAAGTGTCTTCAGCCGGTCCTCGGCCGTGGGAACGAACCAGGGGGTGATCTCCTCGCAGTAGTGGCGGTACGCCAGCAGAAAGCCGTGCGCCTTCTCGTCGGCGGTGAATTCCGGGGGCGCGGGGGTCTTGGCGGGCTTGAGTTCGCGCCACTTCGTATTGAACTTCTCAGTTCGCTGAAGCAGGAGATCGACGAAGGTCTTCTCCGCCGCGGCGTCGCCGACCGGATAGAGAACGAGCGCCCGCAGGCCGCCGCTCCGCCACGACGCATACTGGCCCTCGATCGTGATCTCGGCCTTGCCGTCCCTGACGTCGACCTCGGTGCTGAACTCGTCGTAGAGTTGCCCGGCCGCCAGCAGGTCCCAGACCGTGCTCTTTGTGGTATAGTCGCGACCGACGGGGTCCAGGCCCTCGAACCGGTCCCCGGCCTCGCACTTGAAGACCTGCCTGCCATCGCAGGAAACGGTGTATTCAAGCTTGGGATAGACCGTCATTCCGGCCGCGCACCACAGCTTGTAGCGACCGGGGGCGAGCTTCACGACGAACGTCATGGGGCGGCCGCTGCGGTAGATGCCGCTCCCGCACATGAACTCGCCGTTCTTGAGGCCCTCCCTGTCGAAATCATCGTCCAGGCCGCTGAGGCCGCCCGTGTCTTTGAACCCCCAGCCGGCCTCGTCGGAATACCCGGATTTCGGCGTGACGTGCGTGAACCCGGGCCACGCGTCCGAGTCTTCGGGACCGAAGCCGAAGGCCCGCAGCCCCGCGGGCAGCGTCACCTTGGGGTTTTTCCGCAGGGCGAAGTTGTCGAAGGTGAGCGTCATCGCCTCGGGCAGGTCGTTGGGGAACCAGATGTAGAAGGCCTTGAGCCTGTTCGGGTCCAGCCTGCGCTGGAGCCACGGCTGGACCTGGTTCGGCATGCGCGAGGTCTTGATGCGGATGCGGTTGGCGCCGGGGACCAGCTTGAACCTGCGGCCGTACTGGGTGGAGTAATCGTTGTTCGTGCTCTGGTCGTCGTCGATCCGGACGAAGATCTGGATTTCCGGGTCATAGGGGTTGAACACGTCGAAGGTGAAGTAATCCCAGGCGCCCCAGTCGGCCAGCAGGTCCTTTCGGATGCCGAGCCCGGTCCATCGCTGGCCGGTCGGGCAGGTGATCTTCGCCGCCCTCGCACCCTCGGTGGCGTGTTCGGCCGCCAGCTCGACCGTGAGGGCTTTGGCGTAGGTGCATCGGGCACGGTCGGCCTCGTCGTTGAAGCCGTTGACCATGCGGACCTCGCCCGCATCCTGCGCCGCCAGCGTCACGGGCAGAAGCAGCATCCCCGCAATCCATGCGATGACCCGAATGTGCGTGCGGTTGTTCATGGCGTCCCCGTCCTCCTTCGGAAACCTGCGTATCGTGGGCCGGGCCGACTGAAACAAACGCGGCGCCCGGCGACACACATAGCGTAGGGTGCAGACGGTCGGTTGTCAACCGGCTGCCGACGGCGGCCGGGGACGCTTTCGCCGAGGGGAGGGCAGAATGATGACGTCACGGGGGAGATATGCCGGGATCCTGGCGGCGGTGCTGGTGCTCGCGTCGGCGGTCGTCCGGGCGCAGGAGACGCCGCCGGACGCGAAGGTCGTCTTCCTCGATAACCGTCAGGGGGTCGTGGACGGCTCGACCACCTACGACCCGGCGACGCGCACCTGCGGCGGCGGAAAGGACCGGGTGTTCACCGAGCTCGCGAAGGCGGCCGACGCCCTTGCCGACGCCGACGTGCTCTTCGTCCGTGAGGGGGTCTATTCACGGGAGTCCTCCGACGGTCTCATCAGCGTCCACGGCAGCCGGGTCGACTACTGGACCGGTGCACTCGCCGTCCGCGCGAGCGGGACCCCCGAGAGACGGAAGCGCGTCTCCGCCTACTGCGGCGAGACCGTCGTCATCCAGGCGAAGCCCGGCGTCAGTCACTATAACCCCGACCCGGACGACACCACCTTCCGCAACTCGTCACACTTCTATCCCCGTCCGGCGATCAGCATCGGCGGGAGCTGGGTCGACGTCTCCGGGTTCAAGACCTTCGGTCAGGTGGTGATCAGCGGTCACGACGTCACGCTGGAGGGGTGCGACCTGGGCGGAGGCGGGCCGCACATGAACCAGGGCCAGGTCGTCGCACTCAACAGCAACCGCCCCGGCGGGGTCTATAACGTCGTGATTCGCAACAACCGCATCCACCACAGCTCGTGGGGGGAGAGCCGGGCCAACGCGGCCGCACTCATGTG
>DATKVD010000383.1:0-11088 GCA_035530235.1 Planctomycetota bacterium | reverse complement strand
AAGCGGTCCGCGAGACGGGGGTCTGTCTCTTCCCCATGGGCGTGCTCGAAAAGCACGGCGACCACCTGCCCGTCGGTCAGGACTTCCTCACGGTCCACAGGATCGCGTGTCTCGCGGCCGAGAAGGAACCGGCCGTGGTCTTCCCGCCCTGGTATTTCGGACAGATTTACGAGGCCCGGGCCTATCCCGGCAACCTCAGCATCCGCCCGACGATGCTCCTGGAACTCATCGAGGCCGTCTTCGACGAGATCGGACGGAACGGGTTCCGCAAGATCATCCTCGTGAACGGTCACGGCGGGAACTTCGCGCTCAACCGCTTCCTGGCGCAGTGCACGTTGTGGCGCGAGAAGCCTTACTCGGTTTACACGCAGGTGGACTGGCGGACGCCCGACCGTCAGAAGGAATGGGACGCGATCTGCGACACCGACGTGCACATGCACGCCTGCGAGTGCGAGACGAGCATGTCACTGGTGCTTCACCCGGAACTGGTGGACTTGGGCGCGATCCCCGAAGAGGGCACGCGGGCGCTCGAGCGGCTCGCACACGTGCCGCACAACTTCTCGGGCGTCAGTTGGTACGCCAATTTCCCGGAACATTACGCCGGGGACGCGAAGGCGGCGTCGGCCGAGAAGGGAAAAAAGTTCCTCGAGCTGCACGTGGATTCGCTCGTCGATTTCATCCGCGCGGTGAAGGCCGACAGGGTCGTGCCCGCCCTCGAGAAGGAGTTCTTCAAGCGGGCCGAGAACCCGACCCAATAGGGGGGCAGGAGGACAGGCATTCCTGCCTGTCAGAATTCATGCCAGACAGGAATGTCTGGCCTCCTATTGGATCTGCCGAGGGGCGAGAGAGGACCAGTGACATGCAGTGGGAACACCTGACGGCGCCGAAGTTCGCCGAAGCCGTCCGTGACACGGGCGTGTGCGTCCTCGCGATGGGGGTGCTGGAACGTCATAGCGAACATCTGCCCGTCGGCACCGACTTTCTCGTCGCACACCGTATCGCCTGTCTCGCCGCCGAGAAGGAACCGGCGGTGGTCTTTCCCCCGTGGTATTTCGGACAGATCTACGTCGGCCAGGCCTTCCCGGGAAACGTGAGCCTCCCGCCGACGATGCTCCTCGAACTCATCGAAAGCGTCCTCGACGAGATCGGACGGAACGGTTTCCGGAAGATCATCCTCCACAACGGTCACGGCGGGAACAGTGCACTCGTTCGTTTCCTGGCACAGTGCTCCCTGTGGCGGCGGAAGCCGTACTCCCTGTACGTGCAGGTGGACTGGCGGACGCCCGAGCGGCAGGAGGCGTGGGACGCGCTGCTGGAGGGCGACGTTCACGGTCACGCGTGCGAGTGCGAGACGAGCGTGTCTCTGGCCGTCCACCCGGACCTGGTCGACATGGACGCGATACCCGCCGAAGGCACGCGGCCGCTCGGGCGGCTCAAAGGTGTGCCGCACATGTACGCCGGCGTGAGTTGGTACAGTGACTTTCCCGAGCACTACGCCGGGGACGCCCGCGCCGCGAGCGCAGAGAAGGGAAAGAAGCTCCTCGGGCTCCTGGTGGATTCCCTCGCCGAATTCATCGCGGCCGTCAAGGCCGACGAGGTGGTTCCGGCACTGGAGAAGGAATTCTTCGGCCGGGCGGAGGACCCGCTGGGCGGGCAGGCAGCGTCACGATGACTTCGGCAGCTTGTCGACCAGCATCCACGGATTGCGCTTGAGCGCCGCGAGCCCCACACGGACGAAATCCGTGATCTTCATCAGCCGGACCTCCGCGTTCCCGATCCGTCCGAAGCGAATCGCCTTCGCCGCCACCAGCGCCGGCTCGATCCGCTCGTAGTGCGGCTCGACGTCGTAGGGCAGCGTCGCCCCGAAGTGGCGCCTCACGAGTTCCGCCTGCCTCTCGCGCGGCATCCGCAGGAACTCGTCCACCGTGAGTGACCAGTACGGCCTGTCCTGGACCTTGTATTCGAGCCCCGCGATTTCCGCCACGACGTGCACGGCCGAGTTGCTCAGATGCCCCACACCGAGGAGAAGTGCCTTGCCGCCGTGCTCCCCGAGACGGTAGATGAACTTGTCCTTCGCCGACGCAAAGATGCACCGGTCGCTCAGCTCGACCAGCTCCGCGGCGAGCGGCCCCTTTGCGGCAATCGAGTAGAGCGGGTGGGTGCCCTTGAGGAAGTCGTCGCGCCTGCGCGCCGCCTTCGGGATCGCCCCCGTGTCGATGTGCCGCTCCTTGACGTTCCGGAGGTCGCCGAGGTCCACGTCCGGGACGTCCGGGAGGTCCACCAGTCCGGCCCGACCGCTCCGCCCCAGGATGGCGGCGCCGACGGCGTCTCCCGTGAAGGTCGGAAAGACCGTCGTCCCTTCCGGGCCCACGACGTCGAGAACGGCATCCACCACCGCATCCGCTCCGTCCGTCACCCGGCCGAAGCTCGAGAGCGACGCGTGCACGATCACACCGTCGCCCGGATCCAGCCCGACGCCGGCGAGTCCCAAGGCGATGTCCCGACGCGTCACGGTCGGCACGTCCCTCCGCTGCGACATCCTTCCCCCTTGTTCCCTCAGCATCGCACTGCTGCTTGTCGAAGGCAATTCGGATCGGCCACGGTTTGAGGAGGAGCTTTCGCTTTCAGCCCAACTCACGTGCGGCTGCCCCATCGACGAGCCAAGTGGCATGGCGGAGGAGCCTGGCGGGGGTCTCGTGCAGGTCGCCCTGGGGCGCGAAGACGCGGCGCAGGGCGGGGGCCTTTTCGGCGCCCGACACCAGCACCAGGACGTTGCGGGCCGAGGCGATCACGCCCGGCGTCATGGTGATGCGTTCCTTCGGCTCGATGGGCGCCAGACAGAACGCAAAGCGCTTCCGCGACTCATCCAGCAGCGCAGATCGCGGGAACAGCGACGCGGTGTGCCCGTCCGCACCCATCCCCAGGATGAGGAGGTCCGGCGCCTCGGGAAAGACCTGTGCGTAGCTCTCGGCGACGGCTTCCTCGTCGGGTGGCCGAGCTGTGATTGGATGCACGTTCGCTCGCGGGATTCGTGCCGGCTCCAGGAGAGCGCGCTTCCCCGTCAGGTAGTTGCTCTCCGGGTCGTTCATCGGCACGCACCGCTCGTCACCCCAGAAGACGTGCGTGTTCTCCCAGAGCGAACGGTCGTTCGCCGTGCGCTCTGCCAGGATGTCGTACGCCCGTCGAGGGGTCTGGCCTCCTGAGAGCACCAGGTCAAACCGTCCCCGCTCGCGGACGGCCTCGACCCCGACCGACCGGATGTGCTCCGCCGCGGCTTCACTCAGCGTCTCGTAATCCGGACAAACGCGAATCATCCCGCCACCCCGAGCCGTACGCGCACCGTGCAAGAGCGGCTCCCGACCTGCCGCCGACGGTTGACAACCGTCGTCAGCCCAGCATCGCCGCGACCTCCTGAAGCTGGTTCATGATGGGAACCCGGATGGGACACTTCGGCTCACAGGTCCCGCAGCGTTTGCAGGTCCCGGCCGACCGGTCGCCGTCGTGGTGGTTCCTGAGCCGCACGTATCGTGATGTCGCTTCGTCCACGAGTCCAAAGAGACGCGCCTGGTTCAGGAGCCGGAAATTCGCCGGGATGTTGACGCCGTGGGGGCAGGGCATGCAGTAGCCGCAGCCGGTGCAGAGCCGGTGGGCCTCGGCATGGAGTCTCTTCAACCGCGCCTGCATCCCTTTGAGCTGCTTTCGGGTCATGGGCGTCTTCCGGCCGGCGACCTTCACGTTCTCGGCCACCTGCTCGAGCGTGTTCATGCCCGAAAGGGCACCGGTGACGCCGGGGGTGGCCAGGACGTAGCGGAGGCCGATCTCGGCGGGGGTCCCGGCGCCGGGCAGCAGCCGCATGATCTGCGCCGTGCGCGCGGCGAGCGTCCCGCCGCCCACGGGGTTCATGACGGTGACGCCGAGTCCCTTCCGGGCGGCATAAGCAATCGTGTCCCTCATCTTCGGGTTCATCCAGTTGTAGCTCATGAGCATGACGGAGAACTCGCCCGTGTCGATGAACTTCCTGACGTTCTCGGGGCTGTCGTGGGTGGAGATGCCGCGGTGACGGATGAGCCCGCGTCTCATGGCCCAGTCGGTGAAGCGGATGAAGCTTTTGCCCTTCTGTTTCCACATCTCCATCGACATCGAGTGGTGCAGGTAGTAGTCGATGGCGTCCACGCCGAGCTTCTCGAGCGCATCGTAGAGCAGCTTCTTGAAGTAATCGTGCGGCTCGTTTCGATACCAGGGGGTCTTGGTCTGGACGTAGACGCGCTGTCCCCTCCAGCCCTTGAGTGCCTTTCCGATGGCGATTTCGCTCTTGCCGTGGTGGTAGCCGTGATGGGTGTCGATGAAGTTGACGCCCGCGTCGAGCGCCGCGCGGATGACCTCCACCGACCGGGAGTAGTTGACCGAGCCCCAGTCGCCCTTTTTGCGTGCGGGAAGCCGCATCGCGCCGAAACCGAGACGTGAGATCTTAGGACCGTCCTTGCCGTATCTCGCGTACTGCATCGTGTGAAACACCTCCTTTGCCGGGATTTGGCGCCGGTGAGGACGGTCATTATAGCGGATCATTCCGGTTCGTCAACCGACAGCTCCCGACGACCTTTTCACCAGGGCCGGCGAAACTTCCGCGGGTAGGGGCCTCACGGCAGCGGCGAGGAGGACGGAGACGCCGGGTAGTCTCCGCGGAAAAGCACCTCACGCAGAGAGAAAGTGAAGCGGGGAGGGCAGCACGCTCTCCCCGTCACCTATTTCGGTGTGTCGTTGGAGGGTCCGGGCAGTCCGACGACGTTGCTGATCCCGTCGTCGGCGGTGCGGATGCGGACGCACGCCTGCCAGCGGGTGTGGGTCTGGTTGACGCGCATCCTCAGACGATGCTCACCCGCGGTGAGCTGCAGCCGGTGTCGCTTCGCCGAGCGCGTGACGGGGAAGTAGTCCCGGTCCTCGAAGCGGTAGACGAGCTTCCCGTCCAGCCACAGCAGCATGTGGTCGTCCGACTGGATGAGGAAGACGTAGGCACCGTCGGTGGGGACGTGAAACCGGGTGCGGGCGTATACGGTCTTGTCCTGCGGGGCGTGCAGACTGCTGCCGTTGGTGTGCACCCCGAAGTCGAGCACGCCGAAATGGTCCATGCTGGAGAGCTTGACGGGCGTCCAGGTGCGCTTGTCGTCCGGGCTCAGCTCGTCGTCCGCGTCGAGCGGTCCGCGGTAGCTCGTGGACATGAACGGATACGGTCCGCATGCCTCCCACACGAACGGTCTGAGAAGCGTCACACGGGTGCTCGCGAGCGTCTCCCCGTTCGAGACGAGCTCGGCCCGCAGCAGGTACTCCCGACGCTCGAGTCCGGCCATGTCGAGGCCCGCGAAGGAGAGCGGCACCAGACACACCTCCGGCAGACGTGCGAGGTCGACCTTGTGATCCGCCACCCGCCAGTCCCTGCCCCCCAGCCCGGCGTCCTCCAGCGTCACCCGCAGCACCGCCTCGCCCGAAGCCGCACGCAGCCGTCTCAGCACCACCCGGCAGTCCGGCGGGCTTTCCGGAGACATCACCTGACTCCTCAGATCGAACAACACCCGGACGGCCGGACCTTTCTCCTTCTCCCACGCCGTGCCCCGTCCCGGAAGCATGTTCGAGCGATACGCCTTGCCGCCCATGACGGGTGTGGGACTCACGATGAACTGGTCGAGCCGGATCCCGTCCTCGTGGATGAAGATGTGCAGGAAATGGTCGCCCTCCTTCAGGTAGACACCATCACGCTCCAGGGATGTCCAGAGCCACTGGAAGGGGAGGCGGTTCCCCATCGATCCCACGTCCGGGCCGCCCCGGTCGATGGCCGCACACACGGAGTTGGAGCAGTGCGTGTCGGTGGTCCACATGCGGGCGTAGACGTAGTACTCGCCGCTGGTCGGCACACGGAAGTGATACCGCAGGACGGTGTACTCGTTCTTCGGCCGGATATCGAAGAAGTCGAACACCCCGTAGCTGACCTGGGCGGGCCCGTTCGTGATGCCCTCCCACGAGTGGAGGTAGGCCCCCCCCGACGCGGAGGCATCCGGAAGGACGTCCCACCCCCAGTTCATCTCGGTGAAGTGCTCGGCCTCGAAGACCATGGCCCCCGGCGGCGCCTCGGGCAGCTCGGGTCCCCGCGGCAGAACCGCGACACCGTCCGCATGGAGGTCGGTGGTGTCGTCGGCGGAAGTCCGTGAGGGCCCGTCGCCGCCGGACGACGTCCCTTCATCCGTCGCGGGAATCACCACCACGGGGGACGGCGTCGGGGAGAACTCGCGTCCCGGCAGACGCGTCAACCGCCGCTTCTCCGGCTCGTAGCCGTAGAGTGCGTTTCCGTCCCGGACAAGCCGGTCCGGACGGAGAAACCGACCGACAAGCTCCCCGAGGGTGCGTGGAAGGGCCCCGTGTTTCCGTTCGTAGTCGAGCAGGGCGTCACGCACCGTGAGCATCTCGGCTTCCAGTCGCCCGGCGACACTCGGGTCGGCCGGCGGCAGTGCCATCGTTACGGGGGACCGCCGACGCGTCCAGAGCCCGTGAACGAGCGGACCCTGAAGCTGCCTCAGTTCGCGTCCGGCCGGGTCATACGCGTAGAGCGGCTTCCCCTCGGCCGCGAGCTGGTCGGCCCTCACGTACCGACCCACCAGGTCGTCCAGCGATTCAGGCAGCCCGCCGTACTCATCCTGAAACCGCAGGACCTGGTCACGCACCGAGATCATCTCGTCCACGAGACGCGTGGCGTCGATACGGTCCGGTCGGCTCCTCTCGTGGTCCACGTAGAGCAGCACCCCGCCCAGGACGAGGAGGAGAATCACAATGACAACTGCCGTCACGATTCGGTGCATGGGGACATTATCCCGGCGAAAGACGAGGCGGATTTCCGGCGGCGTCCCGGGGACCGGAGGAGCCGGTCGAACGCCACGCACCGCGTCCGGGAGCGCCGACAAGTCCTTATTAGTGGCGTCACCGGGGGGATTATTCCCGTGGCGACGATATTCGGCGCACCGACCCCCCGGAGCCGACCGCATGACGATTTATTCGCGTAATGCCTTGACAGGTCGCTCACACCGTCGTAAAGAAGGCGGACCACTCCATGAAGGGGAACCGGCAGATGGGTGAAAAGGTGAAGGTCGGCGTCATCGGCTGCGGGGCCATCAGCGGGGCCTATTTCCGCGGGTGCGAACCGTTCGACGTCCTCGAGGTGGTCACCTGTGCCGACCTAGACGAGGACCGTGCCAGGGCGAAGGCCGAGGAGTTCGGCATCCCACGGGCATGCACGGTGTCGGAGCTGCTGGCCGACCCGGAGATCCGGATCGTCCTCAACCTCACCATCCCGAAGGCCCACGCCGAGATCAACCTGGCCGCAATCAATGCCGGGAAGAGTGTTTACGTCGAGAAGCCCTTCGCGGTGACGTACGAGGAGGGTCGAGAGGTGCTCGAGGCCGCCCGTCGGAAAGGCGTCCTCGTGGGGTGTGCCCCCGACACGTTCCTCGGCGGCGGCGGACAGACCTGTCGCAAGCTCATCGACGAGGGGGTCATCGGGGAGCCGGTGGCGGCGGTGGCCTTCATGGCCGGTCGCGGACACGAGAGCTGGCACCCCTCACCGGAATTCTACTACAAGCCGGGCGGCGGACCGATGTTCGACATGGGACCCTACTACCTGACGGCTCTCGTCAACCTGATCGGTCCGGTGGAACGGGTGACCGGCTCGACACGGATCACCTTTCCCGAGCGGACCATCACCAGTGAACCGCTCAAGGGCACGGTCATCCGGGTGGAGACGGCCACGCACGTCACCGGGGTCATGGACTTCCGGTGCGGGGCCGTCGGCACCGTGGTCATGAGCTTCGACGTCGTCGCCCATCACCTGCCGGTGATCCAGGTCTACGGAACGGAGGGGTCCATCAGTGTCCCCAACCCCAACACGTTCCGTGGGCCCGTCCTCACCCGCCGGATGGGTGAGGACGACTGGACCGAACGACCGCTCACACACTCGGACGAGGTCGGCCGCGGCATCGGCGTCGCCGACATGGCCTGTGCCCTCGTGCACGGACGCCCGCACCGAGCCTCGGGCCAGCTGGCCTGTCACGTACTCGAGGTGATGCAGGCCTTCGAGACGGCCTCGCAGTCGGAGAAGCACGTGCACATCGAGACCACCTGCACGCGCCCGGCACCCCTCCCCACCGGACTCAAGCCGGGGGAACTCGACACGTGAAACAACGGAAACCGAAGGAACGGAAACCGCAGACCGAAAGGACCGCAGGATGAAGAAAGTGCTGATCGTATACGGCGGCTGGGAGGGTCACGAGCCGAAGCAGTGTGCCGAGATCGTCGGCGGCGCCCTCGCCGACGCCGACTTCGACGTGACATTCTCCGACACCCTCGACGCCTATCTCGACAAGGACCGCATGGGGGCCCTCAGTCTCGTCGTTCCCGTGTGGACCATGGGCCAGATCACGCGCGAGCAGGAGGCCGGGCTCCTGGAAGCCGTGGCCTCGGGCGTCGGGGTCGCCGGGTGGCACGGCGGCATGGGCGATGCCTTCCGCATGAACACCCAGTACCAGTGGATGGTCGGCGGACAGTGGGTGGCACACCCGGGCGGCGTCATCGACTACGAGGTCAACATCATCAACCACGACGACCCCATCACCAGAGGACTCAACGACTTCAAGATGCACTCCGAGCAGTACTACCTGCACGTGGACCCGTCGAACGAGGTGCTGGCGACGACGACGTTCGACGGATCACGCACCCCGTGGATCGACGGCTGCGTCATGCCCGTGGTCTGGAAGCGTCGGTGGGGGAAGGGCCGGGTGTTCTACTCCTCGTGCGGACACGTGGCGGCCGACTTCGACGTCCCGGAGGTGCTGGAGATCCAGAAGCGCGGCAGCCTCTGGGCCAGTCGGTGAATTCGCCACGGCCCCCGAGTTCACCTCTCGAACGGCATCCCCCGTCGGGTGCGAATCCCTTTGCACAAGTCCGGCGGCGGCCGTATAATCGAGAAAGTCTGCGGCTTCGTGGGGGGGCCATGAGAAGGGACACGTTTCTCCTGCGGGTGTGCGTGCTGCTCCTGGCGACATCCTGCGGCAGGGACAAGGACACCCCGGACGCACAGGCCCTGCAGAAGGCCGCGCAGGCCCCGTTCGTCCAGGAGGCCCTGCCCGAGCACATCCGTGCCTGGGAGACCGCCGTCGTCCTCGAGACTTCCGGACACGTCCGTCGCTTCTCGGAGGACCGTGCACCGGTCACCGTGGAGGGCAAGTGGGGGTTCATCGACCGGACGGGCCGCGTCGTTATCCCGCCGCAGTTCGACTGGGCCTGTGCCTTCCGTGAGGGTCGTGCCGCGGTGAACGTCGGGGGCCGGTGTGACGCCGTCGGCATCGTCCGCGGCGGCAAGTGGGGCTGCATCGACACGAGCGGCGCCGTCGTCGTCAAGCCGCAGTTCGAATGGGTGGACCCGTTCTCCGAGGGTCTCGCCCGGGTGCAGACCACGGGCGTGAAGCTGTTCATCACGGAGGGGGAGCGTCCGGACCTCGGCAGCCGGTGGCAGTTCATCGATTTGAGCGGCCGGACCGTCATCCCGGGACCGTTCAAGTGGGCGGAGTCCTTCTCGGACGGACTGTCGGCGGTGCTCTTCGCGGACAAGTGGGGCTACGTCGACCGAACGGGCAGGACGGTCGTCGGTCCGCTTTTCCGGGACGCCGGCAGCTTCCACGAGGGTCTCGCCCGGGTCAAGGACGACAACGGCTGGACCTACGTCGACCGGAGCGGCAAGACGCTCCCCGGGACGTGCCTCGACGACGCCGGGGATTTCTCCGAAGGACTCGCCGCCGTGAAAGTCGGCGTCAAGTGGGGATACATCGACACGAAGGGGACCCTCGTCGTCAAGCCGTCGTTCGACCGCGTGCGGCCCTTCTCGGAAGGGTACGCCCGTGTGCGTCTCGACGGCCGGTGGGGTTTCGTCGACAGGACCGGCGCCGTCGTGGTGCCCGCGAAGTTCGAAAGCGCTTTCGAGTTCCACGGGGGACTGGCGGCCGTGGCCGCCGGCGACCGGCGGCTCCGTCTCGACGAAGACGGCAAGCCCGCCGTCGGCACCCTCTGGGGGTTCGTGGACCCCTCGGGCAGGATGGTGATCCCCGGACGGTTCGCCGCCGTGGGCGACTTCCACGAGGGTCTCGCCGCCGTCAGACAGGACGGTCACTGGGGCTATATCGACACCGCCGGGACCCTGGTCGTCCCGGCCGCTTTCGACGAGGCGTTCGCCTTCTCGAACGGCCTGGCACGCGTCCACCTCGGCGACCGGACGGGATACATCGACAAGAGCGGCAGCACCGTCTGGACACCCACGAAGTAGCTCCCGGTGGGACGGGGAAGCGTCCGGACCCCGGCCGACCGGACGTCACGACCACTTGAAAGGCAGACCCGACCATGGAACAGCCGACGTCGCCACGTTCATCCAAGGACCACGTCAAGGTGACGCACGTACGTGTCGCCGGCGCCGAAGACATCCACGTCACCGCCGTCCCGACTCAGCCCCAAGCCGACGCACGCACGCAGACCCGCTCACTCTACGCCGCGGTCCTCGAACGTCTCGACGACGCCTCCTCACTTCGCATCATCACGGAACGCGTCTACGGGAGACTCGCGGTGAAGGAGGCGTTCCTGTCGGCACGTGCCGAGGTGCTTCCCGAGGCGGGCCTGTCGGCGGACGGTCCCGTGACCTACCTCGAGGGGGCACCGGTCGACGGGGAGGCCCTCGCCGGCGTGCACCTGACGCTCGTTCGTCCCGGCGACGCCGACGTCGAGGTGACGCCCGTGCGTGACGGGGACCACACCTGGGGCTTCCGTGTCACGAGCGGCAAGCTCCGTCGCGTCTTCCTGTCGGGGGTGCACGGACTGAGGGCGGGGGAGGTGGGTGTGCCCGCGGCCGACCAGGCCCGACGCATGTTCGAGCGCGCCGAAGCACTCCTGGCCGACGCCGGACTCTCCTACCACAACGTCGTTCTCACCCGCATCCACCTGAGACGACTGCTCGACTGGTACCCCGAGTTCAACGCCGTCCGCAACCCCTTCTACAGAAAACTTGGT
>DATKVD010000382.1:0-8618 GCA_035530235.1 Planctomycetota bacterium | reverse complement strand
TGCCTGTCCTCCTGTCTTCTATGCACAGTAACAGGCTCTCAGTGCGACAGGTAGTAGATGATGATGTTGATGCCCATCTTGAGTGACGCCAGGTTGAGTTCCGGTCCCCAGAAACGGCCGGTCCACCCGCAGTGGAGGTCGGTGGGCGTCACCAGGGTCAGGATGCGTCCGGTGTTCCGGTCGAAGGTCGCCCACGAGCCGAGGTCCTGTCCCTGGAGGAACGGCAGTCCCTTCGGGAAATCGAAGTAGCAGTGGTAGAGTTCGTGGTCCTCCGGCACCCGTCGCATCGGGTTGTCCGGGTAGATCTTGTTCATCATCTTGCGGTAATCCAGGAAGAAGAAGACGCCCGTGCTGCCGAGGACGCAGTCGTCGCCGTAGACGAACCCCCCGCGCTGGAGGAACTCACGCAGGTTCTGCTCTTCCTTGTCGGAGAACTTGAAGTGCAGCTCGTCCGTGGCGAAGACGAAAGGATAGCGGCGCAGGCTCTCGAAATCATCGAGACTGACGACCACCGGCTCCTCGGAAGCGTTGATATTGGTGAGCTTCCTGAGCTGACGCCGGAGGTGGACGTCGGCGAGGGGGTAGATGTCCCAGGAGGTCCGGCCCTGGAGGACGTCGAACTTGAGTCGTGGGAAGAAGAAGGTGCCGGTCTTCACGGTCTTCATGGACTCGGCCGGCACATCCGCCAGGACGCGCGAGCCGCTGAACAGGCGCAGGAGCGTCCCCGCCATCAGTGCACCGCCCAGGGCCTGGAGCCCCCTCCTGACGAAACTCCGACGGTCGATGGTCTTCCGGAGCGCACCCAGCGTCTGGGCCTTCCACTCCTCAAGGTTGTCCAGCGGCACGAACATCGGACACTCCCCTGCCATGTGATCCCACTCTATTATACCATACGTCGTGCACCGTACGCGTGCCGTCAGGGCAGTCCGGTCCTGCGCTTGATGAACCACTCCGTCGAGAGTGCCAGGAACACGACGAGGAAAAGCACCGGCATGTCCCAGAGGTCGTGTCGGGTGACCTCGGGCCGCCGACCGGCACTCTCACGGACCTGTTCGCCGAGGTCGGCGACCATCCGTGACACGTCGGTCCCGTCGTAGTACGCGCCTCCCGTCCGTGCCGACAGCTCTCTCAGGAACAACGCGTTCTGCCACCCGGGACTGAACTCGACGTAGGATTCCCCGACGAGGAAGCTGGTCTGCAGCTCCAGTTTGTCCTCCGCACCGGCGTACTGTGCGGTGACGGCCACCTTGTGCTCCCCCTGGTCGCGCGGGACGTAGGTGCCCTGGTAGACACCGTCCTCGCTGAGGATCCACTCGAGGGGGATAACGTCGGCGTGGCCGAAGGGGTCCTCGACACGGGCACGGACGGCGGCGTCGTTGACCGGCTCGAGACTCCTGCCCAGGAGCTTGACGGAGACCCGCACCGGTTCGCCGCTGGAGTAGAGGGTCTTGAGGTCGATGCTGAGCTTGGGTTTTGAGCCCATGGCCAGCCAGCGGACGAGCTGCTTCCAGAAGCGCTGGTGGAGTCCGTCGCCGACGGGCCGGTTCATCTGCCAGAACCACGACCCACCGGTGGTGAAGACGGCGGTGCGACCGATGCCGTAGTCCTGGACGGCGAGGACCGGCTCACGACCGAGGACGCTCTCCATCAGTGGAACGGCGCCGGGCTTGAGCCCCCTCACCAGGTTGTGTCCCAACAGCGGCGAGACACTGTTCCAGACGTTGACGTTCGCCAGAGGGTCACTGGTCTGGTGCATGATGGGATGTGTGACGCCTCCCTCGCTGACCTGGATGCGGAACTGTCGCTTGTCGTACGGGGTCGTGGGCTCACTCAGGACCACCGGCAGCATCTTCGCGACCGGCGTCCCCTCATACCCGCCCAGGTTGAGCGAGTTCACGCCCCCCAGCATCAGGAAGCCGCCGCCCCGCTCCGAGACGAACGCCTCCACCATCGCCAGCTGCTCCTTCGTGAAGAACGACGCCTCGATGTCCCCGAAGATCACCGCCTCGTACGAGAACAGCTTGTCCTTCGTCCGCGGGAACCCGTCCTTGAGTTCCGTGTCCGCTTCGGACCCCTGAACCAGGAAGCGGTTCTCCCCCAGTCGCAGGATCGACACGATGCGGAAGTCGGTGTCCTCGAAAAGCGCCCCGCGCAGGAAACGGAACTCCGTCCGTGGGGACCCCTCCACGTACAGCACCGGCAGGCGCGTCTCCTCCACCTCCACCTGGAGTTCCCGACGGTTGTTGTTGACGATCTTCTCGTTCTCCGCGGGCGGGATCTCCACACGGTAGACACAGGTCCCGTCACGGTCCAGGAAGACCGAGAAGGTGACACGCTGGATGTCCGAGACGGAGCGGGGGGTGACCTCGGCCTTGCTCACCACGTCCTCGTCTTGACGCAAGAGCACCGTGTAGGGCTGGGTATAGCCGTGACTGCGAACGGTGACCACCACCTCGGCACTGGCCTTTCGGCGGACCTTCTTGGGGGCGTCGGCGGAGACCACTTCGAGGTCCGGCGGGGGTGTGAGGTCCCCGAGTCCGACGGTGAAGACGGGCACCCGCTTGGCGGTCATCAGCATCGCCGCGTTCAGGGGGTCGCCCAGTGTGTTGTGGTTTCCGTCGGTGAGGAGCACCACGGCCGCCAGAGGCACACCCCGCAGCTGCTCGTCCACACCCTTGAGCGCCGTGAAAAGGTCGGTGACGTGTCCCTGTCCCTTCAGGTCGTCCGGACTGGCCAGACGCTCGAGCCTGTCGGCGAACCGGAACACCCGCACGCCGCACAGGCCGCGCACCCCGTCCAGCACCCCCCCGACCCCGCCGGAGCCGGAACGCTCACCCCCGAACAGGATCTTCCGCGCCGACTCCAGTCGTGACGCACCCTCCGCCGCGTCGGGGATCGTCATGCTCCGTGAGTCGTCCACCAGCACCGCCACGAAACGGTCCCGCACACGGACGTCCTTGGTGAGAAGCACCGGCGGGAAGATGATGAAGAGCAGCAGCGCCAGGACGACCACACGGAGAACGGTGAGACCCCACCGGCGCAAGCGGCCGACCTGCCGCAGCGTGCGTCGGTAGAGCCACACCACGAGGACCGCCAGGACGATGACTCCCAGGAGACGCAGCTCGAGCGGAAGCTGCGCCGGTCCGGTGAACCGGACCACGCCTTCCCGGTAGAGCGACATCGGGTATTTCAGGAGGTGCTCAAACATCTTCGGTTCGTCTCCCCTTCAGGAAGGGAACGTCGCCACGGTCATTCGCCGGCACTGAGGACGGAATAGTAATGTCCCACGAGCCGACGGTATCCGGGCGGGCATTCCTCCCGCAGACCGGATTCCAGCTTCTTCGCGGTCTGGGCCTCGATCAGTTTCTCGTCCAGCAGCTTCGAGACACGGCCGACCAGGCTGATGAAATCCATCAGCCGTCGCTCGTCCCTGTGGTCGAACAGGTCACCGAACTCGTCCTCGCCGATGGCGCCCAGACGCTCGCGGGCACCCCGGGGAACGTATTCCATCGCACGCAGGTCGCCGGCAAGCGTGCGGACCTCGCTCCAAAGCCGGCTCGCCTCACGACGACGACGCACACGGGAGAAGGCCTCGCCGCCCTCGCCCGGTTCGCCTTCATCCGCCGCCCCCTCGTCGTCCCGCTCGGCGACGTCCTTCCCGCGGCTCTTGCCCTCCGGGTCGACCCCGGGTCTGTCCTCGCCCTGGGCTTCCGTCCCGCGGTCGTCCGGCTTCTCCTTGCCCTCGGCCGTGTCTTTCCCGTCCCCGGGCGTCGTCCCGCGGTCGTCCGGCTTCTCCTTGCCCTCGGCCGTGTCCTTGCCGTCCCCGGGAGCCGTCCCGCGGTCGTCCGGCTTTTCCTTGCCCTCGGCCGTGTCCTTGCCGTCCCCGGGAGCCGTCCCGCGGTCGTCCGGCTTTTCCTTGCCCTCGGCCGTGTCCTTCCCATCCGTCCCGGCAAGGGCGAGGGTCTGCTTCTTGATATCCCTAGCCCTCCGGGCGGCACGCTCGAGTGCGCCCTGACGTGTCCCGGAGAGTGCGTCGGAGGCCCGGTAGAGGGAATCGACGACGGTCTCGATGGTCTTGGAGGCGTCGTCCTGCGACTTGCGGGCCTCCCGGAAGCCGCCCTGGGCGATCTCGACGGCGGCGTCGACCATCTTCTGCGGCAGTTCACGTCGCTTCATGGTGTTGACGCCGTCGGCGATGAGACCTGCGACCCGCTGCTCCTTGCTTTCCTCGGCCGCCTGCTGCATCCGCTCGACGAAGTTCCTGAAGACCTCGGCCTGCTCACTGAGGGCGGTCTGTGCGGTGGTGAGCCCGCGGGCCTTCTCGTCAAGGGCCTGTCGCTCGGCGGGGGCACGACGGTCGCCCTTCTCCTCGGCGGTCTTGATCTCGTCGGACTTCGCGGCGAGATCATCGGTGCCCTTGCTGATCCGCTTCTGTCGGTCGGCCAGACGGTGACCGTGTGAAAGGGCCTGGGCGACCATCTCATTGAGTCTGCCGAACTTGAGGTTCGCGAGGTCCTTGTCGGCCCGGTCGAGGAAGCGGTGAGCGGTGCGGGCGCGTGCGGCCCCGGCGTCGATCTCGTCCCCCTGGAAGTTCCTGGCGGCGCGCTTCAGTTCGTCCGCGGCCCCGCGGAGGTTGTCCAGTCCGTCACGGACGTCCGTGTCGTCACGGTCGCCGATCGCCTGCTGGAGTTCCTGTGCCAGGTCTTCCGCACTCCGGGCGCTCCGGCTCGCCTGCTCGGCCAGTCCCTGACGACCGGTCGGACGCTGCTGGGGACTCGGCTGCTGAGGCTGCTGGACCCCCGACTCGGGACGGTCGGCACTGTCGGCCCTCTGAGCCTGGTCCCCCTGCTGCCGGGTCGTCTCTTCGCCCGCGGCCGCATCCTGACGCTGCTGCTCCGTGCCGGCAGTCCGTTCGTCGGCACGGTCCCCGGGTTCGGCCGGGCGGCCCTCCTGGGGCTGGTCCTGCTGTCGACGGGCATCCTCGGCCAGGTTCTCGACCTCCCGCTTCAGCTTCTCGATGTCCTTGCGTGCCTCGGCCACCTTCTCCATCTCCTTGCGGCCGAGTTTCCGCCGCCAGTTCACCTGGCGGTCGGGGCCCTCCTGAAGCTCCAGCGTCAGGTCCGACAGGTCCCTTGTCTCGATGTGGCTCAGATCGGCGATGACCTGTGCGAAGTCCTGTCCCTCCTCCAGGATGACGGCGTTGGGGTTCATGGCGTTGGCCATCAGCATAATCGCCTTGTCGCCGAGGAACTGCTTGAGGATGGCCCAGACGATCTTGAGATCGAAGGTGGCCTTTCCCGGCTCGCCCTTCTCGAGGAGTTCGTGTCCGGCCCGGGTGTGGTCGGCGGCGACCTTCTTGCGTGGGTCACCGTCGGCCAGGACGGGTCCCTTGCCGTCGCCGTTGACGCCCAGGCGGATGAAATCGATCAACTCCCCCGACACCGGGTCGAGCATCTTGCGTGCAATCGTCTGGGACTTCTCGAGGAACTGGTCGGCCGGCAGCTGGTCCCGCTGCTGCTCCAGGTTCCACGCCGCCGCGATGAACTGAAACAGCGGCGAGATCGGAATCCGTGCCTCGGGCCCGTGCACCGTCATGTCCCCGTAGAAGATGAACACTTCCGGATCCGAGACCGACACGAAGAAGAGCGGTGAGACCGCCTTCTGTCCCTTGCGGTCGGTCACCTCGAAGTGATAGAAGATGGAATCCCCCTTCGCGAGGAGGGGTCCGAACTCGTCGAGGGCGAGCGTCATGGCGGCGGTCCCCTCTTTCACGCTTGCGGTCCAGGCGGCCGGCAGGAAGTCCTTCACGAGGGGACGCCGCTCGGGCACGCCGTCCTCCCCCTGACGGATGACCTCCATCTGCAGGCGGACGGCGTCGAGTGCCCAGTCCTCGGTGACCCTGAGCGAGCAGGTGATCTCGGAGAGCGGGTGGACGGTGAGGTCGTTGTTGGGTTCGAGGACCTCCGCGACGGGCGGCAGGTCGGGAAGGGCCTGGATGAAGAAGAGCCGGTCGGCCCCCACTTCCTCGCCGTGTGCGTTCCTCACCACGTAGCGGTAGGTGTCGTCCTTCTCGACGGCCAGTGTGGCCTTGCCGCCGGCGTCGGTCAGCGCGAGAGACGCCTCCGAGCCGTCCCCCATCACCAGCTTGCCTTCCGTGATCGGCTGGTTCGTCTTGACGTTGAGGGTCACCTTGCTGCCCTTGAGTGTGGCGACGTCTCCGGAGTAGGCCTGAACGGTCACGGGGGGCCGACGCAGGTATGCCGGGTACTCGGTGGTCATCTCCAGTCCGACGACCTTCAGTCGCTTCCGGACCGAGACACGATAGTGCTTGGAAGCGTCGTCGGCCACGGCGACGTAGTATTCCAGCGGGGTGTTGATGTCCTCGATGCCGGCGGCGAAGGTGTAGATGCGCTCGACGCCCGTCATCGGGAGCTTCTCCCAGTCGCTCCGGTCGCTCTTGACGAAGAGGGTCACGTCCTGCTTCAGGGGGTCGCGTGAAAGCTCGGCGATCACCTGGACACTTGCGCCCTGAAGCACCTCGATCTCCCCGGGGGTGATGCGGAAGCGGATGGGGGCCTTGAGGTTGTCGGGGTCGAGGAGTCCCCGTCTCCAGGGACCGGTTTCGTCCGCTTCGGGCTCCGGTGCCCAGGGCACCAGCATCCGATGACTGTGCCGCCAGAAGTATTGCGGAAAGAGCGCCCCCGTCAGAACGAACGTGGCGATCACCAACAGACACGCGACGGCGTATTTGCGCAGACGTGAGAAATCGAGCGTTCGGCGGACGTCCACCATCCGGATCCGTCGACTGGCCTCCCGCACGAGCACCTCGATGATGTAGTTGTGAAGCGGGGTGCCGTGGTCGTGTCCGAACTCGGTGGCCGAGAGCAGTGCCCCCTGGAGTCCCGGGTTGTGCTCCTCGATGAAGAGGGCCAGGTCGGCGTCGGAGATCCGTCGTCCCAGCGGACGCACCACGTACGTGCCCACCACCGCCAGCACCGCGAGCACCCACGTCAGCAGCAGCACCAGTCGCACGCCTTCGGAAAACGCGTACAGGAAGTCCACCAGCATGAAGACCATCAGCAGTCCCAGTGCCTCGACCACGCCGACCGACACGGCCTTGATGATCTCCAGACGTCGCCACCGTCGTCGCACCTGGTCCAGTCTCGCGTCGATCTCACCCGAAATACTTGTCATGACCTGTCCTTCCCGAGAGAGCCAAGAGCATCACATGCCCTAAGCCAAAACCACGGCCCGTGTGCGTTTCGTGTTCTTCTTCTTCTGCTGCTTCTGACTCAGCGTCTCAGCGTCTTAGCGTCTCAGCGTCTCAGCGTCTGAGGGTCTATCGGTTCTTGCGTCGATTGCCGCTGGATTGGCATCTTGTCTCAGACATTATGGTCACCCATTCAGTCCCGTGCGGTGATGCGGTCGGCCAGCACCATCTCCACCGCCAACAGACCCGTCACCAGGATCAGGAGCATCCAGCCGATCTTCTGTGCGTGTTCGACGTCCTCGTCGCGGAGCGTCCGGGCCTCCACGTGGAGTGAGGCGCCGTCCCCTCCGGGGGTCCCCCGTCGACTCGTGAGTGCCGCGGCCACCTCGTCGGGCTGGAGCGTGAGGAGGTTGCCTTCGGCGGGGTCGACGTTCGCGGCGAAGAGCTGCTCGGCGTCGCCGCAGGCGACCTTGTAGATCCCCTGCTCCTCGGCCACGAACCGCACCACCGAAGCCGGCGTACTCGTCTCGCCGGCCCCGTCCCGCTTCGTTGCCGTGAGTTCTTTCGATTCGCCCGAAGGGGTAGTGAGCCGTGCCGATGCGGCCGCGGCGGGGAGTTCCGTCACCACCTCGGCGCCCACCGGCACACTCCTCTCCCGCTCCTCACCCACCGCCGCCAGCAGTCTCGCCGACTGATGCACGAACGGCAGGAAAACCGCCCGCAGACACAGATCGTTCATCTCGAGGTCCGCCGAGGAGACCATCAGCAGCGATACGCCCTTGCCGATCTTCTTGATGAGGACGGCCGGCTTCATGTTGTCGAACCGTGCCAGCACCGTCGCCGCCTGTGAGTTGCTGACCGAGAAGTAACTCCTGAAACTCACCCGACTGAAGTCGCCGTGATGCGGGCCGGAGAAGGGCTGGAAGATCGGGTGCTGCTGGTCCACCTCGGTGATGACCAGTCCCCGTCGATGCTCGCCACGGTCCATGACGTCCAGACGCTCCTCCAGGAGACACGGGGCGACGTCGCCGAAGAGCGTGTTGAACGTCGAGGGCCGTGTCTGCGTTCCCGGGAAGAAGATCACGCCGCCGCCCCCCTGGACGTACGTCCTCAGGCGCTTCAGGGCCTCCTCGTCGAGCGTCACGACGTCCGCGAGCACCACGACGCCCGTGTCGTCGAGGGCCGCGTCGGCGAAAGCCCCGGGCGTCACTTCCGTGACCTGGAAGATCGATTCCCGTGACGGTGCGAACGCCCGACGCAGGAAATAGCCGTCGTTGCTCTTCGGATCGGGGTCGTCCGAGCCGTTCACCAGGACCACCTTGATTTTCGGCTTGACCCGGATGACGAACGAGGCCCGGTCGTCCGACGGAAAGGCGTCGCCGGCCTCGAGCACGAAGCGTCCGGTGAC
>DATKVD010000381.1:0-2303 GCA_035530235.1 Planctomycetota bacterium | reverse complement strand
GTCGTCGGCCGGTGGAGGTGGCCGAGACCGAGTTCACGCTCAAGGTGGACGTCGTCGTCAGTGCGCTCGGCCAGGAGGTGGACATCGACGCACGGTGCGCCGGCGTTCACCTCTCCAAGCGGCACACCATCGTCGCCGACGAGAAGACCGGCGCCACGTCGGTCGAGGGGGTCTACGCCGGGGGCGACGCGGTCACCGGCGCCAACAACCTCATCAGTGCCATCGCGGCGGGCAAACGCGCCGCCGTCTCCATCGACAGGCGTCTGGCGGGTGACGACGCGACGCTCGAATACGAGCCCGAGTGGGTCGCCACCAAGGAAGAGGTGGTGCTGAAGCGTGCCGGCAGTCTGCCCCGGCAAAAGCGCGTGCCGCTCGCACTCGCCGACCCCGACGAGCGAAAGAAGGACTTCAACACCTACACCTCCACGATGACCGAGGAGGAAGCGGTGGCGGAGGCGGCGCGGTGTCTCAACTGCGGCTGCGGCATCGCCTGCGGGCAGTGCTACCGCGTGTGCATGTCGCTCGCGATTGCCGATGAGAACGGACGCTACGAGATCGACGAGGAGAAGTGTCATGCCTGCGGCATGTGCTTCCAGCGCTGTCCCAATCTGAACATCGAGATGGTGAGGACGGAAGAATGACCGGGAAGGTTAGACCTGAGATGCGCGTGATGACCGAAGCCGACGTGGACTTCGGGATGAAGCTGAAGAACATCACCAGGTGGAACCAGGTGCCGGCCGACTGGAAGCGGTTCATCGCGCTCGAGCCGGAGGGGTGTTTCGTCGCGGTCCTCGACGGCGAGGACGTGGGCACCGTCACCACCACCACCTACGGTTCGAGACTCGCGTGGATCGGGATGGTGCTGGTGCCGCCCGAGCAGCGGCGCAAGGGCATCGGCTCGGCACTCCTCACGCACGGGCTCGACTACCTGAAACGCAAGCCGGTCGAGTGCGTCGGACTCGACGCAACCCCAATGGGGAACAAGCTTTACATCACGCTTGGTTTCCGGGAGGACTTCGCGCTCGAGCGTCGTCAGGGCCACGGGCAGACGGCGGCGGCCGAGGGCGTCGAGCCGATGAGGGACGACGACCTCGGCGCGGTGGCCGACTATGACGCGGCACGCTTCGGCGTTCCGCGACCGAACGTCCTCACGCTCCTCCACCGCGATTATCCCGAGTTGTGCTGGGTCGCGAAAGCCGGCGATAAACTCCAGGGCTACGTGATGATGCGGCCCGGGTATAACGCACACCAGATCGGTCCGTGGGTGGCCTCCGACCCGGCCGTCGCCGAGGAGCTTTTCAAGACCGCACTCTCGGCCGTGCCCCGGAAGCCCATCTTCTTCGACGTCGTCGTGCCCAACGAGGCCGCCGTCGCCATCGCCGGCAAATACGGCTTCGAACTCCAGCGTCCGTTCGTCCGCATGTTCCTCGGCGAGAACAAATACCCCGCCGACACCTCGCAGATGTACGCCATCAGCGGCGTGGAAAAAGGCTGACAAGAGCAAGAGACCAACGATGACCAGGGGACAGCCGTACTCGTTCAGCATCTCCCCGCCGGTCGCCGCGGCGCTGGCCGGGGTGAGTCACTACGCGCTTCACGTCGACGTCGACGCGATCATCAAGGCGTCCGACGCGCTCATCCCCCTGTGCAAACGTCTGGGCGTGCCCGTGCCGGTGCCCCAGCTCTACGGGATGAGCTACGTGCACGTTTCGACCATCGGCGTCGAGGTCGTCAACGGCCCGGACGTGATGGAACCCTCCACGAAGCCGTGCATCCGCACCCCGAAGGACATCGACCGTCTGCACGAGCCGGAGGACTACCTGGCGTGCGGGATCGTGCCGGAGCGTCTGGAGACCGTGAGGCGTCTGAAGGCACGCCGGCCGGACGCGTCCGACCGCATCGGTCACGACCTCGAGGGCCCCGTGACCACGGCGGAGCTGATGATGGGTCCGGATTTTTTCACGCTGCCCTACGACGACCCCGCACGGGCGCGCAAGCTGCTTCAGTTCTGCACCACGAGTGCGATCAACTACACGCGGGCCATCCGTGCGTGTCAGGGGCGACCGGTGCGTGCCCGCACGCAGGGCATGCCCGACGATTTCGGCGGCATCTTCCCCCCGGAAATTTTCCAGGAGTTCGTGGTCCCCTGCTGGGCGCAGATCTACGACGGCCTCGGCGAACCCGGCGGCACGCGGACACTCCACAGTGAACTCCTGCGCGAGGGACACCTGGGCTTCCTCGAGGAGCTGAAGATCGACAGCTTCGACCCGAGCGTCGACCCCCACCTGCCGCCCGAGGTCCTC
>DATKVD010000380.1:0-2740 GCA_035530235.1 Planctomycetota bacterium | reverse complement strand
TCGCTCGTCCACCACCAGACCGGCAAACCTGAGTCGTGTGAGATGAAAGGAAACACGCGGGGCGTCCATGCCCAGTGCCTTTGCCAGGTCCGTCACACAGTGTTCACCGGCGAAAAGCGTCTTCAGAATCGAAAGCCTTGTGGGGTCTCCCATGGCCTTGAAGATCTCGGCACACCTCTCCGTGGCGTCTTCCTGCATGAAACTTGTCTCCTACAAGATGGCCCGCGACTTGTCTGTCCCCCGTTCGATGTCCACGCCGTTCCCATGCAGAACACACGCACGGACGTGACTCCCGGCGCCCAATTATAGGTGGCCCCCCCCGACTGTCAAAGGCAAAAAATGAATTTTGTCCCCGGTGCAAGCCCTGAAGCCGCAAGGGTCTCTGTCGAATAAACGGCTTGATTTCCGCACACCGCGGGGGTACTTTCGGCGACGGGATTACTCCCTTTATCGGGCGGAACGGATGGACATCTCCAGCAAACGTGAGACTTTTATCACACGCTGCGCGGCGAAACTCGCCCGTGACGCCGGGTTCCATCCCGTCGAGATGGCCCTTCCCCGTCTCACCCCCTACCGGACGTTCGCCGAACAGGTCCTCGCCCGGCCTCTCCCCGACGGGTACTGGCAGATGATCCTGCTGATGGGGTGTGACACCCCCCGGGACCTGGCCGAGGCCGCCGAGCGCGTCGTCACCTTCGCCCGTGAACACCCCGAACTCACCACGGACATCCGTCTGCGCATCTCGTGCGTGGGGGTCGGTCCCGGGGGACTGTCCCGCACCGCCTGCCGACGACTGCTCGGCCCCGTCCGGATGCACCAGAGACACGTGGTGGTCCGACGGTTCTGGGTCGCCCTCGACAGGAGACGCATGTTCGCCTTCTATTCGCCGTGGACGTTCGCCCCGGCCTTCGAGATCAACCCCTGCGACCCGGACGACAACCTGTTCGTCACACTCCTTCGCAGGGACCGCTACCTGACCGAAGACGTGGGACCCGAACCCACCGAGGATTTCCACCGCCTGTCCCTCGCCCGTGACCGCACGTTCCTGTCGGGACTCCTGGGTCGAAAAACGCTGGTGCGCGCACTGATCGCCCTCAACGTGCTGGTGTGGCTGGTGCTCGAGTTCTCGGGCGGGTCCACGCAGCCCGGACTGCTCATCCGTGCCGGGGCCAAGACCAACGGACTCATCCAGGCCGGACAATACTGGCGACTCGTCACCCCCATCTTCCTTCACTTCGGTCTGGCACACCTCGTGCTGAACCTCCTGGGACTCCTGTTCCTGGGGGAGGTGCTCGAACGCATCTACGGGACGATGCAGTTCGTGCTCCTCTATTTCGTCTCCGGGATCGTGAGTGTGGTGGCGAGTGTGTTCTTCGGCGGAGAGCTGATGGTGGGGGCGTCGGGGGCGATCTTCGGCCTGGCCGGTGCGCTGGTGGTCTACGGCTGGCGGTATCGCAGCCGCATTCCGAGACGGTACGGGGCGATGTTCGGGAGCGGACTGCTGCCCCTCATCGGACTCAATATCCTCCTCGGGGTGGTCATGAAGGGCATCGACAACTCGGCACACGTCGGCGGCCTGATCGCGGGCACCATCGTGACGCTCACGCTCACCCCGCTCGCCGATCAGACCGTCACACCGTCGTGGACGTCGCCGCGACGTCTGGTCACGCTGGTGGTCCTGGGGGTGGTGCTGGGCGCCGTGGTCGTCGCCGGGACGTCCTACGTGCAGTTCGACGCCTACGGGACGGACGCCCGCTGGACGGTCAGACGGGAGGTCCCGGGCGGGCTGACGGTGCGGGTGCCGGGAAGCTGGGTGCCGGTGCCTCGCACGGACGCGGAAGTCGTGTTCCAGTCGGTGTGCTACGAGGGCCGGCTGGAGGCCCGGGCGATCCCACTGCCCGAGCTTCCCCACCAGACGTTCCTGGACGAGATGGCCCGCATCCGTCGGAGCGGCTTCCAGGTCGTCGGCGACACGGGACTGCTGACCGCATCGCTGCTGAACGATCTTGTCGCGCGCGGCCGCGTCCAGGCCCTCATGCAGGACACCCGCGCCCGACAGCGTCAGCAGGTCTTCATCCTCCTCCCCGGAAAGCTCATCTCGATCGGCGTCGAGGTCCCCCAGAAGGCCGCAGCCCGCTTCGCCCCCGTCCTCGACCGCATCCTCGCCCCACTCCCCGAACCGCAGAAACCATAGGCTGTGCGCACTAACCCGTGAGAAGGATGAAGATATTCCACGACCTGGGCCCGTCGACAATGGAGGACTCAAGCACCAAGAACCAGGCACCAGAGTCCAAACAAACCCCAAATCTCAAACCCGAATGTCCAATTTTGCGCTCGGGAAGACACCCCGACTGACCCATACACCACAACTTATCCGGAAAGCGTCGTCTCGCGGCCTTCTGTGCGCGCAACGTCGACGGGCACGCCCTTATCGCCTTCGGTAGGCTGCGGGCCCCCGGACGCCCGGATCGGGGTCTTCGGCGAGCTTGCCGAGCATCTCGCGGCCCACCGCGAGCCCGTTCCCCCGATGGGCGATATCCGCTCATGGATTACCCCAGGTTGCCTTCCAACGGACCTCCGAATTGGGGTCTGTGGCGAGCTGGCGGAGTATGTCGCGGCCCGCCTTGTCCAGCTCGGCATAGTCCCAACGGAGAGCCCGCGCTGCCTCCCCACGGACCTTTGGATCAGGGTCTCCAGCGACCCGCACCAGCATCTCGCGACCCGCCTTGTCCAGCTTCTC
>DATKVD010000379.1:0-6710 GCA_035530235.1 Planctomycetota bacterium | reverse complement strand
TCCGGCGGCTTCCGTCCGGTGGCCGAGCGACTCGGACTGCCCACGGCCCTCTGCGAGGGGTCGTTCTACCAGACCGACGACGATGTCATCCACATGATGTTCCGAAGCCACACCGGATTCCTGTGGCACGCCGGGAGCACGGACGACGGGGAGACGTGGTCGGCACCGGAGCCGACGGCATTCACCGACGACTGCGCCAAATTCCACTTCGGCCGGCTGCCCGACGGACGGTTCACCTACGTCGGCAATCCCAGGACCGGGGGAGGACGGTGTCCGTTGGTGCTTTCGCTTTCCGAGGACGGCGTGCGCTTCGACCGTCACCACGTCCTCGCGAACGAGTACTACAAGATGAAGCGCGACGGGATGCACAAGGGCGGTCAGTACGGCTACCCGCACACGATGGTCCACGACGGCCGGCTGTACGTCATCGTGAGCCGACGCAAGGAAGCGGTCGAGGTGCTCCGCACGCCGATCGACCGACTGTGATTGAAGCGACATGGCGACTTGAGGGAGGACGTCCCGAGATGAGGATCATCGAGCTTGAGGCCATTCGGAAGGTGCTGGATTTCGCGGAACTCATCGACAGGATGCGTGAGGCGCTCGTGGCACAGGCACGCGGGGAGTGCGACACCCCGATGCCGATGCACCTTTCGGTGCCGCCGGAGCGCGCGGAGATCCACGTCAAGGGAAGCTACCGACGGGGCGGGGAATACTTCGGGCTCAAGATCGCGTCGACCTTTCCCAACAACCGTGAGCGCGGGCTCTCGGTCAGCAACGGGATGATGCTGCTCCTGTCGGCCCAGAACGGGGACCCCCTGGCCTACTTCGCCGACCGGGGCGAGATGACCGACGTCCGCACCGCCGCGGTGTCTGCGATGGTGACCAAGGAGCTGGGACGCACCGACGAGACCCTCGGGGTCATCGGGGCGGGCATCCAGGGACGCCTCCAGGCACGGATGCACGCCGAGGTGCTGCCGCTGAAGCGGATCCTCATCCACGACCTCGTTGCGGATCGCGCGCGGCAATATGCCTCCGACATGAAGACGCTGCTGCCCGGGGTGGAGGTGGTGCCGTGCGGCTCGACCGCCGAGGTGGCCCGGGGCGCGAAGCTCATCGTCACGGTGACCCCGGCGCGCGAGCCCCATCTGGGTCGCGCGGACCTCCGCCCGGGAACGCACATCAACGCCGTCGGGGCCGACACCCCCGGCAAGCACGAACTCGATTCCCGGATCCTCCGCGACGCCGGGTTGCTGCTGGTCGATTCGGTCGCACAGTGCCTGCGGCTGGGCGAGCTTCAGCACGCGCCCGACCTCCGGGAGAAGGCCGTCGAGATCGGCGCCTTCTGCGAGCATCCCGTCCCCTTTGACCGTGAGGCCGTCACCGTCTGCGACATGACCGGGCTGGGCGTCGAGGACCTCTTCATCGCGCAGTACTGCTATGAGCGTCTCCGCCGATAATCGCGAACAGGGCCTTTACAGACCACCTTCTCCGGTGTATAATACTTTTTTTTCACGTCCGGGATCTTCCGGGTCGTCAACCGGGTGAGGGAGCGACATGGGAAAGTCAAACAACACGGGGTCGGTCAGCACGCCGACCAGGCTCAACACGTGGGTGCGGGTCGCACTGCTGGTGGTCTTCATCGTGCTGGCGCTCGTCGCCTGGCGGCTCGATGCGAATGGCATCGCATGGGGAAGCATCTCCGAGAAGTGCAGTGTGACGTTCTTCCTGTGTCTGGTGTTCGTCTCGGCGGCGGCGTATGAGCTGGCGGCACTGGCGATCCACGGGGTGATTCACCTGAAACGCGGGTCGGCGGGCGAGGTGAAGATGCTCACCAGCTTCGTGCGCGTGGTGACGGTGCTCGTCGTCGGGGTGGCGTTCATCTACAGCACGGGAAAGCTGCAGGCCATCGGGGCGGTGGTGGGGGCCTTCGCCGGACTCTTGTTGGGGTGGTCGCTGCAGGCCCCGGTGAGCGGGATGGCGGCGTGGGCGCTCGTGACGATCAAGCGTCCGTTCCGGCTGGGGGACCGGGTGCTGTTTCCGTCCCTGGCACTCCTGGGCGACATCCTGGAGATCGGCCTGATGTACACGAAGCTCAACCAGGTGGGCGGCTCGGTCGGGTCGGAGGAGGCCATCGGTCGTCACATCCTCATCCCCAACGCGATGCTCTTCTCCCAGGTGGCCATCAACTACACCCCGGAGCACCTCGCGGAATACTTCCTCGACGAGGTGGTCATCCGGCTCACCTACGATTCGGACTGGGACCTGGCCGAAGAGATCCTGCTGAATGCCGCACGGGAGGTCACCGCCGACATCATCCGTGAGACGGACAGGGAGCCTTACATCCGGTCCGACATCTACGACTACGGGGTCTACATGAGACTGCGGTACATGACGGCCGCCAAGGACCGGCCCCGCATGTCCCACAAGATCCTCAAGAAGATCTTCCTGGAGTTCCAGGGCAACCCGCGTGTCGACTTCGCCATTCCCTTCCTCTATTCCTACCGCAAGGGGATGGAAATGGCCTCACGGGGCACCATGGGTCCGGGACCGATCACCGAGATCCCCATTGACGACGTTGAGGACCCGCAGGCCGGACAGCCGCTCTCCGAGAGCGAGCAGGAAAGCGTGCACGAACTCGTCCCGCGCATCCTGAAGATGGGACTCCTGCAGCCCATCGTGGTGTGGCGGACCACCGAGGGACGCTACAAGCTGGTCGCCGGCAGGTTCAGACTCCTCGCCTGCAAGCAGTTGGACTGGCAGGCGATTCCCGCCATCGTCCGCAGCGGCAAGATGCCCGGCATCCATTCCGACGAAGCGATCGACGGGTGACGGCGCGTCGGCCGCACGTCACCCCCGCCCCGGCCGTGTGTGGGGCCCCTTCATCGCCCGGTACGCCTACGAACGCAGCCGCCGATAACAAGGAATGAACGGTGTCATGCTGAGTCCCCGCCGCGGCGGGGGACGAAGCATCTGGCTACTGAGTGGCAGGAAGGTTCGGGATGTTTCTAGCAGCCGGGGGCCTTCGTCAGTTGGCGGCCAGATTCTTCGTCGTCCCGATGAATCGGGACTCCTCAGAATGACGCCGTGGCGGTCAGTACACGCGGAACACTGGGGGTACATCATGAAGATCGAGCCGTTCGAAATGGAGCGCATGCAGTCCACCTGGGAGAACCTTGTCGACTATGACCTCTCCGAGAGCGGCATCCTGCCACTCACCCTGAACGACCTGGTGGCGATGGGGCTCGACGTGGACGCGCTCATGGACGTGCCGCTGGGCTACAGCCAGTCGAACGGCACGCCCGAACTCAAGGAACTGCTGACGAAAATCTATCCGGGCGCCGATCACGCGAACATCGAGGTCACCAACGGCACCTCCGAGGCCAACTACCTCCTCGCGCTCAGCCTCATTCAGCCGGGCGACGTCTTCGCCCTCGAGATGCCCAACTACATGCAGCTCCGGGGACTCCCGCGCAGCCTCGGCGCCGAAGTGAAGCCATTCCGTCTCCGCTTCGAGGACGACTGGGAGATCGACTGGGACGAGTTCGACGCCGCCGTCACCCCCGGGACGCGCATCGTCTACCTCTCGCACCCCAATAACCCGACGGGCAAGGTCATCTCCCACGACGCGATGGCGCGCATCGTCCGCCGGTGCGAGGAGATGGACGCGTGGCTCGTCTCGGACGAGGTCTACCTGGGGGCCGAGATCGACCGCGAACGCACGGCAAGCTTCTGGGGAATGAGCGACAGGGTCATCGTCACGAGCGGTCTCTCCAAGGCTTACGGCATTCCGGGGCTTCGCATCGGATGGATCGTCGGCCCCGCGGACGTCGTTGCCGGCTGCTGGACGCAGCACGACTACATCACCATCGGGCCGAACAAGCTGTCGGACGTCGTGGCGCGCGTCGCCGTGAAAGCGGAGAACCGTGAGAGGCTCTACGCCCGCACCCGCGGGATCCTCAGGGGCAACCTTCCGCTGATGGAGGCGTGGGTGGCGGGTTTCGGGGGCGCGCTCGAGTTCCGTCCGCCGGACGCCGGGGCGATTGCGATGGTGAAATACCACGCCGACATTCCGAGCGTCGAGCTGGCCACGCGCGTGCGCGAGAACCGGAGCGTGCTCATCGTCCCGGGGGCCCACCTGGGACTCGAGGGGTTCCTGCGCATCTGGATGGGCGGCCGACCGGATTACCTCGAGGAAGGTCTCCGCCGGGTGGCGACGGAACTGCGCAAGGCGCTCTAAGCCCGGGTCTCCCGGTGAGGGTCGACGGCATGACGGGACGCGAGATGATCGAGGCGGCATTCTCCCCGGACGGCACGCGCGACATTCCCGCCGTCATCTGCTACGAGGGGATCTACTTCCGCGACCACTGGGAACAGTTGACCGCGTGTCCCTGGTGGTACGTGCATGACCCCGACCTCGACCGGCAGATGCAGTGGCTCACCGAGGTCCATGAGAGCATCGGACAGGACTGGTTCCACGTTCCCGTCTTCTATTCAGCCGAGGATCGCAGGAGCCTGTCCATCGATGTCCGGGACGAAGGGGCTTTCCTCACCGACAAACGCACCGGGGAAGAGACGAGGCTGGAAAAGCCGCAGGTCGGCGGCTGGTCGGCCGCGCGGGAGGTCGCCTCACATCATCCCGGTCGGCTGGCGTCCACGCCCGACGAGATCGACGCGGCCGTCCCCATTCCCGAGGACGACGCCGGGACGGTCGCTGCCGACGGGAGGGGAGACCTGGCCTCACGGATGCTGGAGGTGTTCGCGGGGCGGATGCTTCCGATGAACGGTGTGACCAGTCCGGTGTGGGGGTGCTACGGTCTGTGGGGATTCGAGGGGATGATGACAATGGTTGCGGACCGGCCGGACCTCGTGGAGCATGTGTGTCGTCGTCACCTGGCCCGGGAGCTGCAGCAGGTCCGCCGGGCCGCCGCTGTGGGTGCCCGCGCGATGTGGGTCGAGGAATGCATGACGGACATGGTCGGCCCGGAAGCGTTTGCCAGACTGTGCGTCCCCTTCGTCCGCGAGTTGACCGACGCGATCCGCGACGCCGGGATGAAAAGCATCTATTACTACTGCGGGAACCCGGTCGGAAAATGGGACCTCATCCTCGCTATCGGTGCCGACGCCCTGTCGCTCGAGGAGAGCAAGAAAGGCTTTGAGATCGACATCGAGGACGTCGTGAACCGTGTCGACGGCCGCTCGGCGGTCCTGGGCAACCTCGACGCCATTCACCTTCTCCCGCAGGCCTCGGAAGAGGACCTTCGGCGGGAGATTGCCCGGCAGATCGCCGCCGGCCGGCGGAACGGCAGCCGGTTCATCATGAGCATCGGCAGTCCCGTCACCCCCGAAACCCCCGTCGAGCGCGTGCGTCTCTACTGTGACCTCGTCCACGAACTCGGCAAGGGCTGATCGGCCGCCGCTAGGCCTTGGGGAGCTTCCGGGCCTCGATGAGGAGGAAGTAGGGGATGCGTCGGGCACGGTCGAGTTCCGGGAACTTCCGCACCATCTCCTTCGACGCCACCGATTCACGGAGGTCGTGGATGAAGAACCCCGTCGCGCCGAGGGACCGCACGTAGTCTTCGAGCGTGCGGTGGAAGCGGATGCGCGTCAGGTACAGGGGCTCCGGCGAGATCCCCGTAATGGTGATGTGCTCCTCGATGGAGCCGCGGTCGAAGTAGCGGTCCACGGCGAAGTGCAGACGGTTCTTGTCGGTGCGGGGGGCGTCCTCCCTGTAGACCCACTCGGCCATGCGTCCCTGAAAGCACGGGTGCGGAACGTTGAAGAGTAACCGGCCGCCGGGCTTGAGCACCCGCGACACCTCCTCGAACGTGGTGTCGATCGACGCGATGTCCATGACCGCCATGAAGCAGATGACGACGTCGACACTCGCGTCGGTGAAGGCCTTCATGTTGGCACTGTTGCCGACGTGGTATTTCACGCCCAGGGGCTCACGGGTCTCCTCCTCGGCGGCGAGTTCGATCATGGCCGGGGAGAGGTCGATGGCGGTCATCCGTGCGCCTCGGCGGGCCAGCTCGCGCGTCACCGAGCCCTCCCCACACGCGATGTCGAGCACCGCTTTGTCTCGCACGTCGCCCAGCAGCTCCAGGAACGCCGGCAGCGCCAGCCCCTCACGGTAGATGTCGGTGTGCCCGCGCACCACCTCCGCCCACAGACGTGCCTCACGGTCCCAGTGCTCACTGATCCGTCGGTTGATGTCTTCGGTCATGGGTCTCCCCGGTTCGGCCGGTGGTTCAGTAGAGCTTGGTCGGCCGGCCGAGTGCGATGCGCTCGAAGCCGGCATACGTCGCCGCGTTCAAACCCTCCACCACGTTCTGCACCGAGATCGCGACGGAGGGCGACATCACGAGGATCTTGCGTCTCAGCTCTTCGGGGTCCCTTGTTTTGAGGGCATCGACGGTGTTCTTCATGACGGCGGCGGCGTCCTTGAGCCGGACGTACTCACGGGTCTTCGAGACGCCGAAGATGTACCGGATGACCGCGCCGTCCTGAAACATCCGGAAGAGGAGCACGTTTTTCCCGATGGGGATGTCGGTGGGCAGTTCGATGTTCAGGTAGCCGAGGGTCTCGCTCTCGGGCGTCCTGCTGCAGGCGATCTGGAACTTGAGGAACCCATCCTTCTGCCCGGCCAGCACCGCTTGGACGAGACTGCGGTATTCGAGGTCACGGTCCACCTTGAGGGTAATGATTTCGCC
>DATKVD010000378.1:0-4738 GCA_035530235.1 Planctomycetota bacterium | reverse complement strand
AGGCCTACTTCGACAAGAAATACCGTGTCGTGGTCTTCCGTGAGGCGTGGATCGGCGACATGAAGAAGGAGGACAACGAGCGCGGGTTCGCCGTCTGGACTCAGCCCTACGCCGAGCGCGAGCTGTGGGAGTACATCCCGTCACGGGCCGTCCGGGAGGACAGGAAGCTCGAGGTGATGTGCTCTCGCGGCGAGATGGAGCCCGTCGTGGTGCACGTCTATCCGCTCGACCGCAAGCCGGGACGCTTCGAATGCACCGTGAGTCCCCTGAAGGGAGACAAGGGTGACGTGCTGCCGGCGGACACGGTCTCGGTGCGTGCGTCGAAACCGTGGGAGATGTGGCGACGCGCACCCGCCTCCCTCGAACGATACACCTCCCGCTCCAAGGACCCCATCCGTGCCGGACAGATCATCGTTACCCCGACGCCCTATTTCCTCCTCAACCGCAACTGGTTCGAAGGGGAGTGGAAGGGCAAGCGGTCGTTCTGGCTCACCGTCAAGCTCCCCGACACGACCGTCAGTCACACCTATGCCGGCACCGTGAAGGTGACCCACGGCGACAAGGTCGCCGAGATGACGCTCAACGTCACCGCACTCCCGTTCAAGCTCCCGAGGCTGAAGCAGGCCGTCGGACTCAACTACGGCACGCTCGACTACCCACGGTGGTTCACGGACTCGAAGGACCGCTTCTGGGATCTCGTCGAGAAGGACCTGCAATTGATGTACGACTACGGGATGACCACGGTGGCGGCCGCCGGTCGCTCATTGCCGAAGAACCCCGGTGACGAGAACCAGTGGGAGAAGTTCATCCAGATCTACAGGAAGGTCGGGTTCGAGCGTGAGCTGTATCACGCCGGCCTGATGACGACCTACAGCGGCGGGTCGCTCCAGAAGGAGCACGGCAGTCCACGCGGGAAGGCCTGGCAGCAGGCATGGGCCCAGGTCTTTCGCGACTACGACGCCGTCGCGAAGAAGTACAACCAGAAGGTCATCTACTCCATCGGCGACGAGAGCACCAACGACGGCCGAGAGCAGCAGGTCATCAACGCGGCGAAAGTGTCGAAGGAACTCCTCGACGACCTCCTCATCATCAGTGACATCAACGGCTACAAGGAACTCTTCGGGATGGCCCCCTATATCGACGCGGCCGGGTTCAACAACGGGTGGACCGGGAGCTACGGGACCAACCGCTCGCGGCCGATGATGACGCGCGACGTGATCGAGCGTGTGAAGGCGCTCGGCTGCTCGCCCTGGTTCATCAACGGCGGAAAGGGACGGTATCCTTTCGGGATCTGGTTCTGGAAGACGACGGAGTGGGGCGTCGACGGGAAGATCGAGTGGCACTACGACGCCTCCGGCGCCGACAGCTACAACCCCTTCGACGGAACCGCGACCAACGACTTCGGCTCACTCGTGCTCCCCGACCAGGTCTCCACCCTCACGTTCGAGCTGTGTCGGGAGGGCATCGACGACCTGCGGTATCTCCGCTACCTGGAGCATCTCGTCGCCGGGAAGGGAGACGCGAAGGACACGTTCACGCGGGGCGTCGTGGCTCGCGCGAAGGAGGTGCTCACCTACTACAGCGACCTGATCCCGGACCGCTTCGACACCCATGCCACCGGCGACGGGAGTGCCGTCTACAGTGGTGACTACTGGACGCCCGAGCGTCTGGACGAGATGCGACGTGAGATCGCCACGCACATCTGCATGCTTCAGGACACCCCCGTGCCGGGCATCTACGACGACGTCATGCTCGTGGACGGCGACACCGGCTACCAGCCCGAGCGACAGCTCGGCGGCAGCGTCAGGACCTGGGAGAAGGATTCGAAGTTCGCGACGCAGGGGAAGAACTGCTTCAAGCTCACCTTCAAGGACGGCAAGGGCTACGCCGACAAGTGGGGCAGACCGCCCACCAAGGACTGGCGCGGCTATCGAAAACTCCAGCTCGACGTCGTGAACGCCGAGCCGAGGGTCGTCACCGTGGTGCTCCACCTGCGCGACCACCTGGCCGCCAACTTCATCGACGACGGGGAACTCAACCGGAACCTCGTCCTCCGATGCACCCCCGGAAAGAACAGCTTCGCCTTCGACCTCGTCGGCATCACCCAGGACGACGGCAAGCGCGAGCTCATGATGGACTGCATGTTCGGTTACTACTTCACTGTCAGAGACGAGAAAGCGGATACCACGATCTACGTGGATAACATGAGACTCTGTCCCAGATAGCCGCCGGGGTCGGTCGGCAAGGAGGCAGTGATGCGAAGGCAAGGCATGGCGATTGCCGCGGTTCTGCTGTTTGTGTTGGGCGTCTCGGCGGGTGTGGTCGGGGCGGACGTCCTGAAGTTCGACTTCGGCCGTTCGGACGGTCAGGCGAGACTGATGGCGGGCTTCACGCAGGTCACCGTGCGCGACGACTACAGTGACGAGAAAGGGTTCGGCTGGGTCGGCGTCCAGGGCGACGTGAACGCCGGGTGGCTCGAGGAACGCTCGCCGCTTGCCGGATGCTGTCGGAGAAGCGGCGGCCAGGAGTGCGGCGTCGACGACCTCGCGTGCGACTACGTCGGCGGCGGCGGTGAGTTCGCCGTGAAGCTCCCCGACGGCAAGTACGTGGTCTGGGTGATGGTGGGTGACTGGGGGGCCTACGAGTTCTATCCCCGCGGCAAGTACACCGTGCTCGCCGAGGGAAAGGTCATCGGCGAACTCGACCATTCGACCTACGAGCAGTTCAAAGCCGATTTCTGGCGTCACCGTGACGACGTCTACAAGCACAACGAGAACCTCTTCGAGAAGTACGTCGAGCCGCGCTTCAGGACCTACACCGCCCAGGCGGACGTGACCGGCGGCAAACTGGAACTCCAGGTCCGCAAGGACTCCGGTCCCGGAAGCTACGTCGGACCGCTGAACGCCGTCGTCGTCTTCCCGGCCGCCGAGAAGCAGGCCGGCGAGGAGGAACTCAAGAAGATCCGTGACGCCCGAAAGGAATACTTCGACAAGAAGTACACCGTCGTCGACACGCAGGAGTATTACGTCGGTGACATGAGCGCGGAAGCCGGTGCCCGGGGCTTCGCGGTGTGGCCGGTCAACTGCGGTGACGAGATGAGCCTGTCGAGCCGAGGCGGCCGACGCGAGGAGACGCGTCCGCTCGAAGCGATGGTGTCACTCGGCGAGATCGAGCCGGTGGTGCTGCTGGTCCGCCCGCTCAAGCAGGACCCCGGACGCTTCACCTGCACCGTCGGACCGATCACCGGCGACAAGGGCGACGTACTCCCGGCGTCGGCGATCACCGTCCGCGTCGTCAAGCCGTGGGAGATGCTCGTCGGAGCCACGCAGAAGATGGTCGACAAGGCGGCGAAGGAGAAGGTGCGCATCAACGTGGGGACACGGGTGGTGGCGGCCACCCCATACTTCCTGATAGACCGCAACTGGCTCGAGGGACAGCTGCGTCTCAACCGGCACTTCTGGCTCACCGTCCGCCTGCCCGAGACCGCCGTCAGCCTCTCCTACAAGACCAACGTCACCGTCTCCGGCATGGGCCAGCAGCATGTGATGCCGCTGACCGTTACCGTGATCCCGTTCAAGCTGCCGCGTGCGAAGCAGGCCGTCTCCGTCAACTACGGCGGACCCGACTACCCGAGGTGGTTCGAGGACTCGAAGGACCGCTGGTGGGAGGCGGTCGAGAAGGACCTCCAGCTTCAGTACGACTACGGCATGACCACCGTCGCACTCTTGGGGGGATTCGGTCTGCCGCGCAACCCCGGCGACGAGAACCGGTGGGAGAAACTCATCAGGCTCTACCAGAAGATCGGGTTCGAGCAGATACTCGTCCAGGGCGGCATGATGACCCAGTACGGCAGAATGCCGAAGGACCTGGGGAGTGCATGGACCAAGCCCTGGGCCGACGCCTACGTCCAGATCTTCCGCGACCATGATGCGGTTGCCAAGCGACTCGGACAGAAGGTGATCTACTCCATCGGCGACGAGACCACCAACGACGGACGGGAAGGGATGATTCGACGTGTGGGCGAAGTCGCCAAGGAGCGCATGGACGACCTGGAGCTCATGAGCGACATCAACGGGTACCGTGAGCTGACGGCGCTGGCGCCGCTGCTCGACGCGTGCGGATTCAACAACGGCTGGGGCGGCAGCTACGGCACCAACCGCAGGGAGCACTCCCTCATGACGCGCGACATCATCGAGCGGGTGAAATCCCTCGGCTCCGACCCGTGGTTCATCAACGGCGGCAAGGGACGCTATCCCTTTGGCATCTGGTTCTGGAAGACCACCAAGTGGGGTCAGAAGGGCAAGATCGAGTGGCATTACGACGCTTCGAGCGCCGATCATTACAACCCGTTCGACGGCACCAGCAGGAACGACTTCGGGTCGCTCGTTCTGCCGGACCAGGTCTGCACCATCCAGTGGGAGCTGTGCCGTGAGGGTGTGGACGACCTGCGGTATCTCCAGAAGCTCGACGAACTCATCGGACAGCACAAGGACACGAAGGACAAGTTCCTCCAGGGCGTGCTGGCACGGGCGACCTACGTGCGGGACTTCTGGCACGATTGCGTCGCCGACCGCTTCACCTCGACCAGCAACCCCGACGGCTCGGGCGACTATGCCGGTGACGCCTGGCCGGCCGACCGTCTGGACCGCATGCGCCGCGAGGTGGCTGGGATGATCTGTATGTTCGAGGGCAAGGTCGCGCCGGGCGTCTACGACGACGTCGCCCTGGTGGACGGCGA
>DATKVD010000377.1:0-11065 GCA_035530235.1 Planctomycetota bacterium | reverse complement strand
CTCATTCCTGTGCCACGGCTGGCTTGTCCAGCCGTGCTTCGTCAGCGCGCCGGCCGTGCGTCACTCAATCAGTACCAGTCCGAAGTAGTGTCCCTTCTCGGAGGTCGTCCTCAGCACGTCGATGGTGAACCCGTTGGTGCGAACGGTCTCGAAGACGTCGATGCCGCAGGCCTCCATCGCCGGACGGGCACGGTCGTTGTGCGGGCAGCCGTTCTCGAAGTCGCATTCCCCGCACAGCCCGCACGGCCCCTGCGCCATCCCGAACGCCTTGTAGTGTCCGGCGAGGAAGATGTCGCGCTCGAGTTTCACCGCGAGTTCGCGCTTCGCCTTCGGGCCCATCTCGTAGAGCACCGCCCACTGGTAATCCTCGAGCATGCGCCGGGTCTCCTCGGGCGTGGGCGAATGCGGCGGACAGGTGAGACACCCGCCGTAGCCCCCGCAGCCGAACCGGCACTTCATCCGCACCCACTCCGCGGTCTTCACCGTGTCGGTGCGGATGATCTTCGCGGCCTTCGCCCCCATTTTCACCGCTCGGTCCGCCCACTTCTTCAGATCTTTCGGTGCCATGGCATTCACTCCTTTTCCCCGTGCTTGCGCAGGACCTCGGCGGCGGCGAGGTCACGTCGCTTGAGGGCGAGGTCGAGTGCCGACTTCCCGTGCACGTCCTTTGCGTTCGCGTCGGCCCCGGCGTCCAGAAGTTGCTTCACCGTCGTCTCCGCGTCCGGACGGAATTCCTCCGGCCACCATGCCGTCTCGTCGTCCTTGGGGAGCGGGATGAAGACGTAGTGGAGCGGCGTCCGGCCCAGCCCGTCCCGGACGTTCACGTCCGCCTTCCTCTTGAGGAGCAGCTCGAGCATCTTCCGGGCACGCCGCCAGGCCGCGTGATGCATCGCGGTCCTTCCCGCGTGGTCTCTGGCCTCGAGCGCCGCCCGACGGGCAAGCACCTCCGCCGAGGTCGCCGAATTCCGCCCGGCGGCCAGCATCAGCGGCGTCTCGCCCTTCACGTTCCTCGCCTCGACGAGGGCCCCCTTCTCCATCAGGAACGCGACGCTCCACGCGTCGTCGTTGCGGGCGGAGTCGTGGAGCGGGGTATCTCCATGGAGGTCCGGCAGGTTGACCACGGCCCCGCGACGGATCAGGAGGTCCGCGACCGCGAGGTCGGCGTGGCAGTGGAGCGGCGTCCGGCCCTCGTCGTCCCGGGCGTTGACCGGCACCCCACTCTCCAGCAGCAGCTCGGCCACCGTGCTGCTCGT
The DNA here is from genome assembly GCA_035530235.1 of Planctomycetota bacterium. Classification (GTDB taxonomy): domain Bacteria; phylum Planctomycetota; class DG-23; order DATKVD01; family DATKVD01; genus DATKVD01. Next base: position 9,812 of record DATKVD010000377.1, on the reverse strand, counting down.
CGCAAGGTGCAGGAGCGTCATCCGCTCCGTCGTCCTCACCATCGGGTTCGCCCCGTTCGCCAGGAGGAACCGCACGACCGCCTCACAGTCGTTCTCCACGGCACAGGTCAGCGGCGTCCACCCGCCCTTGTCGGCGTGGTTGACGGCGAGCCCCTTTTTCATGAGGGACTTCACGCGGTCCAGGCGGCCGCTCTCGGCCGCCGTGTGCAGCATCGTCCGGCCGAGGTCGTCCGTGGCACGGACGTCGGCCCCCGAGGCGATGAGGAAATCGACGATGCGGTCGGAACTCCGCGCAATCGCCAGGTGAAGCGGCGTGCCCCAAAGCTCGTCCACTGCGTTGACGTTCGCCCCCCGCTCCACCAGCAGTTCCACGGTGACGAGTGGTGACTCCGCGTCCCCGCCCTGAAGGGCCTCGTGGAGCGGCGTGCCCCCGAAGCGGGCCCGGGCGTTGACGTCGGCCCCGGCGTCCAGGAGCACCTTCGCACACCCGTCGGCACACCGCGACGCCGCCGCGTGCAGAGGCGTCTTCCCGTCCTCGTTCCTTGCGTTCACCGGGAGCCCCCGGGCGATCAGCAGCTCGACGACCTCCCGCATGCCCGGCCTCGCGGCGAGGTGAAGTGCCGAGGTGCCGGGCTGATAGACGCCGCCCTTGAGGTCGGCCCCCTTCTCGATCAGCAAGAGCGCGGCGTCCTTGTGACCGTAGTCGAGTGCGAGGTGGAGCGCCGGGCGCCGGCTGTCACCGTAGTTGACGTCCGCGCCCTTCTCCAGGAGCATCCGGACGATCTCCCTGTCCCCGCCGCGCACCGCACTTCCCAGCACACTCGTGATCGTGTGCTGTGTGCGGGCGTTGACGTCCGCCCCCGCCTCAAGCAGCAGCTTCACGATCTCCGGATGACGTCGCTCGGCGGCGTCGTGGAGCGGCGTGACGCTCTCGTTCTGTCGCGCGCTCGCGTCGGCCCCGGCGGCCAGCAGCATCTTGACGATGGCGGTGTGTCCGTCGCGGGCGGCGTAGTGCAGCGGGACGTAGTCGCTGAAGTCCTTGGCGTTCGGATCGGCGCCTTTGGCGATCAGCAGTGCCACAAGCTCCGTATGGTTCCCTTGGACGGCCAGATGAAGCGAGGTCTCGTGGGCGCTCGGACCGTCCTCGAGCCCTTCCGCCAGATTGACCAGCTTGGGGTCCGTCGCCAGGAGCTTCCGGACCGCCGCGACGTCCCCCTTGCGGACGGCCCGGTGGATCTCCGCCGCGTCAAGCTGTGGCGTTAGCGCAAACGTCATCGCCAACGCAAGACACCCTAACAGATGCTGGCGCTTTCCCATCTGGTCAATCCTTCTGAGTCAACAGCACCGACCGGGTTGCGGGGAGCGTCTTTCCGGGGAGGAGTTTCTTCCCGTCGGAGAGACCGTCCTCGGTTCTGGGCGCGAGTTCGGCGACGAGCCGCCCGCGCCATAACTCCAGGCGCCCCTTGTGCTTAGGGTCGGGCGCGAGATTGCGCAGCTCTGTCGGGTCGTCCACCAGGTCGAAGAGCTGCTCCTCACCCGAGAGCGTATACCAGATGTATTTCTCCTTCCCGTCGATCAGATACTGCATGCCGGTGGATTCGTGATAGCACGGCGAGTGCTCGCCGTGGACGTAGTCGCGTCGGTCGCCGCTTTCGGGGTCGCGCACCAGATGCAGGAAGCTTCTTCCATCGATGCCGTTGGGCACGGACGCCCCGGCGAGATCGAGGATCGTCGGGTAGAGGTCCTCGCTGATGACCGGTGCGTCGCAGAAGCTCAAGCCCCCTTTCGGCTTCGCGTCCGGCAGGGACATCACCAGCGGCACCGCCGCCGACCCCTCATACGCATAGGTCTTCCGCCACAGGTGGTGGTCGCCCAGCATCTCGCCGTGGTCGGCGGAGAAGAGGATCGCGGTGTTCCGGACCTTGAGCGGACGGAACGCCGCAAGCACGCGCCCGATCTGTGAGTCGATGTGAGCGACCTGTGCGAAGTAGGCGCGGCGGGTGTGCGCGAGCGTCCTCTCGGGCAGACGTCCCTGCCAGCAGTTGAGGTCGCTCACGGGGACGTCGTGACGCGCGGCCCAGCCGCCGACGGGCGTCTCGGGTATCTCGCGGTCACGGTACATGTCGTAAAAAACCTGCGGCGGGTCGATGGGCGGGTGCGGGCGGATGAACGAGACAAAGAGGAAGAACGGGCGTGAGCGGTCGCGTTGGCGGAGGAAATCGATCGCACGACCGGCGGCCCACCAGTTGCGGTGGAGGTGCTCCGGCATGGGACTGGGCCGCGCCGCCCACGAATTCGCCTGGAGCCCGTGGTCGATGTCCAGAAACCGGCCGCCTCCTTCTTCGCGCAGCCATTCGTGGTAGTCGTTCACGTACCGCCCGTCGAAGTTCTGGAGCCCCTCGTCCGACTCGATCCCGTCGAAACCGCAGGGCTTCCGCTGCGGGTAGAAGTGCGTCTTGCCGATGCAATGTGTCTGGTAGCCGGCACTTGCGAGGACTTCGGCCAGCATGTTCTCATAGCCCCACGGCACCTGGTCCTGGTAACCCAGGCGGTGATGGTTCGTGGGGGCGAGTCCGGTGAAGATGCTCGCCCGCGCGGCAATGCACGACGGCACCGACGCATACGCCGCGCCGAACACCACCCCCCGTCGGCCGATCTCGTCGATGTTCGGCGTCTCGACGACCGGGTGTCCCGCACAGCTCATGCAGTCCCACCGCATCTGGTCGGTGAAGATGAACAGGATGTTCGGCGGCTCGGGCATCAGTCTGTTTCCTTTTCCGTGTATGGTGATTCCCCGGGCGCGTCCGCGTGTGCGGCGACGTCCTTCAGCATTGCTTCGACCTGCTTGACGTTCTCGATCCCGTAGAAGCCCGGGGCGTACCCGAACGCCCGATGCCGCTTCGCCTCGGTGCGCCCGAGGTCCTTCAAGGCGCTCATCAACGTGATGTCTCCCGAACCATTCTCCTTCTCGTCTCGCCGGAGGTCGATCAGCTGCTCAGGTCCGAACGACCGTATGGACGTCGAGAAGATGCCCCGGTAAAAGGTGATGGCGCGACGGTTGGTGACGACGTAGAGGGTCCGGCGGGCCTTGCGGACCGCCCGAAGCGGGGAAGACAGCAGCACGAGTCCGATCAACACGAACGGGAGCGTGAAGAGCAATGAGAAGAGCCGGGCGCCCCAGTCGTGTTCACGCAGTGCGTCCATGAGGTGCGGCAGAACAGCCGCAGCGACGACAATCCCGAAAATGAAGCGCGGAATGGTCACCGGCACGAACCGCCAGGAATGCGGTCGTCCCGTCCAGCGGATCCGCTCCTCGCTTGCCAGCTCGTCCTGGATCAGATGCATCTGGTCGATGGGATAGTCGGCCATTATCTCCATGTCCGGTCGGCGTCCTCCATGCACGACGTCGTGTGTGTCACCACTTCGACAGGGGCGTCAGCTCGGGCATCAGTCTGTTTCCTTTTCCGTGTATGGTGATTCCCCGGGCGCGTCCGCGTGTGCGGCGACGTCCTTCAGCATCGCTTCGACCTGCCTGACGTTGTCGACACCGTAGAATCCGCTGTGGGCGAAGGCAACGTCGCCGGAGCCGTCGGGGTCCTCGTCGAGTCGCAGAGTCCGGAGGTGCCCGGGGCCGAAGCACTCGACCGACCGTGAGAAGAACCCGGCGATGACAATCGCACGACGGTCGGTGACCACGTAGGTCGTTCGCCTGGCCTTGCGGACGGCCAACAGCGGGGATAGAAGCATCGCCAGACCGATCAGAAGGAGCGGCACCGCCAGGACCGACACGCCAACGGCCAGTATCCTCCAGAAGGTGGAGGCCGCCCACATGAGGAATAGAATAACCGCGGTCCAGGCAATCCCCACGAACACGATCGGGAGTGTGCGTCGAGCCAGGCGTCCCGGAACGGGCTGTCCCGCCCACAGCACCCTTTCGTCCGGCGCCAACTGCCGGTTCACCAGGTCCCGCACCTCGTGCGACATCATAATCAAGTCGCTCATCGTCGGTTCCTCCGAAGGATCTGCTTACCACTTCGACAGCGGCGTCAGCTCGGGCGGCGTCACTGCTTTCTGTCTCGGCCAGACGGGAGAGAGCATCACCGCGATCGTCACGCGGCCTTTCTGGTCCGGCAGGCGGATCATCAGCCGACGCATGCCCTTGTTGGTCGCCTGCGGGGGCTTCTGCTCGGCGGATTCCTTCGTGAAGCTCGCGCCTTCGGGTGAGAGGATCTCCGCGCGGAGTTCCTTGCCGTCCTGTGTGAGCGTCGCACGGCTTCCGTCGAGGGTAATCTTCGCCGCGGTGGTCATGCCCCATGCAATCTCGACCGGCTTGTCGACAGCAAACTCATCCTGGACGAGGACACGTCGGCGGTCGAGGATCGCGACGCCGCGCTTTACACGCTTTGCCAATCGTTGATACGCGGAGGTGAGATCGACCACCGCTGACGCGCGCTTCGGTGTGCTGGTGAACTCGCTGAACTTCGTGACGGCCCGGACGTCCTGGTTGCGGTCGTTGACGAGCGGGACGTTGTGACTGTGCGCGCTCAGACGGTAGTAGGTCCAACGCGTCGCGTCCTGGCTGCGACCCCAGTAGTCCGGCAGGTTGTAGTCGTCACAGCCGAGGTCGACCGCCCAGCGCACGCCGAGCGCGTCCATCACGAACGCCCCGACGTCGCAGTGGGCGTGGTTGACCTGGTTGAACCCGGCCTTGACGGCAAGGTAGAGCGCGTCCGGGTCCTCCCAGGCGCTCCGGAAGATCGCGACCTCGACCGGTCCGCGGAAATGCTTGTCCAGACTGGGTTTAGGCGGTTTTCGCCCGGGCGGCACGTACCACAGGACGTCCCACGGGTCGCCCGGGAAGCGCTCCACCATGGCGCGCTCCTGCGCGGCGAAGGCGGACGTCCTGAACTTGCGTGCGAGCCAGAAGAGAGACGGGATGTTCCGTGTCGGCCGCGGGCTCCTCCCGGCGTCGGCGAAATTAAACGGCAGCTCCGTCGGCCCGGTCACCTGGATGGGAAACCAGCCGCACTCGGAGAACCCGTCGATCCGGCTCAGGCCGAAGTCGGTACCGAGCGCGGTGTCGAGCGCGCACAAGGCGAAGACGGTGTAGTCCGTCGCGTACTTCCAGTAGCCCGGTCCCTCCATCCACGCACCGTCGGGTCCGTAGTTCACCATCGCCTTCGGCAAGAGTCGCACCGCTTCGGGTACGATCGCCTGTGCCCACTCGGGGTCTGTCTCGGCAATGGCGAGGGCGCCGATGATGAGTCCGCCGTTGCAGACCTGGTTCCAGTTGTGGACGGCGCGCGTCCACCAGGCATAGCGGGGACGCTTCGTCGAATTGTAAGCGGCGGCGCCGGGCTCGAGTCCGTTCCGGATGAGACCGGCCTTCACCCGTTCGCGCGTCGCGTCGTCGAGGGCGTGGTAGAACCAGTCGTACCCGACCCCGACGGCGTGGGTCATCTCGGCGGTGTCGAGAAAGTGGTTGGGGTTCCAGTCCTTGAAGGCGCACGCGGCGAGCAGGTTCTTCTTCACGGCGTCCGCGTACTTCTGCCTGCCGGTGAGACGCCAGGCGAGTCCGAGGGTGTAGACACGCGTGACGCACTCGCGGCTGACGTGAAGGAGCCGCGGTCCCCTGAGTGTCCGCTCGACGGGGGGCTTGGTGCAGATGCGGTCGGCGCGCGCGACCATCGCGTCGGTGCACTTCCTGAGGAGCGGGTCCTTCTCGATGAGTGCCTTGAGCCGCGCGACGTCGGCGTCCTTGAGCATCAGCCGCGGGTGCGCGGGATCGAGTGTCTTCAGAACGGCGTCCGCCTTCGGCGGCGTCACCACATCCTGCGCCATGACGGAACTCCATAAGAGAAAAGAGGTTACAGCCATGAGTGGGAGGCATTTCGAGGCCATTCGCGGCTCCCCTGGGGGCTATTCGCCCCGGGCCTTCGTCAGGTCGAACACCTTCACGTTGTCGTAGTATCCGTCGCTCTCGTAGACGTTGCGGAATCCGAAGCGCCCGCCGGACCACGGCTCCCCGGGGTCGATGTGGTCCATGAAGACCTTGCCGTCGATGGCGAGTTTGACGCGTCCGCCGATCCTGGTCAACTCGGCGTGTGCCGTCTTGTCCTTGGGCAGGAGCGCGTCGACCGGGTGGCTCAGGAGCAGGTTGAGTCCGGGGTTCTTCCGGAAGTTGCAGTTGGCGTTTTCGTTGCGACGGTAGGAGATGTGATATCCGCGGATGCGGCTCTGGTGATGCGCCTTGCGGTTGGGGGCACTGACGTACTTGTCGAAGTCCTCGTACGCCCCCCACGTCTTCCAGTTCATGTAGTCGTCGAACAGGTCCTTGCCGAGGATGTCTTCCCCCTTGACGCCTTTCTGGCAGAAGAAGATGAGGAAGAAGCCGCTCTTGGAGAGGGGGGTGACATCCCACGTGATGCGGAAGTCGTCGGGCAGCTCGGTGCGGCACCAGACGTACTGACCGGTCTTGCTGTCCCCGGGGGTCTTGACGTAGAGCCGGCCGTCTCTTGCCTCGACCGTATGCGGGCCCTCCGTCTTCCAGTTGACCAATCCCTTGTCGAACGCATCCTCGAACACGGGGTTCTCCTTTCGGTTCTTGACGTTGGTTTGATCCTCGGCTGCGGAGCAGCTGATGACGAGCACCACCAGGAGCACGAGCACCATCGTTCTTGCGGTCACGGTCTTCTCCTCCTTGCGAACGTGAAGAGGCGTGTCGTGTCGACGAGTCGTCCGCGGACGAAGCGGACGCCCTCGGTTTCGAGCATCGCGCGCTTCCGGCGGATGTTGGCGCCGCGGGTCGTGCCGCTGAAGCCCCCCAGGGTGAGGTCGCTGCGGATGACGCGGTGGCAGGGGACCACGGGCGCAAACGGGTTCCGTCTGAGGGCCTGGCCGATGGCGCGGGGTGAGCGGCACCCGATTGCCTTGGCGATGAGCGCATACGTGGTCACCTTGCCCTTCGGGACCTTGCGCGTCGCGGCATAAACCCTTTTCTGGAAAGGGCTTACGGTCTTGCTCTGGCGTGTCATTGTGCCCCCAGTATGCGCCTGATGACGGGCTCGATGGCGTCGGCCATGCGCATGAATCCGAGGTCCGTCGGATGCACGCCGTCGACGGTGCACTCGTCGAAGCGGTCGCCGAGGAGGTCCGAGCCGTCGAGGAAGTGAACGTTTGCGTCGCCCGACGCGCGGAGGTCGTCGATAGTCTTCCTCTGGAAGTCACGTCGTTCCAGACGTTCGCCCTGCGCGTTCGGGTCGACGTGCTCGTTGGCGAAGCGGGTGCGCGAGATGGCGAGGATGGGCGTGTCCGGGTGTGCGTCGCGCAGGATGCGGATGAACTCGGGGAAGGTCTTGCGCAGCGGCTCGATGCCGCCCGAGTTCCCCTCGTAGTCGAGGACGAAAAGCGCCGGACGTTCGATGGTCGCGATGGTGCGTGCGACCTCCGGCTCCCCGCGGCCGCTGCCCGAGAACCCGAGGTTGATGAATTCCCGGTTGATCCGTCGTGAGAGGATGTTGGTGAAGCACATGCCGGCGCGCGCGGCGCAGCCGCCCTGCGTGATGGATGTCCCGTAGACGATGATGCGTCCGTCCGAATCATAGGGCGGGGGTGCAAGAACGTCGGCAGCCTCGTCGAGTCCGACGAGGAGGTCGTCGACGCCCATGTAGAGCGGGAAGTTGAGCGTGACGCAGCGGCTCGCATGTCCCGCGAGCTCGTAGAGGCGGGTCTCGTAGGAGGTCTGGTGATGGTCGTAGCGTCCGGTGCTGAGGTATCGCTGGTTCAGCGGCGCCCCCAGGTAGCAGTCGAAGGCGCACTGCCCGCTGGCGGGCATGTGGTCCATGTCGGCGGGGCCGGCGAGCGTGACGCGGAGCGCGAGCCGCGTCGAGTCGGTCTGAAAGCGGAGCTGTCCCCCGGCCGTGTTGTTTGCCAGCGCCTCCACGCCGTCGGAAAGGGGGTAGGGCGGGTGGACGGGCATGCGGCGATAGACCCGATCTCTCTCGAACCACGCGAACCCCGCTAGGTGAAACGGCGGCGCCTTAGGCGAATGCCAGACCAGTGCGGGCTCGTCCGCCATCGTATCTCCCTTGGTCTTGTCAAAGCTGAGAAACTATGTTCAACATAGTTTTCAGGCCCGTCAACTCCGTCTCATGCGGCATCGTATCTCATTTGATATTCTGAAGTTAGGCCCAGGAAAACCATGTTGAACATGGTTTTCGGGCGTCACCTGGCCCCGTGTTTCTTGAGCAGCTCGATGACGTCGGCGTAGCCGTAACGCTGCGCGACATCGAGCGGGGTCTCGCGCTTCTTCGTCCGCTCGTTCACGCGTGCCCCCTTGTCGAGGAGTGCTTCGACGGCCTTCGTCTGTCCGGCGTCGGCGGCCCGGTGGAGCGGCGTCTCGCCCAACTGGTTCTTCTCGTTCACCTTGGCGCCGTTGGCGGCCAGGAGCGTGATGATCTCCGCGCGACCGCTTGACGCGGCCAGGTGCATCGGCGTCTGACGTTCCTGGTCCTTCGGATTCAGGTCCGCCTTGTGTCCGACGTAGAGCACGACGGTGTGCCGGTGGCCCGCCTCGGCCGCCACGTGAAGCGGTGTGCGACCGGTCTTGTCCTTCGCGTCGAGCTTCGCCTTTCGGTCGAAGAGGAGCGTGACGAGGTTGTCACGCTGGTTCTCCACGGCCAGGTGAAGGGGCGTGCGGTTCTGGTTGTCCCTGGCGTTGAGGTCGGCCTTACTGTCGATGAGGAGTCGAGCGGCGTCGGTCTGGCCTTCGGCGGCGGCGACGTGGAGCGGCGTGCGGCCTTCGGCGTCGGTTGCCTTCACGTCCACGCCCTTCTCGATGAGCATCAACGCGAGGTCCTTCTCGCCGAGGGCCAGTGCCTGGAAGAGGAGCTTCACGGCGGCGGGATCCCTGGGGTCGATCTTCTTGAGGCCGGCGACGAGGGGCTTGAGAAGGTCGAGTTGGCCCTTGGCGAGAGCGAGTTCGAGCGGTGTCCTGCCGGCGTTGTCCTTGACGGCCGGGTCGGCCCCCTTGGCCGCCAGGACCGAGACGACCTCGACGTATCCCCTCTCGACGGCCAGGTGGAGCGGCGTCTGGCCCGTCTTGTCCTTCACGTCGCAGTCGGCGCCCTTGGAAAGGAGCCATGTGACATGGTCCGCAGTGCCGCGGCAGGCGGCATTGTGCACCGCGGTCAGGCCGTTCTTGTCCCGGTTGTTGATGTCGGCGCCTTTCGACATCAGCAGCTCCGCCGTTTCGGTCTTCCCGGCGTTGAGGGCGCGGCGAAGCGGCGTCCATCCCTCGTTGTCCTTCAAGCTGATTGGCATCCCCTTGTCGATGAGGAAGGTGACGATGTCGTTCTTTCCGTTCTGGGCGGCTGCGTGAAGGGGCGTCTCGCCCTGACCGTCTTTGGAGTCCAACTGCGCGCCGTGGGCCAGCAGGAGTTCCAGGATCTCCCTGCGTCCGCGTCCCGCGGCCATTGACGCCGCCGTGCGTCCGCTCTTGTCCTTCGCGTTCACGTCCACCCCGCGCTTGATGAGGTCCTCGACCACCTCTCTGTCACACGCGGCCGCGGCCGAGTGCAGGACCGTGCCGTTCCAGTAGCCCTTCATCTTCGGGTCGGCCCCGTGAGCGAGAAGGTACTTGACGACGTCGTTCCGGCCGAAGCCGGCGGCGGTTCTGAGTGCCGTGCGCTTTATCTGTTTGTCGTCGAAGACATCGACGTCGATGCCCTTCTCGACGAACGCCTCGACGAGGGCCAGGTTGCCCTCACGTGCCGCATAGACGAAGATGCTCGCGTACCACCGGTCCTTCACGT
>DATKVD010000376.1:0-7709 GCA_035530235.1 Planctomycetota bacterium | reverse complement strand
AAGACCCCGACGCCTCGGGCGGCAAGTGCCTCCACGTCCCCGGGGGCAGCGGCACCCCCGGCGGAACGAATCCCGACACCGAACTCCCCTACCCCGCACGCTACGGGGCCGCCGTCTTCCGCTTCACCGTCGTCGAGGCCGGGACCTACCGGTTCTGGGGACGCAAGTTCTGGGAGGACGGCTGCGGCAACTCGCTCACCCTCATCGTCAACGACCGTCTGCCCGTCATCTTCGGACAGGACGGCAGCTACGGTCACTGGGAATGGATCGCCGCGACGCTCTTTGACCTCCCGGCCGGGGAGAACGTCATCCAGATCCTCAACCGTGAGGACGGCGTCATGCTGGACAAGTTCCTGCTCACCACCCATCTCGACTTCGTCCCGCAGGGCAAGGAATGAGACCCCACGCCCCTGGCACACCCCGACGTGTGCTCTTCGTGAACCACGAGGGGGGCGTGTCGGGCGCGGAGCTGAGTCTCCTGGGACTCCTGGCGAAACTGGACCGTCGACGGTTCGTGGGTGCGGTGGCGTGTCCCAGGGGCGAGCTGGCACGACGGCTGCGACCGCTCGGGGTGCCGCACGTCCCGCTCCGGCTCTCGCGTCTCCGTCGAGCCGGACCCGTCCGGACACTCCGTGACCTCGCCCGACTCGTCCCGGCCGTCCTGCGTCTCACGGGCATCGTCCGGGGGCACGCCGTCGAGCTGGTGCATGCCAACTCGACGACGGCGTTTCTGAGTGCCGCTCCGGCGGCGAAGCTCGCCCGTGTCCCCGTCGTCTGGCACGTCCGCGACCTCGTCGGCCTCGGACGTGCGGGGAAGCTCCTCTTCCGCATGGCCGACGCCGTCGCCTGCGTCTCCGAAGCCGTCCAACGACACCTGATCCCCTCCGGCGGTGACCTCGACAAGCTCTGGACCGTGACCAACGGCATCGACCTCGACGCCTTCCGACGTGCGGCACGTCCCGGAACCGTCCGTGCCGGACTCGGCATCGCACCCGACGCACCCGTCGTCACCCAGATCAGCCAGATCACCCCGTGGAAGGGGCACCGGTTTCTCCTCGATGCACTCGTGCGGGTGCGGTCGGAATTCCCGCGTCTCCGCGTGCTCTTCGTCGGCGAGCCGATGACGCCCGAGGACGCGAAGTACCGTGAAGCACTCGAGGCCCGCGCGGCGGAGCTGGGCCTGGCAAACACCGTGACCTTCACCGGCTGGCGTGACGACGTCGCGTCGGTCATCGCCGACAGTGACGTGGTGGCGCTGCCGTCGCGCGCGGAGCCGTTCGGACGCGCCGCGCTCGAGGCCCTCGCCCTCGGAAAGCCCGTCGTGGGCACGCGTGCCGGGGCGCTTCCGGAACTCGTCACCCATCGACGCACCGGCTTCCTCGTCGACTTCGGCGACACCGACGCCCTCGCCGACGCACTCGTCACGCTCCTCGGCTCCCCCGACCTCCGTGCCGAGATGGGCCGGAACGCCGCCGTCGAGGCCGCTCCGTTCGACATCACCCGAACCGTCAACCAACTCCAGAACCTCTACGATGACCTCCTGGCCAGATGACGGCGGGGACTGGCGGGGGGGACTGTCCCCATTTTGGCGGGGGGGACTGTCCCCATTTCAGAGGAGACAAATGGACGGGTGGCCCGGTCGTCCCGACCTGTCGGGACGCCCGGGTCGCGAAGCGACGAGAGGTCGGACCTCGACGCGCCCTCTTGTCCCGACAAGTCGGGACCCGGACCCCGACAAGTCGGGGGCCGGGCCACCCATGACGGACGTAAGGGGACGGTCCCCAGCTCCGCAGATTTCGTCATTCCCCTTGACGCGTTCCGGCCAGCCACTACCATGAGTGGGACGGTCGCAGGCCGAAAGGGACACGGAGCGCACGCCCCATGATCCAACGGGTGGTTCTGCCGAAATTCGACGCGAACATCACCGAGGCCACCATCGGCGAGTGGCAAAAGGCCGAGGGCGAGCCGGTCGAGGTCGGGGAGCCCCTGGTCGATATCATCACGGACAAGGCGAACTTCGAGCTGACGGCCGAGTCGGCGGGGGTGCTTCGGAAGATCATCGCCCCCGAGAAGAGCCAGGTGCCCCTGGGCTACGTGGTGGCGCTGGTGGGCGACGCGGACGAGGCGTTGCCGGACGTCTCGGCGGAGAACGATGAACTGATGCAGACGTACCTGGCCTCGGTGACGGCTGGCACGGTGTCGGCGCCGACGGGTGAGCCGGCCGACGCGCCGCGAGAGGCGCCGGCACGGCCGGCGCGCATCCGCGCCACGCCCCGCGCCCGCAGACTCGCACGCGACCACAACGTCGACCTCGCCGTCGTCCGGGACGCCTCGGGCGTCGACGTCGTCACCGAAAAGGAAGTGCAGCACTACATCGAGGAGAACCAATCGTGACCGACGAGATCCCGAGGTGGCTGGACGGGAAGTCCGCGGTGGTGACGGGTGCGTCGCGGGGCATCGGACGTGAGATCGCCCTCACACTCGCGCGTGCCGGGGCACACGTGCTCGTCAACTACGTCGAGCACAGGGACGCCGCGGAAAAGGTGGTCGGCGAGATCGAGGACATGGGCGGCCGCGCGCTCGCACACGCGTGCGACGTCCGAGACGCCGACGCCGTCAAGACCATGATCCAGACCGCCGTCGACGCCTTCGGCACCGTCGACGTCCTCGTCAACAACGCCGGCATCGCCCGCGACAGCTTCCTCCCCTTCATGAAGGAGGCCGACTGGGACGACGTGCTGGACGTGGACCTGAAGGGGGCGTTCCTGTGCACCAAGGCCGCCAGCCGGTTGATGACCCGGCAGAAATCCGGAAAGATCGTGAACATCTCGAGCGTGGCGGGCCTCACCGGGGACCTCAAGCGTGCGAACTACGCCGCCGCCAAGGCGGGACTCCTGGGACTCACCCGTGCCGCCGCCCGTGACCTCGCCGCCTTCAACATCAACGTCAACGCCGTCGCGCCCGGCGTCATCGAGACCGATTTTCTGAAGGACACGTCCATCGCCACGCGCGAACGTCTGGCCGACCTGATTCCCATGCGACGCTTCGGCACGCCCGCCGACGTCGCCGGGGTGGTGCTCTTTCTCGCCTCGCCCCTCGCCGACTACGTCACCGGACAGGTCTTCGTGGTGGACGGAGGGTTGAGGATATAAGCCTGCTGTTGCGGGAAGAAGTGTGAACGGGGAGCGCAACACGCAATGAAGAATCGTCCACGGGTTCTCATCACGGGGATGGGCGCGGTGACGCCGATGGGTGTGGGCGTGGACGTGCTGTGGGAGGGGCTTACCCGCGGTCGCGACGCCATCCGGCCCATCGAGCGCTTCGACACGACCGACTACCGGGTGAAGTCGGGCGGGGTGGTCGGCGAGACGGCGTTCGACTTTCCCGAGGACCCGGGCATCGCCCGGATGGACCTGGGACTTCAGTTCTGTGCGCGGGCGGTGCGCGAAGCCGTGGAATCGGCGGGACTCGCCCGCGACGACCTCGCCCAGTCGAACGCCGCCATGGTGCTCGCCACCAACTTCGGCAACGCCCAGGCCTACCAGGACCTCTACCAGGCAAGTCTCACCGACACCGCGGCCGACCCCGACGCCCTCGCCCGGAGCCTTCTGAGCTTCGCGCCCGGCTTTCTGGGCCGTCTGTGGGGCATCACGGGCCCGCGGGCGATGGTGTCGCTGTCGTGCGCCTCGGGCAACGCCGCACTGGCCCACGCGACGGAGCTGCTGCGCCGCGGACGTGCCGACGTCGCCGTCGTCGGCGGCTACGACGTCATCAGTGAGTTCGCCTGGAGCGGGCTCCTGGCACTGCGCACCATGACAACGGGCAGGATCACGCCCTTCGACAAGAACCGCAGCGGGACGATCTTCGGCGAAGGCGCCGGGGTGATGGTGCTGGAGACCGAAGCCCACGCGAAGGCTCGCGGCGCCGAGGCCCGCGTCGAACTCGCCGGACACCACACCAACAACAACGCCTACCACCTCACCGCACCCGACAAGGAGGGCGCCGCCATCGTCCGGGCGATGAAGCACGCCCTCCAGGACGCCGGCGTGAACCCCGACAAGGTGGATCACGTCAACGCCCACGGCACCGCCACCAAGTACAACGACCGCACCGAGACCGCCGCCATCAAGATCGTCCTCGGACCCCGCGCCTATGACGTCCCGGTCAACTCGATCAAGTCGATGATCGGCCACCTGATGGGCGCCGCGTCCATCGTCGAGACCATCGCCGCCGTCCGCACCGTCGAGACCGGCGTCGTCCCGCCGACCATCAACTTCGAGACGCCCGACCCCGACTGCGACCTGAACTACTGCATCTCGGGCGCCCAGACGCACGAGGTGAACTGTGCCCTATCCAATTCCTCCGGACTCGGCGGGTGCAATTCCGTCGTCGTGGTGAGGAGACTCCCATGAGCGAGACACCGATCGTCATCACCGGCGTCGGACCCGTCACGCCCGTCGGCACGGGACGCGACGAACTGGCCGCCGCGCTCGACGAGGGCCTCGAACCCGTCGAGCTCGGCCAGATCCGCCTCGAGGACCACCTCGCCGCCGGGAAGACCTACCTCGACCCGAACAGTGAGCTGGCACTCGTCTCGGCGGCACTCGCCCTCGAGGACGCACGTCTCGAGATCACCGACGCGAACGCCCCGTCGGTCGGGCTCAGCTTCGGCACGCACCTCGGCAACGTCACCACGGTCGAGAGCTACTGCCGGATGCTCCGTGAGCAGGGCGTCAAGCTGGCCAGTCCCCTGCTCTTCATTCACGCCTATCCCAACACGTCGGTCAGTCTGACGGCGATGGAGTTCGGTCTCGGGGGGACGAGCTTCAACTTCAACTCGGGACGCTGGTGCGGGCTCCAGGCGCTCGCGTGCGCCGTCGACGAGCTGCAGAGCGGCGAAATGTCCGTAATGCTTGCGGGGTCGGCAGATACGTATACCCAGACGACGCGGCCGCTGGCGGTGGACGAGCCTTTCTCGGCCGCCGCGACGGTCGTCCTGGAACGTGCCGACGCGGCCGCCTCTCGCGGCGCGCGGGCGCTGGCGACGGTGGCCGGTTGCGGCGTGGCCGCCTCGCCGGGCGACGCACTTGCACGCGCACTCGCCCAGGCCTCGCTCGATGAGACGGACGTCGACTGGCTGCTCTCCGACGCCCTCGAGGACGCCGCCGCGCGCACCGACGACCGGACGCACTCCACCCGACTCGCACGTCTGGTGGGGGACTCGGGCGCCGCGACCGCGATGACCGGCGTCGTCCTGGCCGCACTCGTCTTGGGCGAGGGGAAACTGCCTGCCGGACTCGGTCTGGCGGCGCTTCCCCGCACGGCCGTCATCGTCAGCGCAGACGACGCCGGCGCCGCCGCCGTCGTCCTCAGAACACTTGTGAACTGACCGACTTACAGACCAAGAGGAGGCCAGACATTCCTGTCTGGCATGAATCAATGACACGCCCCGATGCATCGGGGTCCTCCTGATTGCAGGCATGACATGGAACTCGGTCCGGCTCAACTCACGAAGCTCTACCACGACATGCTGCTCATCCGTCGGTTCGAGGAGCGTCTGAACGAGGTGTTCCTCGAGGGCGAGGTGTCGGGGACGTGTCACCTGTGCATCGGTCAGGAAGCGGTGCCGGTGGGGACGTCGGCGGCGCTCGCGCCCGGGGACTACCTTGCCGGCACGCACCGTGGACACGGACACTTCCTGGCGAAGGGCGGCGACGCGAAGCGGATCCTGGCGGAGGTGTTCGGCCGCGAGGCGGGATATTCGCGCGGGCGCGGCGGCTCTCAGCACATGGCCTCGTTCGAGATCGGCTTTCTCGGCTCGAACGGCATCACGGGCGGCGGGCTGCCCATCGCGACGGGCGCCGCGCTCGCACTCAAGCAGACCCGGAAACCGAACGTGGTCGTCGCGATGATGGGCGACGGCGCCGCCAACCAGGGCGTCTTCCACGAGTGTCTCAACATGGCCGCCCTCTGGAAACTCCCGGTCGTCTACGTCTGCGAGAACAACCTCTACGCGATGAGCATGCCGGTCGCCCGGGGGTTCGCGACGTCCAGCATCTCGGCGCGCGTGCGCGGGTTCGGTCTGTCCACCCGCGTGGTGGACGGCAACGACGTCCTCGCCGTGGCGGACGCGGTGAGCACCGCCGCCGGACGCGCACGCGAGGGAAAAGGCCCCGCCTTTATCGAATGCATGACCTATCGCTGGTGCGGACACTCCCGCAGCGACCCGCGCGTCTACCGCACCCGCGAGGAAGAGGCCGAGTGGCAGGCCCGGTGCCCCATCGCGGGTTTCCGCGCGAAGCTCGTTGCCGACGGCACGGCCACCGAAGAGGACCTTCAGCGTATCGCCGACGACGTGGCGAAGGAGATTGCCGACGCCGAGGCGTTCGCCCGGTCGGCGCCCGTGGCCGACCCGGCGACGCTCGAATCGGACGTCTTCGAGGAAGGAAGGCACGACACAGGCGATGAATAGTCCCCTCCCCCTCGGGGGGAGGATCCGGAAGGAGGGCACCAGAGCAAGCACGAAACTCGAAATCCGAAACAAATCCAAATCAGACAATGACGGAAACAGCAACGGCCATCCGCCGCCCGGGGTTTCTGTCATTGGAGCATTCGAATTTCGTGCTTGTTTCGTGCTTCGTGCTTCGTGCTTCGCTATCGTACCCTCCTGCGGAGAGGTGGAAGGAAGGACGCATCCGATGCGTGTGATCTCGACCAGTGAAGCCATCCGTGAGGCCCTCGCACAGGAGATGTACCTGGACGAGCGTGTGTTCCTGATGGGCGAGGACATCGGGATGTACGGGGGTGCGTTCGGGGTGACGCGCGGACTCCTGGAGCGCTTCGGGGGCGGCCGGGTCATCGAGACGCCCATCAGTGAGGCCGGGTTCGTGGGGGTGGCCATCGGTGCGGCGCTCCTCGGTCGCAGGCCCGTGGTCGAGATCATGTTCAGTGACTTCATCTTCCTGGCGATGGACCAGCTGGTGAACCACGCGGCGAAGTTCCGCTACGTCTACGGGGAGCAGGCGCCGGTGCCGCTGGTGGTGCGGACGCCCGGCGGCTGCGGACGCGCCTACGGTCCCACGCACTCCCAGGCCGTCGAGGGTTACTTCGTCCACACGCCCGGCATCAAGGTCGTCGCACCCTCGACGCCCTACGACGCGAAGGGACTGCTGCTGGCGTCCATCCGCGACCCCAACCCCGTCGTCTTCATCGAGAACCGCACGCTTTACCCGCAGAAGGGCGAGGTGCCCGAGAAGGATTACACCCTACCCCTGGGCAAGGCGGCCGTGGTGCGCGTGGGCGGCGACGTCACCGTCGTCGCCTATTCGCGGATGGTCCACGAGGCCCTCGCCGCGGCCGAGACGCTCGCGGACGAAGGCATCAGCCTCGAAGTGATCGACCTCCGGACGCTCTCGCCGCTCGATGCGGAGACGGTCCTCGCGTCGGTGAAGAAGACCGGTCGGACGATCCTGGTGGAGGAGGGCCCGCGCACGGCGGGCGTGATGGCCGAGGTGGCCGCACGCATCGCCGAAGACGCCTTCGACTATCTCGACGCCCCCGTGAAGCGTCTCACCATGCCCGACATCCCCGTGCCCTGCGCCGCGGCTCTGGAGCAGGCCGCGCTTCCCTCACGCGACGACATTGTCCGGACCGCCCGTGAGCTGTGCGGGTAGGGGCGGAGGGCAAACGATGGGTGGCCCGGTCTCCGA
>DATKVD010000375.1:0-11398 GCA_035530235.1 Planctomycetota bacterium | reverse complement strand
CGTTGCGGAACACCTTGATGTCCGCCCCGAGTTCCCCCAGACGCTGCACGAGGTTGTACGTGAACGAGTCATAGTTGTCGACAATGAGTATCATGACACACTCCCATCGGACACGACTCAGGACAGGATGTCGCGCAGGGCGGGGTAGAGTCGTCGGTAGTGGGCGAACTTCGTCTCGTAGACGTCGGTCCTCGGGCCGTTGGGGAGAAGGCGCTCCTCGACGTTCACACAGAATTCCACGGCCGCCGTGGCGTCCGTGTACAGCCCCGTCCCCATCCCGGCGAGCATCGCCGCCCCCAGTGCCGCGGCGTCCACACCCACGTGACAGTTCACCGGCACACCGAGGACGTCGGCCTTGACCTGACACCAGCTCCGACACCCCGCCGCCGGCCCGCTCACGTCCAATTCTCCGATCCGGATCGCCGAGGCGGCGAGCAGTCCCGCGTTGAGCTTCATCTCCAGGGCGAGCCCCTCGAAGAGTGCCCGGCTGAGGGCGCCGCGTGTCGTGTCCAGAGCCAGTCCCACGATGCTTCCCATCGGCTTCGATTCGAGATACGGGGTGCCCGAAGCCGTGAAGTAAGGCAGGACCAGGAGGTCGGTCGGGTCATCATCCATCTCGGCGGCAAGTCGGGCGATCACGTCACGGGCGGTGCCCTTCGTCGTCTGACGGGACTTCCCATCGAACACCGCGTGGAACCATTCGAGAAGTGCGGTCCCGGTCGCGTTATACGCGATCGACACGTACATTTCCGGGACAACGTGCGGACAGCAGGCGAACCCGTTTTTCATCATCTCGGGGTCCACAACGGGCGCGTTCAGGGCCGGGACCAGGTATTGGACGCCGGCCGTGGCGTTCAGAGCGTGTCCACTGGACACGGCACCCACCCCGAGGGCGGCAGCCGCCTTCTCGTAACCGCCCAGGACGAACCGGGTGCCCGTGGGCAGACCGAGCTCCTCCGCGGCCCGACGGCTGATCTCTCCAAGGAGCGTACCGGCCGGACGCACCTCACTCAGCTTGTCACGATCCAGCCCCGCCCGGTCTATGATGCCGTCCGCCCACACGCCGTTGATGATGTCGAACATCTGGGTGCGCCCGGCCAGACTGGGGTCCGTCGTCGGCTCCAGACCCAGCCGACTGACGATGTAATCCTGCCAGCCCATGAACCGCCAGGTGTCCCTGTAGACGTCCGGGCGACTCTCCTTGAGCCAGAGCAATTCCAGGAGAGGATACGTGGGTCCGGCCGGCATGCCCGTGAACCGCATGATCTCGATCGGCGAGACCCGTTCGTGGAAGTCCATCGCCAGTTCCGATCCCCGTCGGTCATCCGACAGGATCGCCGCTCCCAAGGGTGTTCCCGTGCGGTCGATGGGCACGACCGCTTCACCGGCCACCGCAAGCGACATGGCCGTCACGGCTTCGCTCGTGCCGCTGACGGCCTGTCCCACCACGGCCTTCAGGGCCTCCCACACGGTCTCCACGTCGATCTCGACCAGGCCCGGCTGAGGACTCTCGGGTTCGTATCTCCCGTCACCACGGGCCAGCACGCGGCCTTCGATGTCGTAAACCGCAGCGGTCACACCGTTGTCCGCGACCTCGATTCCCAGAAGACCCAAGGTCCCTCCCCCCTGCAAGTGCAACCGTCCCACAGCGAATTGCAGCGTCACGTCCGTGCGCCCGGATGCCCCGGCAAAGTATCCCTTCACCGTAATCCTGTCAAGCAAAAAGCACGCCCTTGCGACCGCGCACGCCATCGCGTATACTCAGGGCAGACGTCAGCAGGCCGGTCGCAACGACGCCGGCATTCACAACGCATCGGAGCCCCCCGCGATGAAGGGGATCGTCCCCATCCAGGAGCGCATCAGAAAGCTCAAGGTCGATCGCGACGCCGTCATCCTGGTGCACAACTACCAGCCCGGCGACGTGCAGGACATGGGGGACTTCGTCGGGGACTCCCTGGGACTGTCGCGGCAGGCGGGACAGACCGACGCGGAGGTGATCCTTTTCTGCGGCGTGCACTTCATGGCGGAGACGGCGAAGATCATCTCTCCGCAGAAGCGCGTCATCGTGCCCGACCTGAACGCGGGCTGTCCCATGGCGAACATGGTCACCGTTCGTGAGCTGCGGGAGATGAAGGAGAAACACCCCGACGCGGTGGTCGTCACCTACGTCAACTCGTCGGCGGCGGTCAAGGCCGAGAGTGACGTCTGCTGCACGTCGGCGAACGCCGTGAAGGTGGTGGCGTCCGTCCCGGAGGACCGCGAGGTGCTTTTTGTTCCGGACCGCAACCTGGGCGACTACGTGGCCCGGCAGCTCGGCCGACGGCTGATCCTCTGGAACGGCTACTGCCCCACGCACCAGCGCGTCCTGCCCGATCACGTCCGTGCGGCGAAGCGGAAACACCCGGACGCCCTGGTGGTGGTGCACCCCGAATGCGTCGCTGAGACCATCGGTCTGGCGGACCACGTCGGATCGACCACCGGCATCCTGCGGTTCTGCGCCCGGTCGGACGCCCGCGAGTTCATCATCGGAACCGAAGTCGGCATCCTCCACCGCCTGAGGAAGGAGAACCCCGGCAAGACGTTCCACGAGGCGTCCCCCCTGGCCGACTGTCCCAACATGAAGCTGACCACCCTCGAGAAGATGCTGTGGAGCCTGGAGGATCTCGTCTACGAGGTGACGGTCCCCGAGGACATCATCGCGCGGGCCCGTCGCGCCATCGACAGGATGCTGGAGATATCGTAACGCACTTGAGGAGAGATTGATGAAGGTCGCGGTCATCGGAGCGGGGAACGTGGGGGCGACGGTGGCCCAGAAGGTCGCCGAGGCCGATCTTGCCGACGTCGTGATGCTGGACGTTGTGGAAGGGGTGCCCGAAGGCAAGGCGCTCGACCTCGCCCAGTCGGGCTCCGTGCTGGATTTCAGTGTGAGGGTTACGGGGACGAACGACCCGGCCGACATCGCCGGTGCATCCGTCGTAGTGGTGACGGCCGGGCTGGCGCGCAAGCCCGGGATGAGCCGTGACGACCTTCTTATGGCCAACCGTAAGATCGTCGCTTCCGTCTCGGCACAGATCGGACAGCACGCCCCCGACGCCGTACTCATCATGGTCACCAACCCACTGGACGTGATGGCTTACGTGGCGATGAAGGAGACGGGCTTCCCACGGGAGCGTGTTCTGGGCATGGCCGGCGTGCTTGACTGTGCCCGGTTCCGTCTGTTCATCGCGTGGGAGCTGGACGTGAAGCCGACGGACGTCACCGCCATGGTGCTGGGCGGTCACGGCGACACGATGGTACCCCTGCTTTCCCATACGACGGTCGGGGGTGTTCCGGTGTCGGACCTGATCGACGCCGACCGGCTGGAGGCGATCGTCCAGAGGACGCGCACGGGCGGGGCCGAGATCGTCAAGCTTCTCGGGACGGGATCGGCCTACTATGCCCCGGGGGCCTCGGCCTGCCTCATGGTCGAGGCGGTCGTCAAGGACCTGAAGCGTGTGCTGCCCGTCTCGGTGTGGGCCGAGGGGGAGTACGGCATCCGGGACACGTTCGTGGGGCTTCCGGCGGTCATCGGCGCCAACGGGCTGGAAGGGGTCATCACGATGAGCCTGAGCGACGCCGAGACGGCCGCACTCCGGGAATCGGCCCGGGCGGTGCGCGAGCAGATCGACAAGGTCAGGTGAGGCACGTCCGGGCGGCCGCGGCCTCCCCGGGACGTCCCTGAAGGACGCCATTTTGCGGATTTTCCCGGAAATGCCCGTCCCCCAGGAACACACCAATAGGCAGGGAGCAGGGGGCACATTTCCTTAGCGGAGAAACGGGCATGAAGCGGATTTTCTGCCTGGTGGGGGTTCTGCTGGTAGTCGGGGCCGGGACGTTTGTTCAGGCGGCCGGTCGGCCTGCGACGCTGTATACCATCGACGGACAGAAGCTCAACGGCACCATCGACGAGGCGAGCTTCGGCATCCGCACCGAGTACGGGACACTCGAGGTCCCGACGGCGGACATCGAGGCCATCTACCCCGGTTTCCGTGTGGGGGAAAGCACCCGTCGTCGCATTGCCGGACTCATCGCCCGGCTGACGTCAGCCAACCGTGACTCGGCCGTCCGCGACCTTACCTACATGGGACGCATCACCGTCCCGCAGCTTCAGGAGGCGGCTGACTCCTCCGACAAGCTGCTGGCCAAGCAGGCCAAGGATATCCTCAAGCAGGTCTGGCCGACCGGAGCCAAGGTCCCCAGTGACGGCAGCGGCCTCCTGCGCACGAAGCAGGCCGAATACCGTGGAACCCTGACCTTCCTGAACGTCAGGATCGAGGGAACCTTCGGAAGGAAGACACTGCTCAAGCAGGGCATCCGTCTCATCGAGTTCTCGAAGGGCAAAGTCCAACCGGCCACCGACGCCCCGACTTACCCCCCGGCCAGGGGCGGGAAGACCCCGGAGCTTGAACTCACGATGAAGGACAACAGTCGGATTGTCGGGACCCTCGACACCAACAGTCTGAACGTGGAGACCCCCTACGGCAAGCTCAGCGTGCCGGTCACGGACCTGGTCTCTGTGACGCTGGGCGACCCCGATCAGATCGTGACCCGCGAAATGACGTTCACCGGGAAACTCCTGACCACCACGCTCAGCGTCAACAGCAAGGTCGGGGCCTTCCAACTGGACCGTGACAAGGTCGCAGTCGTGAAGGCGGTTCTGGACGAGACCGGCACCGCGGTCGTGGAGGCGGGTGGGGACCTCAAGCCGAACCAGTGGACGCAACTCTTCAACGGCAAGGACCTGAAGGACTGGGGCGGCTGGGGCAGCGGCTCCAGGGAGGTTGACACCCAGACGATCCATCTCGTGGGTGACGCCGGGGTGACGTATCAGAAGATGTCCGACGCCAAGAACGTCATCGTCGCCGCACGGGTGAGGATCAACAAGCAGACCGGACAGGGCGCGGGCATCAAGCTGTGTGTACGGGAGGGCAACGCCGGGGCCTACTTCATCCATTTCGACGGCAGGAACGGTGCCATCTTCAAGTGGGACAACAGCGCCAAGAAGGCCACCCAACTCGATGCATTCAGAGCCGACGCCCCGGTCGGGAACTGGCACACCGTCCAGTTCGGCATCATCGAGAACCTGATGCTGGCCTACGTCAACGGCAAACCCGTGGCCAAGGTCACCGTCGATCCCAAGACCGCCCTCCCGCCCGGACGCCTCTCACTGGGGGTCTGGAACTGCGACGCCAACTTCCGGGACATCCAGGCCAAGGTCCTCGACTGACACCGGTCGTTCGGAAGGGCGTCCCCCACGGACTCAGAAGGTCACCTTCCGTCCGTCTGCCCTCGCCGACGTCGTCGCGGCGATCAGGACACGGTGCAGTTCGAAGACCTCCTCCGCCGAGAGCCACTTCTGGCGACCTTCCCGCTGGGCCAGGAAGTCGGCGTACAGGTCGAAGGTCCGCTTCGGAAGCTTCACCGTGCGCTCCGGCCGACTGAACGTCGTCACCTTCAGCACCCCCAGGGCCTCGTGGATCTCCGCGAACCCCTCCGTTCCCGTCACCATCGTCCGGCAGTCGCCGTGATACCGACTCTTCTCGGGGGTCAGCCAGTCGGCTTCCACCATGAGCACGGCACCGTTCCTGAAACGGACCAGGATCTGGCCGTTGTCCCAGAACCCCTTGAGCTTCCTGAACCGTGCCAGACGTGCGTATCCGGTCACCTCGACGGGTCGTGAGCCGATGAGCCACATGGCGTAGTCCACGTCGTGCGAGGCCAGGTCGATGAGGGGACCGCCGTTCTCGCGGTTGTTCAGCTCCCACGGCTGTCGGCCTTCCGGCCGCAACCGGTGAGGTCGGCACTTGTAGACGTGGACGATCCCGCCCAGTTCCCCACCCTCCACCAGTCGCTTGAGGGCGAACCCGGCCGGACCCGACCGCAGCCCCATGAGCGCCGAAAGCGCCGGCCTGGGACGTGCCTTCTTCCACAGGGCCTCGGCCCGCTTCAGCCACCGCATTTCGGTGAACACCGGCTTGTCCGCGAACACGCCGATCCCGCGACGGAAGCACTCGCAGACCACCCGCTGCTTCTCGTGGTTCCGCGTGACCAGTGAGACGATGTCCGGCTTGACCTCCGCCAGGCATTTCCGCCAGTCGGTGTAGAACGGCACGTCGCCCAGACGCTCCCGGGCGAGCTTTCCCAGCTTCGGGTGGTCTTCCGCCACGGCGGCGAGTTCCACCCGCTTCGTCCGCCGAAAGCCGTCCACGATCCCCCAGCAGTGTCCGTGACGCACCCCGATAACGGCGAGTCTCAGTTTCATCGCATTCCTCTCTTTCGTCGGTTGTGCCAGCTTGCACCGGTCATTTCGTCCGGAACGGCACGTAGCCGATGTTGTCGTCCGGCCGCGGCAGGCGTTTCGCGACCGCCGGGAGCTTCGGAAACTTCGCGTGCGGCTCCATCTGATACCAGTACGCCGTCGACGCGTAATCGTCACTGCGCGAGTTCCCTTCCCCGTGCTCGATCGTCACCCTGATTTCCCGCGTGAACGGAACGGGGTCCAGGATGTGATAGCGATAGACCGTCCACTTCCCTTCCCAGAGGGTGTGCTTACGGTTGAAGAGACTGGTGCCCGCAAAGAGGTCGCACTGGTCCTCCATGCCGTAGGCATGACAGAAGTAGTCCTCGGTGCCGGTGCCGTGAAGGGCGGGGGGCCACTTTTCGCCGTCGACGTAGATGGCATCGTCCCCCTCGCCCCACCAGCTCGCGTAGAGGTTGTGGACCGAGAGGTTGCACCCGACGTAGTGACCGCGGCCCTTCGCGGCAAGGATGAGGTAGCTATGCTTCCAGTCGGTGACGGCCCCCGCTTTGGTCTTTTCCCTGCGTTTCCACTCAGGCGAGTGCCACTTCTCCTTCCAGCCGTCACACGGGTTCTCCCGCCGCCACTGGGCGTGAAAATGCGCCACATCGTCGGCGATCGCCGCGTGCTCCTCGTAATCCACGTAGTAGTAGAAGACGAGGTCCTCATCGGCTTCGTTCTCTATCTCGATGCGGGCCGATTTCCTGAAGGGCATGTTGAACCAGCAGTTCATCGCGCCGCGCCCGCCCGGGTTGCACGTCATCGTGAAGGGAAATGATGAGTACGCGGCCTGCCTGGCGTGTCCCACGCCGAAGAAGTCGCCGAGCGGCGTCTCGACCGACGGCGTCTTCTCGCCGTCCCACCACATTCGCAGGACGACCTTTCGCCGGTACAGTGTGTCCCTTGAACTGTGCGTCACCCAGATGTGCGTGATGCACCCGGCGTGGCGGATGTCCGCCATCACGTGACGTTTCCCCGGCTTGACCACCACGTAATCCGCGTTCCGTCCCGTGCGGTCGTAGCTCGAGCAGCGCTTCGCCCTGAAATCCTTCAGCGTCGTCAGGCCCTTGAAAAGGTTATCCGCGAACATCCTCGTCCTCCTTCACGCGTGTCTCGAACGCCGCAGCCGTCAGCTCCACGACCACGTGCTTGACGTAGGTCTTGTTCCGCTCATTTTTCACGTAACTCAGGGTCCTGTCGAGTGTCGGCCTGGTGCCGACCGCGAAAGCGTCCTCGGGCGCCGGCTGCCAGAAATCCCACGCCTCCTCGAAGCCGCATGCACGATGTACTTCAAGCAGCGGCACGTCCGTCGCGGGCACCACGGCGCACACCTTCAGCAGCTTGAGTTGGTCAAAGCACCACCGCAGCAGGACACGCAGGGCCGGGACGGCGAGTCCGGCGGCTTCCGCGTCCGGCCGGAACCGGCTCGTCAAGTTGTAGGCGATGCGCCCGGTCTCGTGGATGTCGCTGATGCCGACGAGCCCGGCCAGCCGACCGGACGCGTCTTCCACCGCGAAGTGGTAGCTCCCGCTTCGCCCGTCCCTCACCTCGAAATACTCATCCCGTGCCTCCGTCGGCATCTTCTCAAACGTCCCGCCCGCCCACGACGCGGCTTCGTCCAGGTCGACCCGACGCCACCGCCTCACAACGACCCGCCCTCCGCACGGTCCCGCCCTGTCATCCGGCTCGTTCATCCAGGTCACCGCCGTCGCATGGTCCGAAAAGGACGCTGAAGACGTCTTCCCCGTCGCGCCAAAAAGACGAGCGGCGGAGCCGGGCTCCGCCGCTCGATTCCGTCATGTCCCCCGCACACACACCGGGCGTCACTCAACTCCTGTACCGTGGTATCGGCGACCCCCTGAAGGCCACGGGCTTCGAGAGGATTTCGGTCAGTAGGATCGCCTTTCCGAGGTCGTTTCTCTGCGATTCGAGGATGGCACGGAGCGGCTCCACGCGTTGCTCGGCCTCCACGTCCCGCCCGCGCAGCGCGGGTGCGATGCCCTCCTTCTTGTCCCTGGCGGCCATGCGCTCGGCCAGTCCCTCACGGGGCTCGTCGGGCTCCGCCTCCGGCTCAGGCGGCTTCTCGGCCTTGGCCGGCACCGGCGGCTTGCGCCTCACCACACGTCGCACAGGACGCGGCGCCCCGCTGGGCAGCGGCTTCGTCCCCAGCTCCTGGCTCCTTTGCGCCTCCTTCTGAAGATCCTCCAAGAACGTCCGAACCTTCCTGAGAGTGCTCACCGGTCTCTGGCCGGCCGGCGGTCCCGCAACGGGCGTCACCGGCCTGTCCTTGGCCTCGGGATGAAGACGCCGACCCGTCTCCTCCCGGGCCTTCGCCTCACGATAGCTCTTGATGAGACTGCCGATGAGGATGGCGAGGCCGAACAGGAGGAAGACGACCAGTTCACCGCCGTTCGCAAGCATCACAAACCCCCCTTACTTTTTCGTCTCGCCCTTGCTCTCACCGCTGCCCCCCCCGATGGAGTCCCTCATGTGCGTATCGGCCTGGATGTTGCGGATCCCGTAGTAGTCCATGACACCCAGCTTGCCCTCACGGAACGCCTGGGAAATGGCCTTGGGGATCTCGGCCTCGGCCAGCACGACCTTCGCACGGTTCTCCTGGGTGAGGGCCTTCATCTCGGCCTCACGGGCCATGGCCATGGCCCGCCGTTCCTCGGCCTTGGCCTGTGCGACGCGCTTGTCGGCCTCGGCCTGGTCGGCCTGCAGCTTGGCGCCGATGTTTTCGCCCACGTCCACGTCGGCGATGTCAATCGACAGGATCTCGTAGGCCGTCCCGGCGTCGAGTCCCTTGGCGAGCACGGTCTGCGAGATGAGGTCCGGGTTCTCCAGCACCTTCTTGAAGCTCTGCGCCGAGCCGATCGTGGTGACGATGCCTTCACCCACACG
Organism: Planctomycetota bacterium; assembly: GCA_035530235.1. Lineage (GTDB taxonomy): Bacteria > Planctomycetota > DG-23 > DATKVD01 > DATKVD01 > DATKVD01. The sequence goes on along the minus strand of DATKVD010000375.1, from coordinate 2,157 downwards.
GGCGATGATCGTCTCCTGCGTCGCACCTCCGATCAACCGGTCGATGTTCGTCCGGACCGTCACACGGGCCTTCGCCTTGACCTGAATCCCGTCCATGGCGACCGCGTCGATGGTCGCCCGCCCCTTGGTGGGGTCGGGACAGTCGATGACACGGGGACGCACCGACATGGCGACGGCCTCGTAGACGTCACGTCCGGCAAGGTCGATGGCCGTGGCCTGCTTGAACCCGAGGTCGATGCCCGCACGGTTGGCGGCAATGAGCGCGCGGACGACGTTCGGGACGTTTCCGCCCGCCAGGTAGTGGGCTTCGAGCGGGTCCGTCTCCAGCAGCAGTCCGGCCTTCACCCCCATGATCTTCGAACGCACGATGACCGCCGCGTTCACCTTGCGAAGCGACATCCCGATGAGGTTCAGAAAGCCGATCGCCGCCCGTGTGGTGTAACACTGTATCCACAGGCTGAAATACTTGATGATGACCATCAATCCGGCAAGGATGATGATCACCGCCAGGGCGATCGGGAGAATCAGCCAGCCTTGCGCCAGTACCATCGTACCCATGTCTTCACCCCTCTCCTCAGAGAAAACACCCCCACGGAACGTGTGACACGAACGTCACCGCATGTGCTGCACGGCAGCGTCGGCCGTGATTTCACGGACGACGAGATCCGCCCCTTCGACCCGAACCACCTCCACCGGTTGTCCCTCAGCGACGTATGCCTCCTCGAACACCGCCGGATGCCGGATGCCGTCGATGAGAACAGTGCCGCGGGCCTGTGCCAGTGCCGCGGCTTCGCCTCTCCTGCCGACAAGTTCCTCGAGCACGACGCCCGAGCCGGCCACCTTCACGAAGCCGACCTTGACGGTCGGGTCGAGACGCACGCGGTAGCCGCCGCGCTCGGCACCGCTCACGGCCCGCGCGAGCGCCTCCAGATCGGCGCCGAACAGGTCCATCGCGGTCAGTTCCCGGAAGCCCAGGTCGTGTCCCGTGCGCTTCGCGACAATCATCGCCCGCACGACGGCACGCACGTCGCCGCCCGCCAGGTGATGGGCTTCCAGACTCTCCGTCGGCACGTCCAGGTCGGCCTTGACCGCCATGATCCTGGCATACACGATCTGCGGCACGTTCACCTTGCGGAGACTCATCCCGATCAGATCGAGAAACCCAATCCCGGCGTTCGTCGTGTGACACTGAATCCAGAGACTGAAATATCTGACAAGGACCGACACAAAGCCGAGGAACACCACCCCGACGATGACCAGCAACACGTACACCATGCTGGAGTCGGCGAGCACCCGTGGGCACACGTTGCCCCCTTCGCCCGGGCATCCACGCCCCCGGGCAGAACGCGTCGGCTACGCCTGTTCCCCCTCGACTTCGCGGACGACGATGCGGTTTCCCTCGATTTCCACGACCCTGACCGGTCGGTCGGCCGCGATGGTCAGTCCCTCCGAGACGACGTCGTGGCGGCGGCCGTTGATGACGGCCATGCCTGCGGGTCGACACATGCTCATGGTGCGGCCTTCACTCCCGATGAGGCTTTCGAGCCCTTCCTCGGCACCGCTGCCGGTGACGTCGGCGGGCCTGGGGTTGTCGAGGACGAGTATTCTGCCCCACCCGGTCCGCGGCATCCACTTGAGTCCCATCCCTATCATCACGGGGATGAGGATGATGACGATGATGATGAACGAGATGCCGTATGCCGGACCGATGTTGAAGGCGATCACGATGCCGCCGACGAACGAGGCGATGCTGCAGAGCGTGAGCATTCCGAAGCTCACGAAGAAGACCTCGGCCAGTATCAGCACGAGGCCGAGACAGACCAGGAAGGCGGCCAGCCAGAGGTTGCTCTCCCAGCCGGCGACGATCTCGGTCGGCGTCTGTGCAAGAATGTCGAACATGACTCACTCCACCTCGCGGACAACGATTCGGTTGCCCTGGATCTTGATGACTTCGACGGAGACACCCTGACCAATAAACTGTCCCTCGGCCACGACGTCAAGGAATTTCTCCCCGAAGGCGGCGCGTCCCGCCGGTCGCAGGCGGGAGATGGTCTTCCCCGTCGCGCCCAACGCCACCAGGCCCTTCGGCTCGATGGTGCCGGAGGCCCGCAGTTCGCCCTCCGGGCCCTGCGACGTCAGAATAATACGCTTCAAGAA
>DATKVD010000374.1:0-6280 GCA_035530235.1 Planctomycetota bacterium | reverse complement strand
GAGCCGGTCCTCCTGCCCGAGCCCGAGACCTCACCCGTCCGGGTGATCGAGCCGGTGGCCCCGAGAGAACTCACGCGCATCGGCGCCGTGCTGCGAAACGGCGACGTGGCGCGCGCCGAGAGCGATCTCCGGAAACTGCTCCTGAAGCACCCGTCCGACGCACAGATCCACTGTGTGTATGGCTACACGCTGTTCCTGCGCGAGAAGTACACGGCGGCGTCGTTCGTGCTGAGACGTGCGCTGGTGCTGGACGGTCGGCTGGTGGCGGCGGGCCGGATGGTGGTCGAGGGGTTCTATGACGGCGAGCAGGCGGCGCGCGGACTCGCCCGGCTCAACCGGCACATCGACGAGCACGCCGACGAGACGACGCCCAGACTGCTGCGGGCTTACCTGCACTTCCTCTCGGGCGACCGTGAGGCCGCACGGACCGACCTGGACGTGCTGCTGAAGGAGGACGCGAACGACGCCCAGGCGGCGTTCCTGCGTCTGGTCTGCACGGACTGAAACTGAGCGCTCCCGCTGGGCGCTATTGAAGGAGTTCATCAGAGTACGGGCGTGGTGGGGCTCCGTCCCACCACGCCTTGCCCATTGATGGGTGGCGGGACGGCGATGCCTCGGGGCCACCCGCTGACGTTGAGAGACCTGGGGCCGCTTCGGACCCCCGGTTTCCCCTTGCACCCGTCGCGCGGACGGGTACAATCCATTCCACACGATGACCGTCGAGCATCCCCGGCTTCCATGAGGAGGAAACGAACGATGAGACTGTGCCTGAGCCATCCGGCGGCGACCGTTCTTCTGGCGGCGCTGGTGCTGCTGATGACGGGTGTGCTGGTGCTGCATGCGGCCGGGGAGGGCGAGAAACCCCAGGAGCCCGCCAAGCCCGAAACGCCCAAGGGACCCGTCAGTCCCGGCGGGACCGTCCCGCTGCCGCAGGCGCCGCTCCTCAAGGAGAACAGCCGACTCATCGATGTCGAAGGACTCATCGTCGACCTGAAGGACGACCTGCACGCCTCACCCGTGCCCCGGGCGGTCTTTCAGCCCAAGGACGGACTGGGCTACTTCATCCTGCTCGAAAACATGCTGCTGGAGAAGACGCTGAAGGAGACCGCTCACGGCGAGCGGGCGGTGCGGGTGCGCGGGACGATCACGCAGTTCCGGAAGAAGAACTACCTGATGCTGGACTGGGCGGCGGTGAAGCGGGACTAGCTCGGGCCCGCAGGTGCGTCGACCGAATGCCCTCTCCCTCCGGGAGAGGGAGGCCGCGACATCCACAGACGGATGTTTCCCCTCTCGGGACGTGACATGGAACTGCTCCATCCCTGGCTGCTGTTGGGGCTCCTGGTGGTTCCGGCGGCGGTGCTGCTTCACGTCTTCCGCGTGCCGGGACGCCGGCACGAGGTCTCCTACCTCGGTCTCTGGCGGAGCGTCCTCACGCGGGTTCACCCCGAGGCGACCGAACGCCTCAAGCGCTTCGACTGGCTGCTCCTCCTCGAACTCCTCGTCCTCTTTCTGCTGGTGCTGGGGCTTTCGGGTCCGGTCGTCTGGACGGAACGTCCCCGGCGGCACGTCGGGTTCATCCTCGACACCTCGGCGAGCATGAAGACCGTCGAGACCGACGGACGGTCACGCTTCGGGCACGCCGTCGCCGCCGTCGCCGCCCTCCTCGACGACCTCTCGGACGACGACGTCGTCAGCACCTTCGCGGGTCCGTCGCCGCAGGTGACGGGGCAGGGGGACACGGTCGAGACGTTCCGGGCCGTGCTTGCCGGACTGAAGCCTGACGACGTGGCGGTCGAGCCGGAGAAACTGCTCGAGCAGGGACTTGTGGCCCTGGGCGACGCACCGGGGGCGGTGTTCCTGGTGACGGACAAGGCGCCGACGGAGGTCTTGGCCTCGCTTGAGGGTCGTGTGCGGCCCGTCATCGTCGGCGGGCCGTCGCGAAACGTCGGCATCGTCGGCTTCTCGGTGACCCCCGACGGCAATGGCGCGCGCGAAGTGTTCGTCCGCGTCAGGAACTCCGGCGATACGCCGGTCGAGCGGTTGCTGCTGATCGGACCGGATGAAATCGTGCCCATCCTCCTGGGCGAACGGGGGGAACCGGCGGGCGATCTCGGACGCGAACTGAGCGTCCCGCCGGGCAAAGCGGTGGATCTCGTGGCGCGGGTGCTGTTGAAGCCCAACGCGGTCAGGGTTCACGCAAAGCTCGGCAGCGAGGTGGACGGTTCGCCGGTGGACGATGGATTTGCAGCCGATGACGCCGTGGGGGCCGTGCTGCGGCCGCTGACGGTGGTGGCCGTGGGCAGGGAGGTCAACCCGGCCTACCGGCGGCTCTTCGGGGGCGCGGTGTTCGAGGACACCGTCTACGCGGAGGTGGAGGAGGCCGCGGCGGGCGTCATTCCGCCGGACGCGCTGCTGATTGCCGAGGGCGTCATCCCGCAGGCGTTCGGCCGCGTGACGGTGCTGGTGAACCCGCCCGCGGGCGAGGCGGCGGGCGTCACCATCGGCGAGGCGAAGCGCCGCGACGCTTCGTCGGCGATCCCCGTCCAGGGCACGGATGCACTCATGCGGAAGGTCGATCTGACGAAGGTCGCGTTCAAGCAATACCGTCCCCTGACGCTGCCGACGACCGCCCGGCCGCTGCTCACGATGGGCGAGGGTGACGTGGTCGCCGCGACGGTCGATCGACCCGAGGGGAAACTCATCATCCTGAGCTTCGATGCGACCGCTTCCGGGTGGCATCTGCGCGAGTCCACCGCGGTGTCGTTCGTGGTGTTCTGGGCGAACGTGATCGCCGAGGCGAGGACAGGCGCCGGCGCCGGGGGTATGGTGTGGTATCGCCCGGGCGAGATCGTCCGCCTGCCGGTGGGGGAGCGGGGAACGGTCGAGACCCCGGGCGGCGGACGCGTCACGGTCGCCGGTGACGCCGGCGGGTGGACGGCCTATCGGCCGGTCGAGGTCGGAGACTACCGGTGGTCCGCCGGTGCCGCGGGCGGCGACTTCCGCGTCAACCTGATGAGCGGGACGGAATCCGACAACCGTCCGCAATCGGCAGGAGTGCACCCGGTGGAACTGCCGATACCGGTGAGGGCGGGGAGGTCGGTTCCACTGGGTCCATGGCTGTGTCTGGCGGCGGGCGTGCTGACCGTGGTCTGGTGGTATTTCCGAAGGTGAGGGAGGACGCGCCTCCCGGAGGACCTGCATGGCCGCTTTGGCGCTTCTCGCATCGTCACTGGTGGCGGTGCTGCTTCTGGTTGTGCACAGCTGGCGTCGTCGCGGGGGACGCGTGACGGCGGCGTTCTTCATCCCGGCGTTCCTCTTCGGCGTCCTCCGTGGGAACGTCATCCACGTCATCATCCTGATCATCTCGGGGACGGGGGAGGGCGGCAAGCCCTATCTGCCGCAGAGCCGACTGCTGCCCGACATCGGATATGCCTCCATCCAGGTGGTCATCGGGTGGATGTTCGCCGGGTATCTGGCGTGGACGCTCTCCGAATACGTCCTCCGGCGACTGCGCGGCTGGGAGGGACGTCTCTTCCCGACGGTGGGACTCGCGGCACTCTTCATGGGGGCCATCAGCTATTGCATGGAGGCCGCCGCGCCGCGCGTCGGGTGGTGGTACTGGGACATCAGCACCGTCAACCCGCTCTTCGGCCGCGTCCCCGTCACCGGCGTCATCGCGTGGGTGTCCATCGCCACCGACTTCCTCTTCCCGTTCCTCCTCATCACCGGCTCCGAGTACCGTCGTCGTCCGTGGCGCTGGCTGACGCTCGTGGTCTTTCCCGTGCACATGACCGTGCACGCCCTCTATAACACCGTCTCCTACATCGACAACTTCCACGTCGTGATGATCCTGGCCCTGGCGGGACTGGCACTGTTCAACCGCACACGGATCGAAACCGGTCTGGTGCGTCCGAGGGGCGAAGGGGACGCCGGCGCGGGTGCCCGGTTCGTCGAGGTCATTCCCGCGATCGCGGTCGTCACCTTCCTGGCGGTGGTGCTGCGGGCGGAGGTGGTGGCGGCGGGAGACGTCACGCTGACCTTCACGGCGATCCCACTGGTGGTGTTCGCCCTTCTGGCGTGGCGTCGCGTTCCGGTGGTCGTGGTGACGGTGTGCGCCGCGGCGGGACTCGCGGTGTGGCCGTGGTTCGGCCTGCGGGCCCTGCATGCGTTCGCACCCCTCGTGGTCTTCACGGCCTTCTATTCCATCGATCGGGTGAGACGGAAACGCGCCGTCGCCCTGGCGTGGCTGGCGGCGGTGGTGGCGGCCGCGGGCGTCTTCGTGGCGAGTGAGGAGTCCCAGCGATATGACATGCGCCGGTACATCCGGCTGCTCAAGGAGGCCCGGAGGGCGGAGGCGCAGGGATACCGGGACGTCGCGCAGGACTGCGTGGACCGGGCGCTGAAGATCGAGTTCACCGATCCCGGGTATCTCCTCCAGCGGGTCGAGTTCCTGCTGATGCTGAACCAGGACCGGCTCGAAGCGGTGCTCCCGGCGGCGAAAGAGGGACTCCGGACGATCATCGAGAGGGACCCGGAGTGGGCGACCCCGCGCGCGGAGTGGGTGGTCTTCCTGATGCTGGACGACCGGCTCGACGAGGCGGTCGGGGAGGGCAGGACACTCGTCGCCCTTCAGCCCGGGATGGCCTCCCACCACGCGGTCCTCGGATACCTGCTGCTCAGACGGGGAGAGCTGGACGAGGCGGAGGAGGAATTGAAGGCCGCCGCGGCACTCGGGGCCGTTGACGACGCGACCCGGACGAACCTGGCCGTCATCGCCTCGGCCCGCGCCAAGCCGGACACGGTCGATCTCCTCGACATCGCCGCCCCCGCAAGTTTCTCGCGCCTCGCGGGCGTGCTGGAGACCCGGGGTCTGGAACGGGCCGCCGGCGGTGACGTCGCGTCCGCGTTGAAGCTCATCCGCCGCGCCGTACACTACGACCCGCGCCTCGCGGGCATCCGCAACAACTATGCCGCCATGCTCGTCCGCAGCGGCGCACCCGTCGAACAGGCCATCGAGCAGTGCGAGGTCGCGGTGCGTCTGAACCCCCGTCTGGACGCCACCCGTCGCAACCTCGTGAGACTGTGTCTCCGTCTGGCGGCCGATCAGACCCGGACGGGTCGCAAAGACGCCGCCCGCGCCACACTCACGCGTGCACTGCCGCACGCCTCGGGACCGGCACGCGCGGAAGTCGAACGCCTGCTCCGTCAGCTCGGCCCCGCCACCGACGACCCCGCCCTCTAGAGCCCGAACGCCCGCAGGACGGCGTTCAGAAGACCACCCACCGTGAACGCCGTCACCACCATGATGCACGCCGACTTCAGCATGTCCTTGAGACCCAGCTCTCGGAACAGCACCACGAACGTGGCCACGCACGGGAAGTAGACCGTCAGCACCACGCTGGCCACGATGAGCTGTCGGAGACTCAGTCCCAGGGGGGCCAGCATCCCCACGGCCACGTCCTTGCGCAGGAACCCCACGAGGAGCGCCCCCACGGCCTCCGGCGGCAGACCCAGCACCTTCGTCATCACCGGGCCGAACACCCGCGCCGCCAGACCGATGATACCCGTCACGTAGAGCAGGTTGACGACGAGCACCCCCAGGAGGACATAGGGCACCGCTTCACGGATGAACCACCGCACCCGCATCCACAGCTTCTTCAACAGCGACTTCCAGTAGGGCACCCGGTAGGGCGGGATGTCGACGAGGATCTCGGGGGTCTCCCCCTTCGTGAACCGCTTCATCAGCAGCCCCAGGACGATCCACAGGACCAGGAGCGTGCCGAAGACCGGCACCAGCCCCGCCGCACCGTACCGGCCCAGCAGTCCCGCCACCATCGCGATCTGTGCCATGCACGGCACGCAGACGGCCAGGAGCGTCGAGGCGATGAACCGTTCCTTGCGCGTCTCGAGCACCCGTGACGCCAGGGCCCCCGGAACGTTGCACCCCAGCCCCAGCATCATCGGAACGATGGACAGCCCGTGCAGTCCCACACGGTGCATCACGTTGTCCACCACCACCCCGAGTCGCGGCAGGTATCCGATGTCCTCCAGGAGACTCAACGCGAGGTAGAACGCGAAGATGTAGGGAAGCACGGCCGCGAACGGGATGTGAAGTCCGCTGGTCAGCAGCCCGAACGACTGGCCGAAGTCGACGCGGCCGTCGACCGTGAGGCGACCGATGAGGATGTCGTGCAGGAGTCCTTCACCGCCCAGGAGTGCCGACAGTCGGCTCATCACCGGCAGCCAGAGGTGGTCGAACGCCGGCTCAAACACGTACGTG
>DATKVD010000373.1:0-29381 GCA_035530235.1 Planctomycetota bacterium | reverse complement strand
CCTTCGAATTTCATCTGGGCCATGGGCGTGTGGATGGCGCCCTTCGGGTCCAGCTCGCTCATGAAGAGCGTCACCCCCTCGGCGGTAAACGTGCCGAGGTCCGCCGACTCGCACTGACGCATGAGACCCACCAGGGGTTCGAGGCTGCGTGTCGACTTCACCCGTCCCAGGGTGAGGTGCGGGTGGAACTTGCGGTGTTCCGGGCGGATGCCCACCTCGTCGGCCAGTCCCTGTTCCACGTCCGCCACGAATGCGGCGAGCGGTTCGAGTGCCCCCCGGATGCCCACCCAGATGATGCGAGGGGGGCCGTTCGGGGGAAACGTGCCGAGTCCGGCGACCTCGAGTTCGATGGCGGGCGTCCCCGCCGCCGACCGCTGGATCACCTCACAGATCTTCGGAACGTCCGCGTCGCCGACGTCGCCCAGGAACTTCGTCGTCAGGTGGATGTTCCGGTGGTCGACCCACCTCACCTTGACCTCCGCCGACCGCAGGCGGGCCTGCAGACGTCCCAGTGCCTCCTTGATGTCGTCCGGTATCTCGACCGCGATGAACGCGCGAATGCCCATCGACCCGCCTCGTACCATCCTATCTTAACCGCAAAGGACGCGAAGGTCGCAAAGAAAAACAACGACAAAGAGTGAGGGAAGAAACGACGAAGAAGCCCCCTTGTCCGAAGCTTTTTCTTCTACCCTTGAATTCTGCTGTTTCTGTTGTTCTTTGCGACCTTTGCGGTGGAATCCCGCTCTCAGAAGCTCAGCATGTTTCGGAACTGTTCGTATCGTCTCTCGACGTCGTCCGGGGTGATGGACTTGAAGCGGTCGAGTGAGAACCCCTCGACGTTGATGCTGGCGACGACGGTGGCGTAGAGGAGTGCACGCTTGAGTTCGGTCGTGGAGGCGTCGTCCACGCGTGCCAGGTGTCCCATCATGCCGCCGGCGAAGCTGTCGCCGGCGCCCGTCGGGTCGCTCACGTCCGCCGTCGGGAACGCCGGCACCGCGAAAAACTCGTCACCCGTCACCAGCAGTGCCCCGTGCTCGCCCTTCTTGACGACGACGAAGCGCGGCCCCTCCTCGAGGAGCTTCCGTCCCGCACGGGGAAGGTTCTCCTCGCCGGTGTACTGACGGACTTCTCCCTCGTTCATGACGACGCCGTCCACGCGGGCGAGAAGCGTCTCGAGCTCGTCGCGCGTGTCGCGGATCCAGTGGTTCATCGTGTCGGCGACGATGAGCTTCGCATGTTTCACCTGGTCCACGACGGCGTGCTGCATGGCCGGGGGGCCGTTGGCCAGGAAGACGTAGTCCGAATCGACGAAGGCGTCGGGGAGCGTGCCGTCGAACTCCCCGAGGACGTTGAGCTGCACCTCGAGCGTCTCGGCCTCGTTCATGGCGCCCTGGTAGAGGCCCTTCCACCGGAAGGTCCGGCCCGGGGTCCGGCGGACGCCGGTCGTGTCGACGTTCCGACGGCCGAGGTCCGCCAGGTACTCCTCGGGAAAGTCCTCGCCCACCACGCCCACGATGCGCACCGGCGTGAAAAAGCTCGCCGCATACGCAAAGTAGACCGCCGAGCCGCCCAGGGCGTCGGTCACTTCCCCGTAGGGCGTCTTCACCGAGTCGAACGCAATGGAACCGACGACGAGCAGCGACATCTTCTTCTCCGACTTCAAACGACTCAGTTTAACCACAGAGGACGCAGAGGACACAGAGGAAAGCAGCAGAAATTCAGGGTCAGCAGAAGAAACAGCGGCGAGTGCTTTTTCGGTCGTTTCTTCTTCTCCCCTCAGGCTTGTCGTTTCTTCTTTCCTCTGCGTCCTCTGTGTTCTCTGTGGTTAACTAGGTCGTTGCGAATTTTTGCAGTGCGTCGTTCATGCGTTTGAGCGAGCGTTCGCGGCCGAGGAGTGCGAGTGTGTCGTAGATGCCGGGCGAGACGCTCGTGCCGGTGACGGCGACACGGACGGGCTGGGCGACCTTGCCGAACCCGACACCTTTCGTCTCGACGACGTGCTTGAGCGTCTCCTCGATCTTCGTCGCGGTCCACGCGTCGAGCGCGGCGAGTGCGTCGCGGACCTCGCGGAGCGTCGCGAGTCCGGCGCCCTCCGAGGCCAACAAGAACTTCTTCACATCCTTCTCGTTGTACTCGATCGCGTCGGTGAAGAGAAAGTGCGCCAGCGCCGGCAGGTCGGCGACGGTCTTCAGTTTTTCGCGGTAGACCTCGACGAGTTTCTCGAGCCACGCGACGTCGAGTGCGGTCGTGTCGATGAACGTGCCGGCCAGCTCGACCAGACGCGCGGTCGACGCGCCCGCGATGTACTTCTGGTTCATCCAGGTGAGCTTCTCGGTGTCGAAGCGTGCGGAGGATTTCTTGACGCGCTCCAGTGTGAAGCTTTGGATGAGTTCCTCGCGCGTCATGAACTCCCGGTCCTCCCCCGGACTCCATCCGAGGAGTGCCATGAAGTTGACCAGCGCCTCCGGGAGGTATCCCTGTCGGCGGTACTCCACCATCGAGAGGGCCCCGAGCCGCTTCGAGAGCTTGCCCTTGCCGTCGGCCGAGAGGACCGAGGGCAGGTGGGCGAACGCCGGCCGCGGGGCCTTCAGCGCCTCCATCAGCATCACGTGCAGGGGTGTGTTCGACAGGTGCCCTTCCGCCCGGATGACGTGCGTGACCTCCATCAGCCAGTCGTCCACCACCACGCCGAAGTGGTAGGTGGGCCAGCCGTCGGACTTGAGGATGACGAAGTCGCCGATCTGCCGGCTGTCGAACGTCGTGGGGCCGAGGACGAGATCGTCGAAGGTGATCTTGCGGTCCTCGCCCACACGGAAGCGCAGCGATCTGGGGCGTCCTTCGGCCTCGAATCTCCGTCGGTCTTCCGCCGAGGCGTCCCGGCAGCGGGTGTCCGCCGGGGGAAGCCCCGTCTTTTTTGCCGCCTGCCGACGGGCCTCCAGCTCCTCCGCCGTGCACCAGCACGGGTAGGCCTTCTCCTCGGCGAGCAGTCTGTCGGCATAGGTGCGGTAGATGTGCAGCCGTTCGGACTGCCGGTAGGGGCCGTGGTCGCCGCCGACCTCCGGTCCTTCGTCCCAGTCGAGCCCGAGCCAGCGGAAGTCGTCGAGGATCTGTGTGACGTATTCCTCGCGTGAGCGTTCGCGGTCGGTGTCCTCGATGCGGATGATGAATTTTCCGCCTTCGTGCCGTGCGAAGAGCCAGTTGAAGAGTGCCGTCCGGATGTTCCCGATGTGCTGGAACCCCGTGGGCGAGGGAGCATACCGGACACGAACCCCTGCGGACATAAGTCATCCCCTGCTACTCTGCGAAGTAGCAAAGCTACTTCGCTACGAAGCACCAGCGAAACCGACCAGACCAAGCCGCAAACCTAATCAAAACACGGGAATTTGTCAACTCGATTTTGGCCTCTTGTGCCTCAACAGGGGCAGCCCAGCGCCCTATAGCTTCGAGGAATAGCTGGACACCCGGAGGGAGACAAAATATACTAAATTGGGTCGGAACGCTGCCCGATGCAAGGATACAGGACAGTGGCGGCCACTCGGCGAAGGAGAAGGGCAATCGTCATTTACTCGTCTAAGCACACATTGGCTGTAAATCGAGTCGCCGACGCTCTCTCCAGCATAGGCTATAAGGGGGGTCTGCTGTGCCGGGACTATGAGTATGCGGTGCTGAGCGAAGGACAACATGGCACCAGGACGATTCCGCTTGCCGGGTTTGCACGAACACCACCTTCATATCGGAACGCATGCGTCGGGGTGGTGTGCGCCAACGGCCTCTCTGGCGCGACCAATGTCTCGCAGCATCATGATCTTGGCGCCCCCCTTGTCTTCGAGATCGACTCGAAGCATGTTCGAGCATGGGGAATCAGAGCCAAGGGAGACCCCGAACCCTTAGAGCGCGTCGCACACAGCCAAGTGCGGAAATTCTTCTCAACCCACAGGGCCGAATGGGCGCCTGACCGTGTCTTCCGAGCCAAGGCACTGCGAGATCAGGCAGTCGCACGGCAGTTGGACTTCTTCGATGCGGGGTACTTCCCGCTATTGTCGTCCATGATAAGGGAGAAGCTGGACGAACTGCTTCGGGATGCCATTCGGAAGGCAAGTGACGCCTATGCGGAATCTCATAGGAAGGCCCCCGGGGCTGCAGAGCTCTTTCGTTTGGTATTTCGGTTCGTTGCCGCAAAGACCTTAAGGGACCGTGGTCAGCAGGGGGCGTGGGAAGGGGATGATCCCTCGGCCGTGCTCGATGCGGTTGAGGCGTACTACAACACCGCGGCCGATCATCTCGCATTGCCGGCCATTCGTGACAAGAGGACCCTTCAGGCTACCTGGAAATTCATCTCCCACGGATTGCACTTCCAGAACCTGTCAGTTGACGATCTTGCGTTCGTGTACGAGAACACGTTGATCACTCCAGAGACGCGCAAGAAGTATGGCACGCACAGCACGCCATCAAGTATCGCCGAGTATCTCGTTGGCAAGCTGCCGCTGGACGAGCTTCCGGAGAAGAAAAGACACATCCTGGAGCCTTGTTCCGGCCATGGTGCCTTCCTCATCGCGGCGATGCGGCGACTCCGTGATCTACTTCCCGCTTCGATGTCAGACCGCCAACGCCACGATTATTTGAAGCGCCGCCTGGTGGGCATCGAGATAGACACCTTTGCGGTTGAGGTCTGCAGGCTTTCGCTAATGCTGGCGGACTATCCCAACCCCAACAACTGGCGGATACATAACGAAGACGTCTTTGCCTGGGACCGCTTCCCGGCAGAAGTCAAGAGAGCAGACTGCGTGCTGTGCAATCCGCCCTTTGAGGATTTCCCAGCCGAAGTGAGGAACAAGTATGAGCCCCTCCAGTCGGTTCACCAGCCGGGGGAGATCCTTCTTCGGGTTCTTGCACATCCTCCTGCTTTGCTTGGCTTCGTCTTGCCCAAGCTTTTCCTGACGGCATCTGCTTATGGGCAAGCACGCGCTAGGCTGGCTGAGGCGTATGGCGATGTTGAGTTGGTCGCACTGCCCGACCGCGTCTTCGACCACTCCGATGCAGAAGCCGCTCTGTTGATGGCTTGGGGTAGGCGCCGCAACAACAACGCGACCCGTATTTCATGTCGGACCGTAGATACCGCTCTTAGGAAGAGATTCTTGAGAGAGGGTGACGAACCCATTGCTCGCACCAACACAATAACTGTTCCAACGGCAGCCACTCGGACGCTGTCAGTGTGGGTTCCGAGGCTTTCGCGACTCTGGTCATATCTGTCCGATTGTCCGTGTTTTGGCCAATATGCTGAAGTCCACCGGGGTGTCGAGTACAATATCCGATTGCGGGAGAAGGTCCTCACTGGGGATGCGACGGCTCGGCAAATCGCTCAGCACGCTCGAATGAGGGCGATCGTTGAAGAAAACCGAGAAAAGGTCTTTTCGGAACGGCCGAAGAAAGGCTTTGTCGAAGGGCTCCAAACTGCTTCTGGCACTCTCCAGCAATTCCTCCTGTTGCGCACCTCGTACCTAAGAATAGAAGATAGCCTTATGCGTACCAAGGCGCACAGATATTCCTGGGAGACGCCCAAGCTTCTTGCCAATTATGTTCGGTTGAGTAGAGGCCCGTGGCGGATGGCCGCTGTACAGGATAGCAGAGGCATTTATGCATACTACAATATATACGGTATTTGGCCAAGAGCCGCTGAGGACCACTTGCCGCTCCTCGCGATCCTCAATTCCCCCCTAGCCAATGCCTATCTGTATTTCAATACGGTGGGGAAGCACAACCCCAAGGCGATGCTGACAAAGATCCCTGTGCCGGGCATGTCCACGGATCAGAAGGCAATCCTTGGGGCAAAGGTGGATCGCTATCAGCACTTGCTTCGCCGGCATGGCGGCACAGTTGAGCATGGGGATGTCGACCGGCTCTGGAAGGCGGCCGCTGAGATCGATGCAGAGGTGCTCAGGCTGTATGACTTGCCGCCGGTTCTCGAAAGAGAACTCTTGGATATGTTTGAGGGGTATCAGCGGCCGGTTCCTTTCCGGTTTCTCGGCTACTATCCGAAAGGATTTGACGCCTTCCTACCGCTCTATCGGATCATCTCGGACGAGTTCGAACGTGCGCGTGCCGACAGACTGCTTGAGCGGCTTGAGCCCATCAATGATCAGGTAGTTCATGAGGCACTTGAACTGGCTCGGGGGTCCGACGCGTGATCACGGTTCTCCTGGATACCACGGTGGCTTCAATCCTCTTTGACGTGAAGCATCCTGAACACAAGCAGGGAATAGGATTCATTGAAGGGCTGGGAGAGACGAGGGTTTTCGTTTCTGTCGTTACCTTGGCGGAGATCAGATACGGGTACAAGCTGCATGAGAATGTGGACGACAATAGGAGACAAGCCATTGAGAAGGAGCTGAGCAGATTCCCGTTGCTTGATGTCGACAAGCACACGGCGGGTCCATACTCGACCCTCAAGGCCGCTCTCTTCAGGGAGTATGCGCCACGGGACCGAAAGGGCAAGGTCAAGGCAAAGTGGCCCGAGGACCTTCTGGACAGGACAACGGCGAAGTCCCTTGGCATACAGGAGAACGATTTGTGGATTGCCGCTGTCGCCGTCCAGTACAACCTTGCCCTGGTCACATGTGACAGGATGAATCGTATTGTGGCCGCAATTCATGAAGTCTATCCGGACTTCTCCCTTCTGTTGTTGGATGCCAAGTCGTGAGCGGAAACTGGGACGCACTGGCGAAGCAGGACTTCGTCCGGGCGATGGTGGCCGAGGACATGAAGACCGGCAAGTGGGACGGGCGGGTGCACACGCGGTTTCCGCCCGAGCCCAACGGCTACCTCCACATCGGTCACGCCAAGTCCATCAACCTGAACTTCGGCGTCGCGGCGGACTTCGGCGGCAAGTGCAACCTCCGCTTCGACGACACCAACCCGACGAAGGAAGAGGAGGAGTACGTCCGGTCGATCAGGGAGGACATCCGCTGGCTCGGGTTCGACTGGGAGGACCGTGAGTTCTACGCGTCGGACTACTTCGAACAGCTCTACGAGTACGCGGTCGATCTCATCCGGAAGGACCTGGCCTACGTGGACGACCTGACCGCGGAGGAGATCCGTGAGCACCGGGGCACGCTCACCGAGCCCGGAAAGGAAAGCCCCTGGCGCGGCCGGAGCGTCGAGGAGAACCTGGCGCTTTTCGATCGGATGCGACAGGGGGAATTCCCGGACGGCTCGCACGTCCTGCGTGCGAAGATCGACATGGCGCACCCGAACCTCAACATGCGCGACCCCGTCCTCTACCGCATCCTTCACGCCCCGCACCACCGCACCGCCGACACGTGGTGCATCTACCCGATGTACGACTGGGCCCACGGACAGTCCGATTCCATCGAACGCATCACACATTCCATCTGCACGCTGGAGTTCGAGAACCACCGTCCGCTCTACGACTGGTGTCTCGACGCGCTCGAGGTCTATCACCCGCAGCAGATCGAGTTCGCCCGGCTCAACCTCACCCACACGATCCTCTCGAAACGGAGACTCCTGACGCTCGTCGGGGAGGGGCACGTTTCGGGGTGGGACGACCCGCGGATGCCGACCCTGAGCGGGCTCCGACGACGGGGATATTCGCCCGAGGCGATCCGCAGCTTCTGCAACCGCATCGGCGTCGCCAAGACCGATTCCGTCGTCGACGTCCGGCTGCTGGAGCACTGCGTGCGTGAGAATCTGAACCGGACCTCGCCCCGTGTGATGGCGGTCCTCAAGCCGCTCAAAGTCGTCATCGGCAACTATCCGGAAGACCAGACCGAGGAACTCGACGCAGTCAACAACCCCGAGGACCCGTCGGCGGGGACACGGAAGGTCCCGTTCTCGCGCGAGTTCTACATCGAGCGCGACGACTTCATGGAGGACCCGCCCAAAAAGTTCTACCGCCTCGCCCCGGGACGCGAGGTGCGGCTCCGCTACGGCTATTTCGTCAAGTGCACGGGCGTGATGAAGGACGAGGACGGTCAGATCGTCCAACTCCTCTGCACCTACGACCCGGCGACGCGCGGCGGCGACGCCCCCGACGGACGAAGGCCCAAGTCGACGCTGCACTGGGTGTCGGCGGCGCACGCGCTCGACGCCGAGGTGCGGCTCTACGACCACCTCTTCAGCACCGAGGATCCGAACGCTGCGGAAGGAGGCGGCGACTGGCGTGACAACCTGAACCCCCACTCGCTCGAGGTTCTGCGCGGCTGCAAGGTCGAGCCGTCGCTTGCCGGTGCGACGTCCCTGACCCGATACCAGTTCGAGCGACTGGGCTATTTCTGCGTCGATCCGGACACCACGCCCGGCCGACTCGTCTTCAACCGGACGGTCACGCTCAAGGACCCGTGGGCGAAGATCCAGAAGCAGCAGGAGAAGACCTGACCGCCGACGTTGGAGAGGCGCAGCCGTAAGGTCGGTGGATACGAGAGGGGGCCGGCATCGGGCGCGGCCGCCGCTGGGGCGGCCGCTTTGCGTCTGGCCTTCCGACGCCCCAGCCTATAATGCAGGGAACCCTCATCCGGACGCCGCACGGAGGAGACGATGAGACGCACCGCGACCACGCTCCTGGCGGGCGTTCTGGCCCTGACGGGTGCATTGCACGCCCAGCAGGTGCCCCTGGAGGAGATCCAGTCGAAGATCGCCGAGGGCGTGGAGCTGATCCTCGCCACGCAGCGGGACGACGGGGCGTTCGCCCTGAGTGAGAACCACATGAGGCAGTACCCGGTGGGGAACACGGGACTCGCCGTGATGGCCCTCGGGTACGCACGTCCACACCTCACGGGTGAGCTTCGCGTGCGCGCGTTCGAGGCCATCCGCAAGGGCATCGCCTTCATCGCCCAGAACCCGCCCGAGCAGCGCACGTATTCCGCCGGACTCATCATCTGCGGTCTCTACAAGGAAAACCCCGAACGCTACGAGAAGCTCATCGGGTATTACGCGGCGATGCTCATCCTCAGTCAGCACGGTCCGGACAAGGGTGAGATGTGCGGGGAGTGGGGGTACCGGCTGCTCCTGCCGCCGGGGCTTCAGACCGGGCCCCGGGGCACCGTGGACAACTGGGGGGACAAGTCCAACACGCAGTTCGCCCTCCTGGGACTCTACCACGCCAACCGTGTGGGGTTCCAGGTGCCGAAGCGCATCTGGCGACAGTCGCGCGAGCACTACCTCAAGGCCCAGTTCATGGACGGCGGGTGGGGGTATCGTCCGCAGCTCCGTCCCGACCCCTACGCCAACATGACCATCGCCAGCACCATCAGCCTGAACCTGTGCGAGGAGATGCTGTTCTCACAGGAGCACGAGCAGTGCAAGCCCCCGCCCCGGTCGAAGGCCATCGAGAACGGACTCAAGTGGATCGCCGACAACTGGGAACGGGGCCGGGTCGGGTCCGACACCTACGGACTCTACGCCCTCGAGCGTCTCGGGATCATCATGGGACGTGCCAATATCGGCGGACACGACTGGTACAACGAGGGCGCCCGGATGCTGGTGGGACGACGGGGCTGGGGCTCCATGTTCGGGACACCGCCGGTGAGTGCGGCGTTCGGGGTGATGTTCCTCGCCCGCGGACTCGAACCCATCGTCATCAACAAGCTCGAGCGACGTGACACCAACGACTGGAACAACGACCCCTACGACGTCAAGCACCTCGTCGAGTACATCTACGACCACTACCAGATCCCGGTGCAGTGGCGCATCGTCACGCTCGAGGCGCCGCTGGAACTCCTGCTCAGGACCCCCATCCTCTACATCAGCGGACACTACAAGCTGGACTTCAACGACGAGGAGAAGACGAAGCTGAAGGCGTACGTGGCCGGGGGCGGGACGATCGTCGGCCAGGCGTGCTGCGGGAAGCTGGAGCTTGACACATCGTTCCGTGAGCTGACCAAAGAGCTGTTCGGGGGCGAGCTGCGGGAAATTCCCCAGACCCACCGCATCTACGAGCGGATGCGGGTTCGCGGCATGGCCCCCAAGCCCAAGGTCGAGATCCTCGCACTCGATAAGGAGCAGGGACGTCCCGCCGTCATCTACCTGCCGCACGACCACTGCTGCCGCTGGCACATGGGGGGCGACCGGGCACGCTCGGCCTTCGCCGTCGGTACCGGCATCCACTTTTACGTCACCATCGAGTGCAGGAAGATGTACGAACGTGCCCACCCGGAGGTCGTCCGACCGGTCCCGACTCAAACCGAACCCGAACCGCCACGTCCCCGGTCCGTCACGCCCGATCCCAACGTCATCCGGGGGCCCGGGGGCGGACCGGCGGCCGACGAGGAAGAATAGTCCCGCCTCTGTGACTCCGTCTCCGCAGGTCCCGCCGTTCTTGACTTCGGTCCCCATGAGGCGTAGAATACGTGGTCACCTTTACAGCAGGCGGAACCCCATGAAGAAGCATCTGGAGAAGCGACGGTATCTGGCGTCGTTCGACTCCCGGGCACTGCCGCACATCTTCACCGACGTCCTGGTCATCGGGGGTGGGGTGGCGGGACTGCGGGCGGCGATCGCGGCGTCCGAGTACGGCAACGTCACGGTCGTGGTCAAAGGGGCCGTGGAGGAGTCGAACACGGCACAGGCGCAGGGCGGCATCGCCGTGGCGCTTTCCGAGGGGGACAGCGTGTCACGACACGCCGAGGACACCGTGGCCACCGGTGTGGGACTGTGTGACGAGGAGACGGTGCGCGTGGTGGTGGGTGAAGGTCCCGAGCGGGTCACCGAACTCATCGACTGGGGGGCGAAGTTCGACCGCACCGACGCCGGGTACGAGTTCACCAAGGAGGGGGGACATTCGACGGCCCGCATCCTGCGTGCCCGTGGCGACGCGACCGGCGCCGAAATCACCCGTGTGCTCGTCGACGTCGCACGTGCCAGGTCCTCCATCGGACTCCTGGAAGACCACTTCGTCATCGACCTGCTGCCGAGTGAAGGGGAGGCGACGGGGGCCCTGGTCTTCAACCCGAGACGCGGTCATGTGCTCATCTGGGCGTCAAAGGTGATCCTGGCCACGGGAGGGATCGGTCGGGTCTACCGGGAGACGACCAACCCGGCGGGGGCGACGGGAGACGGGCTGGCGATCGCCTACCGGGCGGGTGTGGTGCTTCAGGACCTGGAGTTCGTGCAGTTCCACCCGACCACGCTCTATATCGCCGGGGCCAGCCGGGCCCTTATCTCCGAGACCGTCCGTGGCGAGGGGGCACGTCTGCTGAACCGTCACGGTGAGCGCTTCATGCCTAAATACCACGACGCCGCCGAGCTCGCACCGCGCGACGTCGTCAGCCGGAGCATCGTCACCGAGATCCAGCGAACCGGACACCCCTGTGTCTATCTCGACGTCACGCACCTCGGGAAGGACCACCTCCGACACCGCTTCCCCGCCATCTACAGGGAATGTCTGTCGTTCGACATCGACATCTCGAAGGACCGCATACCGGTGAGACCGAGTGCACACTACTTCATCGGCGGGGTGAAGGTGGACACGCTCGGACGGACATGCGTTCCAGACCTCTTTGCCGTGGGGGAGGTCTCGTGCACGGGACTCCACGGGGCTAACCGTCTGGGGTCGAACTCCCTCCTGGAGGGACTGGTGTGCGGGGCCCGTGCGGGGAGACGGGCCGGCGAACAGCTGGGAGAGGCCGGCAGGAACAGTCGTCCACGACCCGTCGCCTGCAAGCTGACCCAGCCCAAGCGCGGAGAAATTGACCTCGGCGACGTCGAGAACTCCCTGCGGAGTCTCATGTGGCGGGCCGCCGGCATCGAGCGTGAGGAAGCACACCTCGAAACCGCCGAGGACTACGTCGATTTCTGGTGTGGATACGTCATGGACAAGACGTTCGTCGACGTCCACGGCTGGACCATCCAGAACATGCTCACGACGGCCAAGCTGGTGCTGCACGCCGCCCGCAGACGACGCGAGTCCCGGGGTGTCCACTTCCGCACCGACTTCCCCGATACCGACGACGTGAAGTGGAAGCGTCACATCACCGTCCAACGGGGGTCATGAGCCCGAGCCGGACTCCCCGCGCGCCTCTCGCCGATTGGCCGTAAGAAGTGCCCCCCGAACCGCACCAAGACAGATGGCGACAAACCGCCCTGCCCCGAGAGTCTGTCCCGGAGGGCCCGCCGCTGAGGAGGTAATGAAGGCATGAAGAAACTGCTGGTCTTGTTGATCGTACTGGGTGCTCTGGGCTGGCTCGGTTACGAGATCTACCGCAAGGCGTCGGCGCCGTCCGCGGAGGGCCATCGCGGGGGGGCCGGACCCGTCCCCGTCGAGGTCGTCCCCATCCGAAAGGCCACCCTCCGTGACGTCGGCCGGTTCACGGGGTCGGTGCTGGCCAAATCCCAGTTTCAGGTCGCTCCGAAGATCGGCGGACGACTGGAGAAACTCCTGGTGGACGTCGGGGACACGGTGCGGAACGGGCAGTTCATCGCCCAGCTCGACAGTGACGAGTACGTCCAGCAGGTGGCACAGGCCGAGGCGGAACTCAAGGTGGCCGAGGCCAACGTCGAGCAGGCGTCCAGCAACCTGGACGTCGCACGCAAGAAACTGGCGAGGTACCGGGCCCTCTACGAGAAGAAGGTCACCTCGGAGTCGGAGATCGACGTGGTCGAGGCGGAGTACAAGGTCCAGGAGGCATCCCACAAGGTGGCCAAGGCCCGTGTCCTTCAGAACGAGGCGGCCGTGCAGGCGGCCAAGGTGCAGCTGGCCTACACGAAGATCAGCGCCTCGTGGGAAGACGGCGGCCCGAGCCGACTCATCGCCGAGCGGTTCGTGGACCAGGGGACCATGCTCAAGGCGAACGAGCCCATCGTCTCCATCATCGACATCAGCTCCGTCATCGCCGTGATCCACGTCATCGAGCGGGACTACGGGAAGATGAAGATCGGTCAGGAGGCGACGGTGACCACCGACGCGCTGCCGGACGAGAGCTTCAAATGCAGGGTGGTCCGTGTGGCGCCCCTGCTGAGGGAGACGTCCCGACAGGCACGTGTCGAGCTGGAGATTTCCAATCCGAGGGGCACACTCAAGCCCGGGATGTTCATCAAGCGTGCGGAGATCGAGTTTGCCCGGCTCGACGACGTGACGGTGGTGCCCATGGGGGCCGTGATGAAACGCAACGGCACACAGGGCATCTTCATTGCGGACACGCAGACCATGAAGGTGCGGTTCGTTCCCGTGAAGCTCGGCCTGGTCGAGGACGATACGGCCCAGGTGCTCGAGCCGGCCGTTTCCGGACTCGTGGTCACCCTGGGACAGCACCTGCTCGAAGACGGCCGGGCCTTCAAGCTGCCCGACGCGAAGCCCCAAGCTCCGCCCGGCGCAGGGACGTCGTCCGACGTCCCGACCCCGCGAACCGGAGGCGGGCCATGAAGCTCTCCCGCTTCGCCGTCCATCGGCCCGTCTTCACCAGCATGCTCGTCAGCATCATCATTATCCTCGGACTCGTCTCCTTCGTCCGACTCCCCATCGACCTGATGCCCGACATCACCTTTCCCACCTTGAGCATCTCGGCCGACTACGAGAACGCCAGTCCCGAGGAGATCGAGGAACTGGTGACCCGGCCGATCGAAGAGGCGATGAGTGCCGTGCCCGGGGTGGAGAAGGTCCTGTCGTATTCCACGGAAGGTTCGAGCAACGTCCGGGTCTCGTTTTCGTGGGGGACGGACCTGGACGCCGCCGCCAACGACGTTCGTGACCGACTGGACCGTGCCGTGGCCAATCTGCCGGAGGACGTCGAGCGTCCGAGACTGCGGAAGTTCGACCTGGCGAACTTTCCCATCCTCATTCTCGGGGCCTCCAGCAGGCTGGGACCCCTGGAGCTGCGTCGCATCATCGACGATCAGGTGAAATACCGCATCGAGCGCATTCCGGGGGTCGCCGCACTCGACGTCTGGGGCGGACTGGAACGGGAAATCCGTGTCGACCTCCGTCGGGACCTGATCCTCGCACTGGGACTTCCGCTGGACCAGATCCTGGACCGCATCCGGGCCGGAAACGTGGCGTTGCCGGCCGGCACCATCGAACGCGGAAACTACGAGGTGAGCGTCCGCACCCGTGGGGAATACACCAGTCTCGACGAACTGAAAAAGACCGTCGTGGCCATCCGTGAGGGGGCCCCCATCCAGCTCCAGCAGATCGCCAGCGTCGAGGACACCCACCAGAAGGTGACACGCATCGTCCGCATCGACGGGAAGCCGGGGGTGCGTCTCTCCATCAGCAAGCAGTCGGGAAAGAACACCGTCGAGGTGGCACGGAAGGTCCTGCGCGAGATCGAGCGCGTCAATGAGGACCTCCCTCAGATCAAACTGACGCCGATCATCGACAGCTCCGACTACATCCAGCGCTCGATCTCGAACGTCGGTCAGGCGGCACTCTACGGCGGGGTGCTGGCGATCTTCGTGCTGCTGTTCTTCCTCCGCAACCTCCGCAGCACCTTCATCATTGCACTCGTCATCCCCATCTCGATCGTCGCGACGTTCACACTGATCTATTTCGGCGGGTTCACGCTGAACATCATGACGCTGGGGGGATTGGCTCTCGGGATCGGGATGCTGGTGGACAACGCGATCGTCGTGCTCGAAAACATCTACCGGCTGCGCGAAGAAGGCCAGGACTCGGAACAGGCGGCCCTCAACGGCAGCGACGAGGTCACCGCCGCCGTCGTCGCCAGCACCCTGACCACGGTGGCGGTGTTTCTGCCCCTGATCTTCGTGCGGGGGATGGCCGGGGTGATGTTCAAGCAGCTCGCCTACGTGATCGGCTTTGCACTTCTTTGCTCACTGGTGCTCGCACTGACACTGGTCCCGATGCTCGCGGCCAAGATCCTCCCCCGCACCGACCCCCGGACGCCCGCGAAGGAGACCTGGGGACACGCGGTTTTCCGACTTACCGGGGGCTTGTTCGCCGCCATGGGCAACGGCTACAAGGGACTGCTCCACTTCGCGCTCAACCATCGTCTTCTCGTCGTGGTGGGCGCGGTGCTGGTGCTGGGGGGAAGTCTGCTGCTCATCCCGATGGTGGGTGTTGAGTTCATGCCCAGTGCCGACGAGGGAGAGGCCCGGGTCGACGCCGAGATGGACGTGGGGACGCGTCTCGACCTCCTGGACCGCAAGTTCCAGCAGATCGAGACGATCGTCGCCCAGGCCGTCCCCGAGACGAAGAGCGTGGTGTCGAGCATGGGCGGAGGCGGCTTCAGAAGCAGCGGCTCACACACGGGAAGCATCCGGATCGCGCTCAAGCCCCTCGGCGAGCGGCAGCGTTCCAGCGAGGACGTGGCCACCATGCTGCGGTCCAGGCTCTCGGACATCCCGGGGGTGAAGATCCGGACGCGTGCGGGGGAGGGGTTCTTCCTGCTTACCCGCATGATGGGCGGCGGGACCGAGCGGGTGCAGGTCGAGGTCCGCGGGTACGACCTGGAGACCGCCGACGCCTTGGCCGAGCGGGTCAAGAAGGTCGTCGAGGACGTGGACGGGGTCACCGACGCGCTCGTCAGCCGGGAAACAGGGAGTCCCGAAGAGCTGATCCTGGTGGATCGGGAGAAGGCGGCGGACATGAAACTCACCGTCTCCCACGTCGCGGACATGCTCCAGACGGTGCTCTCCGGGACCCGGGCCAGTGACTACCGTGAAGCCGGCAAGGAATACCGGATCCTCGTCAAGCTGGAGGAAGCCGAGCGGATGAAGATGGTTGACCTGCTGGACCTCACGGTGACCAACGCGGACGGTCAGCCGGTCGTCCTGCGCAACGTGGTGGACGTCCGGCCTCGCACCGGACCCGTGCGCGTCGAGCGTCGGGACCAGGAGCGTATCGTCACCGTCTCCGCCAACATCAGTGGACGCGATCTGGGGTCCATCCTGAACGACATCCGGGAGGGTCTCCGGTCGGTTCCCGTCCCGTCCGAATTCGCCATCGTCTTCGGCGGCGACTACGAGGAGCAGCAGAAGGCCTTCCGGGAGCTCCTCCTCAGTCTCATCCTCGCACTCGTCCTCGTCTACATGGTGATGGCGTGTCAGTTCGAGTCGCTCCGTGACCCGTTCGTGGTCATGTTCTCGGTGCCACTGGCCGTCATCGGCGTCATCCTCATGCTCTTCCTCACCGGGACGACGTTCAACATCCAGTCCTACATCGGGTGCATCATGCTGGGCGGGATCGTCGTCAACAACGCGATCCTCCTGGTGGACCACACCAACCTGCTGCGTCGTCGTGACGGGATGCCGCTCAGGGAGGCGATCGAGGAGGCCGGACGTCGTCGGCTCCGACCCATCCTCATGACGGCACTCACGACGACGGTCGGACTCCTGCCCCTGGCGCTGGGTCTCGGCGAGGGCGGTGAGGCCCAGGCCCCCATGGCCCGGGCCGTCATCGGCGGACTTCTCAGTGCCAGTCTCATCACGCTCGTCTTCGTTCCCGTGGTCTATTCCGTGTTCGAGCGCGGGCTGCGGGGGGCGGTGCACGAGGAGGACGTCGGGACGTCCCCGGAAAAAGCTTGACTTCGCCCATCGAGATCGTTTAACATGTGAGGCCGTGGAGCGGGGCCATCCGGCACGCCCGCCACACAGCACGGCGGGTAAATATCTGACACGCAAGGAGCATGACGTGAGTCGTCGCTGTGAAATCTGCGGCAGGACCTCGACCGTGGGCAACAGGATCACCCGCAGCGGGTCGCCGAAATACAAGGGTGGCATCGGTCTTCACACCGGGGGCATCACGAAACGTCGGTTCTATCCGAACGTCCAGAAGATCCGGGTGTTCGTGGACGGGACGGTGAAGCGGGTGCGGGTGTGTTCCCGGTGTCTGAAGGCGGGCAAGGTTCAGAAGCCCCCGGCACGTCCGAATCAGATCAAGGCCTCGGCCGAGAGGGAAGCCAGACGTGTTGCCGAGGAAGTCGCCGCGGCCGAAGCGGCACGACTCGCCGCCGAGGCCGCTGAAGCCGAAGCCCTGGCCGAGGCGGAGGAGGAGGCGCACGCAGACGAAACACCCGCGCGCCGTGCAGCCCCCGCGGCCAAGCCGACCACCCCCGACGCCGCCGAGCCCCCCGCGGACGACAAAGAGAAGTAAGCCCCCTTGACCCCACGCAGGGAGCCGGTCATGATCGACGAGAAGGAGGTCCAGCACGTCGCCCGGCTCGCCCGGCTCAGGCTTTCCCCCGAGGAACTCAGACGCTTTGCTTCCCAGCTCAGCAGGATCATCGACTACATCAACCAGTTGAACGAACTTGACACCTCGACGGTTGAGCCGATGAGCCACCCCCTGGATCTTACCAACGTCTTCCGTGAGGACGCCGTGACACCGTCACTGCCGCGCGACGAAGCCCTGGCCAACGCCCCCGAGCAGCGACACGGCTTCTTCGTGGTGCCCCCCGTTCTCGAATGGGAGCCTCCGGAGGGGTAGCCTCCCGTGAAACCCGTTCACGAACAGACCGCATCAGAGCTTCTCGAAGCACAGGAAGAGGGTGAGCTTTCCGCCGTTGAGATCGTCCAGGCCTGTCTCGACCGCATCGGACGACTGGACGACAAGGTGCATGCACTGCTGTCGGTGCGCGGCGACGAGGCGCTCGAACGGGCGGGGTCCATCGACGAGCGTCGCCGTCGCGGCGAGCCCCTGGGAGCACTGGCGGGACTCCCCGTCGCACTCAAGGACAACATGTGCACCGTCGGGTGGGAGACCACCTGTGCGTCGAGAATCCTCGAGAACTTCAAGCCCCCCTACAACGCCGCCGTCGTCGAGAAGCTCCACGCTGCCGACGCCGTCGTCATCGGCAAGACGAACATGGACGAGTTCGCCTTCGGGAGTTCGACGGAGACGTCGGCGTTCTTCGTGACGAGGAACCCGTGGGATCCGGACCGGGTTCCCGGGGGATCGAGTGGCGGATCGGCGGCGGCACTGGCGGCCCGGTTTGTGCCACTCGCCGTGGGCAGCTCGACGGGTGGGTCGGTCAGGCAGCCGGCCGGCTTCTGCGGGGTGATGGGACTCAAGCCCACCTACGGACGTGTGTCACGATACGGACTCATCGCCTTCGGCAGCTCCCTCGACCAGGTCAGTCCCCTGGCACGCGACGCCCGCGACATGGCACGTCTCACCGGCGTGCTCGCCGGACACGACCCGCGCGACTCCACCTCCATCGACGCACCCGTGCCCGACTACCTGGCGGACCTCGACGAAGTGCCGCGGCAGATGAAACTCGGCGTGCCGGCCGAGTACTTCGGCGAAGGTCTCTCCCCCGACGTCGAGAAGCGGATCACCGAGGCGGTCGAAACCTTCAGGACACTCGGGTTCCGGATCGTCGAGATCCGGCTGCCTCACACCAAGTATGCCATTGCCTCCTACTACGTGGTCGCCACGGCCGAAGCGTCCTCGAACCTCGCCCGCTTCGACGGGGTCCACTACGGTCACCGCACCGCACAGAAGGCCGGCCTGGTGGACATGTATTCACTCAGTCGCGAGGAGGGGTTCGGCGACGAGGCGAAGCGTCGGATCATGCTGGGGACGTACGCCCTTTCGAGCGGCTACTACGACGCCTACTACCTGAAGGCCCTCAAGGTGCGACGCCTCTTGAAGGAGGACTTCGACCGGGCGTGGGAGAAGGTGGACGCGGTGCTCTGTCCGACGAGTCCCACCACGGCGTTCCGGGTGGGGGAACGGGTGGACGACCCGCTGGCCATGTATCTCTCGGACATCTTCACGGTTCCGGCCAACATGGCGGGTATCCCCGGGATTTCCATTCCGTGCGGTTTCGACCGTGACGGGCTTCCCGTCGGACTCCAGATCATGGCCCCCAACCTCCAGGAATCCCGTCTTTTCCGCATCGCCCGGGCCTTCCAGACCGTCACCGACTTCCACTTGAGTCGCCCGGACCTCTGAGGTATACTGTACTCACCTCGCGGCGGCCGACGCTGGGAGCGTGTGTCGTCGTGTCGAGGGACTTCGTGCTGCACCGAGGGGACGTCATGTCGAGAGCGGCCGTTTTCATGGACCGTGACGGGACCATCATCGACGACACGGGCTTCATCCGTCGGATCGATGACGTCAGGCTTCTGCCGAGCGCGGCGGAGGCCATCAGCCGGTTGAACGCGGCCGGATGGCTCGTCATCGTGGTGACCAACCAGTCGGGCGTCGCCAGGGGACTTCTGACCGAGAAGGACGTCGCCGCCACCAACCAGCGCATGCAGGAGCTTCTGCAGCTCGAGGGTGCCCACGTCGACGCCATCTACTACTGTCCCCACCTGCCGGAGGGGAAGGTTCCGGAATACGCCATCTTGTGTGAGTGTCGCAAGCCCCGCCCGGGCATGCTGCTGAAGGCGGCCGAGGAGCACGACATCGACCTGGCGGCCTCCGTGATGGTCGGGGACGCACCGCGGGACGTGGAAGCCGGACTGGACGCCGGGACCCGGGCGATCCTTCTGACGGACAGTCCCACACGTGCCGACCAGGCCCCCGATGCCTGTGGGAGTGCCCCCGATCTTCTGAGTGCGGTCGGGGAGATCCTCGAACACCCCACGACCGCCAGTGAACCGTCGAGCGGCCGGCATGCGCCGGGATCGACCCGGCGTGCCCGCAGCCGAAAGCTCACCCGTGACCCGGCGACGTCCGGAAACAAGAAGTCCACACGACAGCCGGTCACGGTGAAGCCCCGGAAGGAGGATGACGTGTCTGACGAGGAGAAACCGATCCCGGTCCGTCGTGCACCCAAGGAGTTCGTCCCCGAGAAGGAACTCAGCGAGATCGAAGAGGAGCAGACGGTCGAGACCGCCGAGACGGCTGAACCGGCGGCCGTCGCCGTGACACCGTGCGGACGGTGTGGTGCGGCGATTCCCGCTTCGGACGTCGATGCCGGACGGGCCTACGACAAGGACGGGCTCCGTCTCTGTTGTGACTGTGTGACGGCCCTGCAGGCCCAGAGGGCCCGGACGACGGGTGTCACCAACGAGGACCTCCTGCGCGAGTTGAAGAACATCACACGGGCACTCACGTACGAGCGCTTCAGCTACTGGCACGTGTTCGGGGCCATCGCCCAGGCCGGTGCCATCGGCTGTGTGGTCATCAGTCACTACATGAATGCGGCACCCGAGGGACTGCTCCTGGCGATTTTCCTTCAGCTTCTTTCACTCACGTTCTTCCTCCTTGGCCGTCAGTGACGTGCGGCCCCGCCGGCGACGTCCGGACAACCGGCCGAAACCCTGTGGAGTGGTCCCGGCATGAGTGCCCGACGGCCCGTCATTCTCGTGATGACGCCCACGTGGGTGGGTGACGTGGTGATGGGGACGCCGGCGTTCCGGGCGATCCGTCAGCGGTTCGCGGACGCCCACATCACCGCGGCGGTCAGTGGCAACACCCGTCCCGTGTTCGACGACGCTCCCTGGTTCGACGAGGTGGTGTCGGTGGGGCCCGAGGACAAGGGCATTGCCGGGACGTTTCGTCTGGCGGCACGTCTGCGTCGCGGACGCTTCGACCTCGGCGTGCTCTTCCCCAATTCCTTCCGGACGGGACTGGTGATGCGTCTGGCCCACGTGCGGCGCATCATCGGTTACACCCGGGAACTCCGGGGGTTCCTGCTCACCCGGTCACTGAAGCCGCGTCGCGAGAACGGACGGTTCGTCCCGACGCCCATGGTGGGGTACTACCTGGAGCTGTGTCGTCTGTTGGGGTGTGACACGTCCGACCGTCGACTGGAGCTCCTTTACCGTGACGAGGTCGCACGTGAGACGGACGTCTTCAGCCGTCGGCACGGCATCGACTGGACACGACGCGTCGTCGTGATGAACCCCGGGGCCTCGTTCGGGACGTCCAAGTGCTGGCCCGTCGAGCACTTCGCCCGGGCCGCGGAACTGCTCTCGGAAGACGCCGACGTCCAGGTCGTCGTCACCTGCGCGCCGGCCGAGCGGGACCTGGCCCGGTCCGTCGCCGAGGAGGCCGACTGTGAGGTCACCTCACTTCACGACGAGCCGGCCGGACTCGACCGGCTCAAGGTGCTCATCGACCGTGCGGCACTGCTCATCACCGGTGACACGGGTCCGCGGCATTACGCGGCGGCCTTCGACACCCCGGTGGTTACCCTCTTCGGTCCGACGGACCCACGGTGGTCGGACACCGGTTACGAGAAGGAACGGATCGTGAGCGTGGACGTCGAGTGTGCCCCCTGTCAGCTCAAGTACTGTCCGGCGGACCACCGCTGCATGCGCTGGCTGAAGCCGGAAATGGTCGTCGACGCCGCCCGCGAGCTGATGAAGAAATTCCCGCCCCTCGACCCGAGGACTTCGGGGTCCGAGGGAAAGTCGAATGACCGTGAATGACGCCGGGAGACCGTCGTGAGGTGTTCGGCCGGAAACGCGTATGAACGACTGCGTGAAGCGGACACGCTGATGTGGGTTCGCAGTGACCGGCGTGTGATGCTTCAGGAGAACGACCTGACGCACTTCGCCGACTTCATGGCGTGTGAGCGCGGGGAACTCATCAACTCGCACGGCTGGCGGGAAGTCCTGCGGATGGAACTCGAAGGGGACGGGGAGACACGGACGGTCTACCTGAAGAAGTTCTCACCCGTGCAGCTCAAGGACGCCGTGAAGGACCTCCTGCGTTTCCGTCGGGTGCGCACCAACGCCCTCAGGGAGTTCGACATGCTGTGTCTGTTCGAACGTGCGGGAGTCCGGGTGCCGGAGACGATCGCCTGCGGCGAGCGTCACGTGCTGGGCCGCGACCGTGGGGCGTTTGTCATGGTGGAACATCTCGCGCGGGGACGGGCACTCGATGAGGTGCTCCCCGCACTCAGGGACGTCCCACGTCGACGACGGCTCATCAGGTCACTCGCACGTTTCGTCCGTCGGATGCACGACACCGGACTCGGTCACACCGCACTCTATGCCAAGCACCTGTTCGTGACGGAGGAGCCGGACGGGGACTGGTCCGTCGCCGTGATCGACCTGCAGCAGGCGGTGTGCCGTCGCGCCGTTTCACGTCGACGACGCGGGCGTGACCTGGCGACACTCCTGGTGTCGCTGCCGCCCGGTGTCACCACGCCGAGGGAACGGTGGCGGTTCCTTCTCGAGTACCTCCGGACGACGAAGCTGAGCCGGAAGGACCTGCGCTTCGTGCGTCGCTTCGTGCTTGGGTGTGCGGGGAAGCTCAGCCGACGAACCCTTTACCGGGCCTGGCGACCCATACTGGAGCACTCACGGACATGACGGACGCGGCCGATACGCTCGACGACGGGAAACTCACCGTGCACCACGACTTCGTGTGGCTCTTGCATCGCAACGGGCTGGACACGTTCGAGAGCTACTACGACGAGAAGCTCGGCAGGCTGCTGCGGGACGTCGGACCACGGGCCAACGTGCGACTGACGCTCGATGCCGCCGGTCGGCCGAGAACGTTCTATCTGAAGCGACACGAGCCCCTCCGGTTCGTCGAGAAGCTGCGGGCGTGGCTCTGCTGTCGACGTCCACGAACCGCGGCACGCACCGAGTGGGACAACATCGGCAGACTCGCCCGGCTTGGCATCGCCACCTCACAGCCCGTCACACTCGGTGAGGACCCGCTCACCGGACGCTCCTTCCTGATGACCGCCGAGATCGATTCAGCCGTCCCGGCGGATGACTTCGTCCGGGAACACTTCGTCTCCCGCGACGCCGCCGTCGTCCGAAACCGGCGACGGTTCGTCCGACGACTCGCTCGACTCATCCGAAAACTGCACAACGCCCGGATGACCCACCGCGACCTCTACCTCTGTCACGTCTTCGTCCGTCGGATCGGGGAAGAGTATCGACTGCACCTCATCGATCTCCAGCGTCTGGGCGGACACGTCTTCAGACGACGGTGGCGGGTCAAGGACCTCGCCCAGCTGGAATTCTCCCGACCGCCCGAGGTGTTCTCCCTCACCGACGTCGTCAGGTTCATCCGGACCTACTTCGACGTCGACCGTCTCGGTTCCCGTGAGAAGTGCTTCGTCCGGAGCGTCCGGCGCAAGGTCAGACGGATGAGGCAGAGAGCCGTCAGGGAGACGTCCTGATGAAGGTGGCGCTCCTCATCGAGCGACTGGACCCCGGACGAGGCGGCGCCGAGACCTGGGTTCATGACTTCACCCGCATGCTCGCCGCCGAGGGGCACGAGGTCCACGTCTTCAGCCGTCCCGAGAGCGTCGTCCCGGAAGGCGTCACACTCCGTCCCGTGAAGGTGTCCGGCGTGGGCCGGGCCTGGCGGACGCTCTCGTTCGCACGACGCGTCGAGAGGATGCTCGCAAAGGAACACTTCGACGTCGTGCACGGCGTGGGCAAGACGTGGAGTCAGGACGTCTATCAGCCTCACGGCGGCGTGCACCGTGCAATGCTTATGCGCCGGGCGCTGATGTGTCGGGGTCTGGCCCTCGTGGGTGAAAGCCTGGGACAGGTGTACAGCGCCAGGCAGACGGTGTTCCGGTGGATTGAGCGCAGGCAGTACGTTCGCCGTCCGGCACAGGTCTTCGTGGCGCTCTCCGAGATGGTCAAGACCGACATGCAGACGTTCTACAGCGTCCCGGCCGGGAAAATCGAAGTCGTCTATAACGGCGTGGACACGGAGCGCTTTCATCCGAGGAACCGCGAAACCCATCGCACACCGATCAGACAGAAGTACGGCATTGCCGACGACGAGGTGGTCTTCCTTATCGTCGCGCACAACTTCCGCCTGAAGGGGGTTCCGGAACTCATCGAATGCGTGACGGGTGACTTCCCCCCCTGCCGGCTCCTGGTGGTGGGCCGGAACCGCCTGGCGGGAAAGCTGAAAGCCTTTGCGGAAAGCCGCGCCCCTGGACGCGTCATCTTCACCGGGGCCGTGCCGGACACCGCGTGCTACTACGCCGCCGCCGACGTCTACGTCCACCCCACCTACTACGACCCGTGCAGTCTGGTGGTGCTGGAGGCCCTGGCATCGGGTCTGCCGGTCGTCACCAGCATCTTCAACGGCGCCGGCGAGCTGATCACGCAGGACACCGAGGGCTTTGTGATCGCTCCGCCCATTCCTGCGAAGGGTCGCGGGATCGATGCGGTCGGAGAACTGACGAAGGTTCTGGAACGGATGCTCGACGCATCATGCAGGGAAAGGATGGGCGCCGCCGCAAGGGCCCTTGCGGAAAAACACACCCTCCGGCATAATTACCGGCGGATGATGGACGTCTACGAGAAGGTCCTCCAGCGGAAGGGAGACGCATGCTAGCGGTCCTCGGTTACTCCCTCGCCGTCCTGTTGTCCTACCTTCTGGGGAGCATTCCGTTCGGATACCTCATGGGACGTCTGGGCGGCATCGACATCCGGAGGTGGGGCTCGAAGAACGTGGGTGCGACGAACGTGGGCCGGGTCCTGGGTTTCCGCCGCGGGGTCTTCGTCTTTGTGCTGGACGTGCTGAAGGGCGCCGGTGCCGTCGGTCTCATCGGACGAAGTCTCGCGGGCTGGTTCGAGCTGGATCCGTCACTCGCCTGTGTGCTGTGCGGAGCGTCGGCGGTCCTGGGACACACCTTCCCCTGCTGGCTTCGGTTCAAGGGGGGCAAGGGCGTCGCGACGGCACTCGGGGTGTGGCTGGTGCTGGCCCCGGTCACCACGCTCATCGCACTGGCCGTCTGGGCCGGCCTGGTTGCGGTCTGGCGGTACGTGTCGCTGGGGAGCATCGTCGGCGCGGTGGTGCTGCCCTGCGCGTTTCTTGCCCTCCATCACGACCACCTTGGAGAGGAGCTGCCTCAGCTCGTCTTCGCGGTGCTGGTTGCGGTGCTCGTCATCCTGCGGCACGTCGGCAACATCGGTCGCCTTCTCAAGGGCACCGAGAGCAAGGTCAAGCCGGTATTCTACAAGGCGATACGCTCGAAACGACCGGGGGATTCGTCGGACGGGTGACCGTTCAGACGTGCCGGTCCACCTTCTGCCCCGGCGGGTTCACGCCGATCTCCAGACGTCCGTCCGGTCGGAGCTGGTAGACCATGATGCGCAGGGGGGCAAGGATGGGGGTGGGCTCCTCCAACGGACGCACGGGCGTCGGTCCTCGTCTCACCGTGGCGTGCGCCCCCCACACCTTCTGCACGCCCCACGACCGGATTGCCGAAACCGCGCCAACCATCGCCCGCTTCCTTCCTGTGGACCTTCCCCACTAATTATACCCCATTTTTCCGGTATCGTCGTGCCGGCGGTCCGGCTCATAATGGTGAGCGGGCGCCTGATATGGGGGTGACGTGGAAAGCGTGGAATCACTGGTGAAGACCGTGAAGACCGGCGAGAGGCCGCCGGGGCAGAAGCTGGCGGCCTTCGGCGAGATCGTCCGACGGTTCCAGGACATGGCCTACGGGTGTGCCTACGCTATCCTGGGGGATTTCCACCTGGCCGAAGACGCCGCACAGGAAGCGTTTGTCACGGCCTATCGCGAGCTGCATGAGCTCCGGGAGCCGAAAGCGTTCGGCGGGTGGCTCAGAAGAATCGTCCTGACACAGTGCAGCCGCATGACCCGGGGGAGGACGATTCGGACGGCCCCCCTGGACGCCGCGGCGTCGGTGGCATCGGACGAGCCGCAGCCGCCCGAAGCGCTGGAGAAGAAGAACATGAGGGACAGGGTCCTTGCGGCGGTCCGTGCGCTGCCCGAGCCGCAGCGCATGGTGACCACGCTCTACTACATCAACGGCTACACGACGGCGGAGATCGCGGAGTTCCTCGAGGTGCCCGTGACGACGGTCAAGAAACGTCTGGTCACGTCGCGGAACCGGCTCAAGGAAAGGATGATGACGATGGTCGATGAGACGATGAAGTCGTTCCCGCTGCCCGACGATTTCGCGGACGTGGTGGTCCGCAGGGCGGCGTCGGAAGAGGACCTGAAACGGGCGGCCGAGCTGCTGAGCTACCAGGGCAGAAAACACCCCGAGCAGTTCGCCTCGCCGGACGCCGCCGAGCGGGCCGGTATCTATGTCGTCGGGGAAACCGACAGGGTCGAGGGCGCCGGGTATTTCAACGAGACCGAACTGGGTGTCGGCTCGACGGTGCTCAGGGCCGTCCGTCCGTACGAGATGGGCGGCGAAGCCGAAGGCGTCCCGGATCCGGCCTTCGTCAGGAGCTTCCGGGGGTGCTTCAAGCTGGCCCGGGAGCACGGGCTTCATCTCGCGGTCGTCCACGGCAGCATGTTCGATCACGCGTTCTGCGGGTTTGTGCCGTGCTTCTATTATCCGGTCGTGACGCTTCCGGTGGCGGCGGCGAAACGCATCGTGACGCACGCGACGATGGAGAAGGCCGACGACGAGCAGGCCGAACGCGCCCGACTGGCCTACCTTCGTGACCCGTACGTGCCGAAGATGAGTGCTTTCATCGGCGGCGGCGTCCCCCACGCGGTTACCGAGGACGGCGAGGTCACGGGGTATGCCCGCGTCGTCCGCAACTACGTGCCCGCCGAGCACTTCATGATGCCGTTCGGTCATGTCTGTGACGTCACCGTTCAGACGCGGGAAGCCGCGCTTGCCGTGATCCGCCTCGCCGCGGAGCTGGGTGAGAAGGTGGGTGACGAGGAGGTCTGCTTCATGCAGTCGCACATGACGATGCTCACGCAGACGATGCTGAGCCTCGGTGGGACCTACGTCCTGCGCAAGTCCTGCGACCAGGCGGGGCTCGATGCGGAGATGGTGGCGATCATCGACCTCGCGGGCCTGACGCGCGACCTCCAAGGGGAGTTTCAGTCCCGCCTCGAGAGCTCGCCGGTCGGCGACGCCGCGTTCTCGATGGAGATGGCCGGGATGACCGTCGGCTTTGTCGTCAGATCGGGGCGCCTGGACATCGTTGACAAGAAGCAGAAAGTCCACCGGAAGCTGCCGCGCTGGATCGTCACGCGGCTCGTTATGGGATACTACTCGGGCGACGACGTCCTCACGATGGGCCCGCTCCCGTGGGACCGTTCGGACGGTAAAACGCCGGACGACCCGAAGCTGGACAACCGGCCGCTCGAACTGCCGCACCGCGAAGCCGCGCTCTTCCGGGCGCTCTTCCCGAAGCTCTGGCCTACCTCGCTCCCCGACCCCGACGTCTGGCCCTGGGTCATCGGCAAACCCCATCCGAAATACCAGGGCGAGGAACACAAGACACCCGAGATGAAAGCGCAGATTGACGCACTTCGGTTCCCTTGGATGGGCTGCTAGTCCGGTGGGGTTACCACACGGCGCGGGGTGCCTGCCGCCGCGCCGCTTGGAGGAACAGCGCGGACCTTCCGACCGGTGACTTTTTTCTGGCGTTGCCCCACGCATAGAACTACAGTGTGATTTCTAGGGGAGAGCTGGCGTCGGTGCGCCGCAAATCGTGGTGCTGACAGGAGGACGCAAAATGACAATCAGCGAGTCTCTCATCGTGTTGAACTTCCTTGCCAGGTATGAGTGGCTGGCCCTAGCCTGTCTGGGTGTTGCGGCAGTCTGTGCTCTTGCGTGTCCGGTATATTGCATCTCGCTCTTTTCGACAAAATGGCGGACGGCTGCCGCCGATCGCGGATGGGACGCGATCTTCGCCGGCGTCTCGGCGGCGCTTGGCATCGCCTGTTCACTCCCTTTCGGGCAGACGCGCGAACTGCCGCTGCTCCCGTTCATTGCGATCGCGTATTTCGGCGGCATCGTGCTGAGCACGATTCTTTATGGACTTTGGCGGGCGAGTAAGAGATGAAGTATCGCTTTGGGGGATACGGAAAGGACGGGCTTTGAACTGGCGGTACGTTATGGGGGCGGTGGTGCTGGGTGCTCTGACCACCGGGATTGTCCATCTCGCCGGTTTCGGTTTGATGGAGGGGGGCACCGAGTTGGTGTGGGGACCTGAGGTGGTGCAGCGCAATCTCCGGTTATTTCAGTTCTTCTGGCCGGCGCTCATGGGCCTCTCCATTTGTCTGTGTGTGTCAATCATTCTGGACCGCCTGGGGGCCTCGGCTGCGGTGCGGACCTCCGTTCTGTTCCCGGCAATCATGGTCCTCGCCTTTCTTTTCCCCGCGCTGCAGGTGATCTTTCGCGACGCGAATGAAACCATCCACAAGATCTACCTCTGCGTGCTCGTCGTAGGGTTCAGCACGGTCTGGTGGATCGCTTTGGCGAGATGCGGCAAGCCGGCCCCCTGAACGCGGGAGGGGAGGTGATGAAATTTGAGAACGCAATTTACGCCTTTCTGCTCGGGGTCGTGACGACGGCCCTTGTCTTTTTCCTTGACTGGGCGTACTTCTGGCACAGCATCTTTTGGAGCCACGAGTTCTACCAGGTGCACCGTGGGCGGTTCGTCTTTGCGGGACTCGCACTTCCCGGTTTTGCGATTTGCCTGTGTCTCTCTATCATCCTCGATTGTCTGAGAGTCGGGGCCATTATGCGGACGGCGTCGGTCTTTGCTGCGGTCGCCGCGGTCGTCATCGTCTTTCCGATTCTCGCGATGGAGTATCACTACGACGGGGGATATGCGGAACTGTCCGCTCTGGGCCTGCTTCTCGCAGAGTCCACAGTGATGTGGTTTCTGATTCTGAGGAAGCGGAAGCCCGGGGCGCGCGGGCTCCAGTAGTCCGGCGGGTCCTCGGCTGCTAACTGAGTTTCTTCTGCAGCAGCTCGCGGACCATCTGCGGGTTGGCCTTGCCCCGGGTCTCTTTCATCACCATGCCCATGAGGAAGTTGACGACGCCCGCTTTTCCCGAGCGGAACTGCGCCACTTCCTTCGGGAACTTCCCGATGACCGCGTCCACGGCGGATTCGAGTGCCGAGACGTCGGAGACCTGGGCGAGGCCCTTCTCCTCGACGATCTCCTTCGCGGATTCCCCGGTGGCGATCATCTCGGGGAAGACGACTGTTGTCGCTGTCGATGCGTTCAGAAGCCCGTCATCGACGAACGAGATGAGTTCTGCCAACGCTTTCGGTCTGACCGGAAACTGCTCAATGGGTATGTTGCGACTGTTCGATTCGCGAAGCAGGTGCTGTGTGACCCAGACACACGAGGTGCGTGGGTCTCTGCCCTCCCGAACGAGTTCCTCGAAGTGATCGGCGAGCGCCCGGTCTGAGACGAGCACCCCGACGTCGTATTCGGAGAGTCCGTATTCGTCGATGAAGCGTTTCCGCCTCGCCTGAGGCAGCTCCGGGATCTCCGCACGGATCTTCTCGAGCCACGCGTCGTCCATCACCACGGGTGCGAGGTCCGGGTCGGGGAAGTAGCGGTAGTCGGACGCCTCCTCCTTCTCGCGCTGGCCGACGGTCACGCCCCGCTCCTCGTCCCACCCTCGGGTCTCCTTCGGGTGCGTGTCGGTTGTGATGCCGTCACGCAGCCGTCGCGCGAGACGCTTCGCCTCGTACGCCATCGCCTTCTCGCACGCACTGAACGAGTTCATGTTCTTGATTTCACTGATGGGGCTCGAGACCTCGGCGCCGCCCGAGTCCATCTGCACGGAG
>DATKVD010000372.1:0-10297 GCA_035530235.1 Planctomycetota bacterium | reverse complement strand
GGTTGGCACGGTCGCGGTCGGCGAGTCGACGCAAGAGCATCTCGTTCAGGTCCACCTTCTCCGATTCGAGCGACGGCTTCCCGACGGAGAAGGTCTCGTCGGCCTCGCCGACGGGCACTCCAGCGATGACGGCGGTGAACTTCGCCTTGTATTCCCCGGGGCCCGGCGGCTCGAACGCGTCCACGTAGCTCGAGGCCGCCGCATCGTACGGAAGCTGAAGCCGCGCCAGTTCCCCGCCCGGACCCGTGATTCTCGCCGTCACCTGCGCCTTGTCGGACGTCAGCCCGTCCTTGTCGCGCACGTGCGCCATCACCTGCACCTTCTCACCCGGCTCGTAGTGGTCCTTGTCGATGGTGACGGTGACGCCGGGCTCGACCGCGCGCTCCTTGGCCTCGCGGCCCGATAGCCAGCGGACGAGCTGTCCCCAGAAGCGGACGTAGGGACTGTCCTCGCCCATGGGCCGCGTGAGCCGGTACCATCGGTAGGTTCCGGTGGAGGTAAACGCCGCGGTGCGTCCCTTTCCGTAGTTGCGGACGGCGAGGATGGGGGCGCTGCCGCGAGCGGGGTTCTCGGCCAGGACGATGGCGCCGGGCATGAGACGCGCGACCTTGTTGAACCCCGTGAGTTCGAGTGCCTGCGCGAGTGCCGGGTCCCGGCCGCTGAAGAACGGCTCGCACCCCGCGAAGACGGGATGCCCCTTGCCGTCGGCGGTGAGCTTCGGCAGAAAGAGTGCGCGCTCCTGGCCGACGTCCGGCGGACCGCACTCCACCGGAAGGATCTCGTCCAGCACCGTGCCCCCGTAGCCCCCCGTGCCGAACGACTCGGTGCCGCCCAGCATCGCGAACCCCTTGCCGTCACGCACGAACTCACGGATCACCTCCAGCTGCTGTGCCGAGAAATACACCCGCTTCACGCTCCCCATGACGATCACGTCGAACGTGGCCAGCTCCTCCTTCGACTGCGGGAAGCCGAGGAACTCGACGTCACGGATGTTGCCCCCCTGCGTGAAGCTGCCCACACGGTTGTTGACGAGCGTGAGGAGTGCGACGTTGGGGTCGCGCGAGAGCGTCCGCAGGAGCTGTTTGTATTCGTCGCGCGGCTTGTCCACGTAGAGCACGCGGATCTTCGGGTCCACCACGTGAACGGTGACGGACTGCCGGTTGTTGTCGCTGAAGCGCTCCTCGGCGTCCGCCGGCACACTCACGTCGTACACGAACTTGCCCACCTTCGTCGGGATGATCTCGATGACGGCTTTCTGCGTCTCCCGGGTGCTGTCGAGGACCACCGCCGTCCGGCCCTTCTCCTGTCCGTCCCGCTCCACCAGCGTGATCGTGCGCTCCACCGGCGGAAACCCCACCGACTTCAGATACACGTCCACCATCGCCTTGTTGTTGACGGTGAGGAAGCGGTCGGGACGTGTCTTCACCTCGGTGATGAGGACGTCCTTGTAGTTGAGTCCCTCGCGGGATTTCGTTCCGACGCCCACGAGGAAGAGACGGACCTTCACGTCCTCGAGTTCCTGGACGAGGTCGGCGGCGGCGTTGTCGTTGCCGTCGGTGACGACGATGACGCCGGCGAGGTCGGCGAGGTCGTGCCGCTGGAGCACCGTGCGGACGGCCTTGGCGACGTTGGTGGCCTCACCGGTGGGCTGGAGGGCCTCGACCTCGGCGACGTGCCCGATCGGCTCGGCGGTGCTGTCGAAGCGGTAGAGCTTCACCTTGAACTGCCGGCCGAGACGCGTGATGAGTCCCCCGCTTCCCAGAAGCTCCTTCTTCACCAGTGCCAAGCGGTCGGGCTGACTGGGAAAGTCGTGCACCTTCATCGACTTCGACGTGTCGATGAGCAGTGCGACTTCCGACGAACTGACGGCGGCTTTCTGATACGAGAGCACCGGCTCGAAGAAGAGCAGCAGCAGAAGCAGCACCGCGAGCACCCGCAGTCCCATGAGAGAGACGAAGGTCCTGAGCCGGAGGAGTCCCCAGACGCGGAGGTAGAAGAGGACCGCGCTTCCCACCAGCACGAGCGCGGCGATCATCAGCACCCACACGGGAAACTGTGCACCGAGGGACAGTTCGAATTCCGTCACGGCTCACCTGTCACGGTTTCCGGGTCGACCGCGGCCCCTCGGGGCCAACAAATTGTTCCGCAACCCGGGTGCCACGGCTTGCTTGCAAGCCGTGCTGTCAGAATCGGGCAAGACGCACGGCTGGACGAGCCAGCCGTGGCACATCAACTTGGGTGCATCCGGCCTGAAGAGGCTTGTGAAACAGTCTCTACAGCCTGCCGGCCGCCCGGTTCCACCGCTTCTGCATCTCGTCGAAGTCCCAGTCGTAGGCCTGCTTCAGGGCGTCCTCGGCGTCGAGGCCGCCCTTGAGCCCACGGATGAACGCCGTGAATTTCCTCGGGTCCCGCTCGATCATGTAGCGGATGTACCCCCACGCGTAGGCGTAGCCGACGTGGTCGCCGCCGCCCGAGGGCCGACGCGAGTTCGCCAGCGTCACCAGCGGCAGGATGCCGCCGGTCTTCGCGCCCTCACGAACGATCCGACGCATCATCCGCAGCATCGTGCTCTCGGGAGACATCTCGAACTGGAAATACTGTGCCACACCCTCGTGCACCCACGTGGGGATGTGTCCCGGGTCACGATAGAAGTGCAGGAAGGCGTGCGCCCCCTCGTGCACCATCGTCTCCTCGAAGCGCTCGGCCCCGTGGAGGTTCGGGATCACCACCTCGCACTGTCCCCCCTGCGCCCGGAAATATCCCCCCGCCAGCTGACCCGCGAAACCGTGGACCGTCGTCGAAAACGCGATGAACTCCGACCGCTCCTTGAAGCAGTAGAACACGCACTTCCCGTCCCACATCCGGTCACTGTTCTTCGAGATCCGGAACACCTCGTCGAAGTGCTCGTACAGCTGCTCGCACCGTCTCATGATCGCCTTGTGGTCGGCTTTGATGAACGTGGTGTGAATGATGAAGTGGTCGGTTTCGAGGGTGTAGGTCTTCACGCCGACGGCATCCTGCACGCGCTCGCCGCGCGTGCGCTGCTCGGCGACGACCTTCTCGACCTGCTCCGGCGTCAGTTCCGGCCTCGGACGTTCGGCGTTCGCCTCCGCCCAGATCTTGTCCACCTCGCCCGAGAGCTTCGGGTCGAGTTTCTTCGCCTGCAGCAGCGCCGTCTTCGCCTCTTCGGTGCGTTTCCGCTTGAGACAGTATTTCCCCAGCCGGATGTGTCCCTCGGCGTCGTCGGGTCTGACGGTGCGCTTCAGGTATTCGCAGGCACACTTCGCTTCGAGGTCGTCGAAGGGGTAGGTTTTCTCGCCGGTGGTCGCGCGGACGACGACGCCCTCGGCGGCGGTCACGCGCAGGACCTTCACCTCGTGCGCCAGTCCGTCGACGGTGGTGAGGACTTCGGCCGGTGCGCCCGACGCGGCGAGTGCCAGCACACACAATACGAGCGGCAGCCGCTCAAGCCTCGTCACGCGGCTCCTCCTTCGCGTCCAGGACCTCCACCTCGATGTCCGGATGCTCCGAGAGCCGGCTCAGGAACCGTCGATGCAGCTTGACCTGCATGTGCGTCACGAGGTCGTCGTCCCGACGGGCCGTCACGTCGCCGTTCGCGAAGAGAAACGCCGCCAGTTTGCCGTCCGTGGACGGAAACGTGACCGACAGTTCGGCGAAGTCCCGCTGACGCTCGGCGACGACCGCGGCGGTGAGATCGTCCAGACCCTCCCCCGTGAGGGCCGAGACGGCCACACCGTCCGGCAGACGATCACTCAGGATGTGAAGTGCCGTCTGGTCCTCCATCACGTCCACCTTGTTGAACACGGTGACGATGCGCTTGGTGCGGCAGCCGATCTCCTCGAGCACCTCCATCACGGCCTGCGTCTGCTCGATGGCGTCCGTGCGGCTGACGTCGACGACGTGCAGGAGGAGGTCGGCAAGCGTGGCCTCTTCGAGCGTGGCCTTGAAGCTTTCGATGAGGTGGTGCGGGAGGTTCCGGATGAACCCGACCGTGTCGCTGAGGAGGACCTCACCGTGCTCGCCGAGGTCCCACCGGCGGGTCTTGGTGTCCAGCGTGGCGAAGAGCTGGTCCTCGACGCGCACGCCGGCGTCGGTGAGTGCGTTCATCAGCGTGGACTTGCCGGCGTTGGTGTAGCCGACGATGCCGACCTTGAAGTGTTCCCCGCGCGAGGCGACCTCACGTCGGCGTCGGGCGTCGATGTCCCGGAGCTGCTGCTTCAGGTCCTTGATGCGTCGGTTGACGAGCCGACGGTCGGTTTCGAGCTGCATTTCACCGGGTCCGCGCGTGCCGATGCCGCCCTCGTACCGGGACAGGTGCGTCCACATCCGCGCGAGACGCGGATAGGTGTACTCGAGCTGCGCCAGCTCCACCTGGAGCTTGGCCTGCTTGGTGCGGGCGTGGGAGGCGAAGATGTCGAGGATGAGTTCACTGCGATCGACGACCTTGGTCTCGGTGACCTCTTCGAGGTTGCGGATCTGTGCGGGTGAGAGGTCGCCGTCGCAGATGATGACGTCGGCGTCGAGCGACTTCGCGAGCTCGCCCACCTCCCTGGCCTTCCCGCCGCCGATCCACGTGTTGGAGTGAAGACGCTTGAGCTGCTGGACGACCTCCCCCACCACACGGGCACGTGCCGTGCGCGCCAGACTCGCCAGCTCCGCCAGCGGCGCCGTCTGACGGTGCCGGTCCGCCGGCATCACCACACCCACCAGGAGTGCCTGCTCCCGCCGGACGGAGAGTCGCGTTCGTTTCATTTCCACCAAGGACGATGCCTCAGAAGCGTAGGGTGTCTCCCCTGTATTAGGTCAATCCGCAGGACGGTTCTTACCGCGGAAAGCTCGAATAATTATAC
This sequence comes from Planctomycetota bacterium, assembly GCA_035530235.1. Lineage (GTDB taxonomy): Bacteria > Planctomycetota > DG-23 > DATKVD01 > DATKVD01 > DATKVD01. Next base: position 5,426 of record DATKVD010000372.1, on the reverse strand, counting down.
AATCCGGGGAGGGCAAGTCAAGATTAACCCTATGCGGCATCTGAACTTAGGAGGATGCCGGCGGCGCCTACGGCGTCAGGAAGAAACTCCCCGCCACCGCACCGGTCATCAGGCACGCGAGGGTGGCCGCCAGGAGGGCCCGCGGACCGACCGAGGCCAGGTCTTTGCGGCGTTCCGGCACCAGTGCCGCGATGCCGCCGACGAAGATCGCCAGCGACGCCACGTGCGCGAACCCGCACAGCGCATACGCCGTCACCACCTGGCTCCGCGGGTGCACGAAGCTGCCTGCTCTGATCGCCTCGGCCAGACGGATGTAGGCCGGGATCTCCGTCGCGACGGCCCGCTGTCCCAGCATCTCACCGGCAAGTGCGGCGTCCTGCCACGGCACCCCGATGAGTGCCGCGAACGGCCGGAACAGGTAACCGAGCATCCGCGTGATGGAGCACTCGACGTGGATCCATCCGCCGACCGCTCCGAGTGCGAGGTCCACGAGGGCGATGAGACCCAGAAACGCGATCAGGAGTGCACAGATGCCGACGACGAGTTTCACCCCGGCCATGGCCCCCGAGATGATCGACGCGATGGCACCCGGTTCGGGCTCGACGTGGACTTCGGCCGACCGGCCCAGGGTAACGGGACGTCCGTCCTCGGGCAGGAGGATCTTCGACATGACGATGGCCGCCGGTGCCGACAGGATGGACGCCGAGATGAGGTGACCCGCGATCGTCGGAAAGACCTCACCGAGGAAGAGCACGTATATCGCGAGTGTGCTCGATGCGACGGTCGCCATCCCGGCGGTGAGGATGGTGCAGAACTCGGAGCGCGTCATCTCCGCGAGATAGGGGCGGATGGTGGTGGCGGATTCGATGCCGACGAAGATGTTGGAGGCGGTGCAGAGGCTCTCGGCGCCCGAGATGCGCATGAGCCGTGCGAAGACCCACGCGAAGCCGCGCACGATGACCGGCATCACCCGCCAGTAATAGAGCAGTCCCATGAGCGCCGCGAAGAAGATGATCACCGGAAGCGCCTGGAGCGCCAGGACGAACCCGCCCGTCTTCTGCGAATCGGCCAGCGGGCCGAAGAGGAACTTCTGACCCGCCTGCGCCGCGTCCAGCACCGACACCACCTTGTCGTTGAGCCACAGGAAGAGCCGTCGACTCACGTCCGTCCAGAAGACGAACATCCCCAGTGCGAGCTGAAGGGCGACACCCCACACGATGACGCGCCAGTTCATCCGTCGACGGTCCGCGGACACGAGCCACGCCAGCCCCATCAGCACGAAGAGCCCCACGAAGCTCACCAGATTGTAGACGTCCACGTCTCCTCCCTCAGCTGTCCTCGTGCTCGTTCTTCAGGGGGCGCCCTGGTCATCTTTCGGGACCGGGACGGGCGGGCCCTCGAGCTGTCTGTGGACCACCAAGGTGCCGGCCATCCAGTGTCGTGCGTCGGTGTCGGCGGGCGTCCAGCCAATGCGGTAGATGCCCTTCCGGAAGTGATGCTTCCGCCAGTAACGGAGCATGGCCCGGCGCACCGCGTCCACCCGGGCGTCCGGGTGATGACGCCCGGCAACGTACTCGGCGAACCGGCCCTCCAGGGTGCCGGATGGAACTGTGCTCTGCCTGAACGGCCATATGCGGCGCGTGTCCACGTCGGACTCACAGACCCAGACGTTCTTCCCGGAGGTATCGAAGAGCCCCTCGGTGCCATTCGGCCACCGGCCGTACCAGTGCCTCACGAGGACCTCACGGGAGCCGATGGGCGTCTCGCGTTCGAGTTCGCCCATCCGCGTCATGACGAGCTTGTGCTCGACCCACTGCCCCGGATACGACGCAACCGGGATCGCGCGACCGGCGTCGCCGAGGTCCCCGGCCGTCAGCCCACGATCACCGGCCCTCAGCACGGCCTTGCTGATGACCCTCGTCTCGACGCCCCCCTCCATCGCGACCTCAAAGAGCGCCACGGATTCCACGGGGTTCTTGAGCCGTCCGTGGGCCAACAGGGCAAAGAGCAGGCCGAAAACCACCGCCGTGACGAACGGCGACCCTCTCATTGCCCTGGACTTCGCCCGGAGAACCACCGCAAGGGCGAAGAGTCCGAGCGTTCCGACGAAGTAGAGGGCAACGTCGCGGCGCACGGAGCGCGGCCACCGGGGCGGGCCGAAGATCTCGTAGAACTCGGGTCGGACCGACCCGCGCGGCACGGGGAGATACGGCGCCAGCTCAGGCTTGTAGGCACTGAGGGGCTCCAGGTGTTCGCCCTGGGTGAACGCGAGCGTGTCCAACCAGTCCCACGCGGGGACTTCGCCGGATCTGGCCACAAGCACCGATTCCGACAGATGCGCGAAGTGTTTGCGCAGCAGCTTCACCTCGCTCTCGCTCAGGTCCCCGAGCACGAAGAGTCGGACCCAGTCGAAGCTGCCTCTGGGATAGGCGGCCAGTTCCGCCGCCGTCATCCGTATGACGAAGAGCTCGCCCGTCCCCAGGGCCTTCACGACCTCCGCTTCGGTCGGCGGGTCCTTGCCAAGGAAGACGGCGGGCAGTGCGTCCTTGACGCCCTTCAGGTGTCGCGTCGCTTCGGGCGGCAGCTTCACGCGTCCCCGGCGCGGGACCTCGATCGAAATCATCGGCGACTCATCGGGCATCAGGATGAAACCTTCGGCCGCGCCGTCCTTGACGCCGAGGTGCGACTCGAACATCTCCGAGACGTGGACGATGACGAGGTCGCCGTCGGTAACGTTGTCGAGTCCCGTGATCCGGCAGTGGGTCCACCCGCCCGCGGGAAACACGCCCCCCAGACCGACCTCGATGCGCACCGTATCGGCACACACCGGCGCCGCGAGAGCAAGCACGCACAGGAATGTCACGGTGATGCGCCTCATGCGTGTTCCCTCCTCCTGCGCAGGAAAAGGGCCATCGCACCCGAGACCAGCACGAGGTCGAAGACGACCCACGCGGCCCACGACGGGCCGTGTCCGTCCAGCACCGTCCGCCACGCGGTAAACGGCGAGAGCACGTTGAGCCAGTTCGCCTCGATGCGGAAGAGTTCCTTACAGAAAAACCCGATGACCGGCAGGCCGAGCGCCGTCAGCACCGCGACCGGGTAGTAGACCCCCCGGCGGCGCTCCAGCACGAACGACCAGATGAGCGCCCCGCCCGAGACCACCAGGAGAAACGGGACCAGCCGCGACAGCACGCCGGGCACCCCCGAAAGGTAATTCAGCATCACGAGACCCAGCGCCCCCGTGTAGAGCACGACCCCCGCCGACTGGAACGACACCAGGGGCGAGCGCCTGCCGGGACGATGAAACACCGGGACCAGGAAGAGGACATAGAAGAGGATGAGGTCGGCGAGGATCCGGAGCGTCCCGACGGGGGTCCAGAATTCGAGCCCGCGTGCGGGCGGGGGGTCCACGAGAAGCAGGAGTGCGACGGCCCCGGCGGCGAGCACACACCACAGGAGCACCGCCCCGGCGGACGCGGAGGGCGTCTTCAGCGCTTCCGGCGGTTGCGTTTTCATGAGACGGCCCGCGGGTGGACCTCAGTTGCCGAACGTGCGGTCACTGAGGACGCCGACACGCGGTCCGTGCTGGACGTTGTCGAAACGGATGTCCACGTACCGGTAGCCGCTCAGCGGTCCGCGCTTCTTCTCGAACAGTATCATTTTAATGAGTTTCTCCTCCGGTGTCAACTCCCCGGGACTGTTGACGAGAAGCGGGGACCGCCCCCACTGGACGGTCGTCCCCTCGTGGGTAATGAGGGTGATTTCACTCTTGTGACGGTCCCGACAGCCGCCGATGTTGGTGACGTCGACGGCGGCGAAGCGGGTCTCGAGCCGGTCACGACTGAGACGCAGGACCTCGGCCACCGCCGCCCCGGCCCGCACGCCGTCGTGGGACCACTGTTGCCCGGGCTCCGGGATCCGCCGCACGGACGACAGGATGACCGGCGGGCCGTCGGCGTCCCTGGACCAGGTGTCGAACGGCTCGGTCAGCCGGTAGCCGAAGGCGTCCACCAGGTAGTGGAGTCCCCTCACGCGCACCCCGGCCACGGGGCGACGCAGCGTCATCTCGACGAAGATGCGGTTCGGGTAGAGCTTGCGCACGCTGAGCACCCGGTCCACCCATGGGTTCGCCTCGAACGCAGCGGCGATCCGCTCGCAGATGCCCGGCTCCATGATGCTGAAGCGTTGGGGCAGACCGGGCAGCACGCTGAGGTCACGTCTGACCGAATCCCCCGCCCACGACGGCAGGTTCCGCGGCACGAGGGTCCGGGCGTCCACCTGGTAGCAGTCGAGACGTGCGACGAAGTTCCTGAGGATGATGAAGCAGCAGCAGAGGATGCAGGCGACGGCGAGGGTGAGGAAGAGCCGCGCGAAGAACGTCTTCACGCGCGTGCGAAAGCTTTCGGGGATGAGGTGCTGCCATCCGCGCGATCGGCCCGCGCGGCTGATGCTCTGCGCCATCGGGGACTCCCGTCACGATGAGTGAAGACACAGATACCCCCTGTTTCATCGGCAGAAAGCGCGGTCCACTCAAGGTGTAACCGTCGTGGACGATGAAAACAGCCCACGGTTCGTCCGTGGGCCGGATTGCCGCAACCCCTTGATCAGACAGCCTTTGCGTCTTACTTCGGCGCGTCCCTCGCCTCCAGTCGCTCCGCGAGGCGTCGACCGACCTTGAAAACGTCGCCCGCTCCCATCGTCACCACCACGTCCCCCGTTCTCAACCGCTCCAGAAGGTGACGCTCGATCTCCGCAAACGTCGGGAGGTACTCGCATTCCTTCCCGTGCGTCCGCATCGCACGGACGAGATCACCCGCGTTCACCTGCTGTCGTTCCTCCTCCGAATCGCGCACGAAGTAGATGTCCGGCACGAGGACGGCATCGGCGTGATCGAACGACGCGGCCAGGTCGGCCAGGAGGAAACGCGTGCGACTGTGCTGGTGTGGCTGAAAAACCACGAAGATGCGCCGGGCCCCGAAGAACTCCCGCGCGGCTTTCAGCGTCGCGGCGATCTCCGTCGGGTGGTGGGCGTAGTCGTCGACGATGGTGACGCCTTGTGAGTCGGCCACCACCTGGAACCGGCGGTCGGCCCCGTGGAAGTCGCGAAGCGCCTCACGTGCCACCCGCAGGTCCACCCCCGCCCACCGACAGCACGCCAGCGCCGCCAGGGCGTTTGACACGTTGTGCCCTCCCGGAATCCCAAGGTCGAACGTCCCCAGGTCCTCGTCGCCGTGAATCACCCTGAAGTTGTAGAGTCCGCGGACGCGTCGAAGCTTCGCCGTCGTCCAGTCGGCCCCCGGCTCCTCGAGGGCGAAGGATTCGACCCGGCACGAGGCACACTCGGCCGCCTCCACGACGTTCCGGTCGGCCAGGTTGGCCACCAGGAGCCCGTCCGGATGCACCTGCGAGGCGAACGTGCCGAAGGC
>DATKVD010000371.1:0-3239 GCA_035530235.1 Planctomycetota bacterium | reverse complement strand
CGTGGTACTACAACGAAGAGGCATTTGACGTCCGCAACTGACGGTAGGAGGACAGGCATTCTTGCCTGTCGTCGGCTCGTGTCAGACAGGAATGTCTGACCTCCTGCAATTGGCGGAGGCATCGCGCATGCCGCTGATTTCACCCGTAGGCCGGAAAGCGATGTCGGTGAGGCTCCTGACCGGCGCCATCTACGTGATCCTCGTCACGGGCGCCTTCAGCATGGTCTACCCGTTCCTCCTCATGGTCTCCGGGTCGTTCAAGACCAACGTCGACAAGAACGACTTCGACGTCTTCCCGGCGTTCCTCCACGACGACGTCGTGCTCTACCGCAAGCACCTCGAGTGCAAGTACAACAATTCGATCACCACCTGCAACACGGTGAACCGTCGGAAGGAGTACGAGTTCCGGACGATCGAGCCGCCCGGGGAGATTCACGCCCGGCGGGTGGCGGACTGGAAGGAATTCGTGCGGACGTCCGAGGTGTCGCCCGGGATGTACCTGTTGGGGTATACGCAGCACGGCGACCGGATGCGGCTGTGGAAGCAGCGGGAGTTCCGGTCAGTGCTGATGGAGATGACCGACGGCGACATCGACGCGTACAACCGCCGGTTCGGGGCCCAGGCCGACAGCTGGGTCGCCATCGGGTCGATGGGCGAGCGTCTCACCGAGCGGCGATACCAGCTCACCGGCACCCTCCTCGAAGCCACCTTGTACAAGTTCAAGGCCGAGCAGCCCGCGTGGTTCCGCGTCCATCCGTCGCTCGACGGCAAGTACGTCCAGGAATACCTCGAGGCCATCTACGGCCGCGACGTCGAAGAATACAACCGCCTGCACGGCACCGACTGGGCCAGCTACCGCGAGGTGGTGCTTCCGCGCACCGTTCCCGCCGACGTGCTCTCACGGAAGGACTGGGAGCAGTTCGTGCGTGAGGAGCTGAACCTCCAGTTCATCCGTGTGGCCGACGAGGCGCGTCCCGTCTTCGCGACGTTTCTCCAGACGCGCTACGCCGGCGACCTGGAGATGATCAACCGACGCTACGGCACGTCGCACGCCTCGTTTGCCGAGGTCCCCTACCCCGCCGACATGCTGCACGCCGCCGACCGACTGGTGGACTGGGCCGAGTTCGTCAAGACCGTCCCCGCCGAGCGCCTCGTCCTCACCAGTCCCGAGACCGAGTGGCGCGACTTCCTGCGGGTGAAGTACCGGGGCGACCTGGCGGCACTGAACCGTGCACACGACGCCGCCTATCGGGACGTCGACTGCGTGCCCATGCCCACGCGCGAGGTCGATTACGCCGACTTCCTCGACAACCGCGCCGCCATCCGTCACGAGTTCGCCTCCGCCAACTACAAGCAGGTCTTCGACTACATCGTCCTTCACGGACGATCACTCCTCAACACCAGCGTCTACTGTGCACTGGCCATCACCCTCGCACTCACCGTGAACCCCCTCGCCGCCTATGCCCTCAGCCGGTTCAAGCTGCCCTCGACCTACAAGGTGCTGCTCTTCTGCATGGCGACGATGGCGTTCCCGGCGGCGGTCACCATGATCCCGAACTTCCTGCTGCTGAAGCAGCTGGGACTGTTGAACACCTACGCGGCGCTGGTGCTGCCCGGGATGGCCAACGGGTTCAGCATCTTCCTGTTGAAGGGGTTCTTCGATTCGCTGCCGCGGGAGCTTTACGAGTGCGCGCAGCTCGACGGCGCCGGGGAGTGGACCATGTTCTGGCAGTTCAGCATGATGCTCTCGAAGCCCATCCTCGCGGTGCTGGCGTTGAACGCCTTCACCGGCGCCTACGGCAACTTCATGTTCGCGTTCATCCTCTGCCCGGACCAGAAGATGTGGACGCTGATGGTGTTCCTCTACCAGCTTCAGATCAACGGCCACCAGGCGATCACGTTCGCGGCGCTCCTCGTCGCCGCCATACCGACGTTCGTCGTCTTCGTCTTCTGTCAGAACATCATCATCCGCGGCATCGTCGTGCCGGTGGAGAAGTAGAGGCAGGCTGTAGACTGCAGGTACAAGAAAAGACGCGCGGCGGAGCACTTGTCCCGCCGCGCGTCTCTGTTTTCCCTTCGGCCTTGGACCTTCGGCCTTTTTCCCTGCGCTCAGTCCTTCTTGGCTTCGGCCTTGGCTTCGGCCTTGGCTTTAGCCTTTTCCGCGGCGCGGTTGACCTCCTGGATATAGGCGTCGGCGTCGGCACGTTTGTTGAACCGCTTGGGACCGATGAGCCTGATGAACGCCTTCTTCTCGCCCTTCTTCTCTTCGAGTTCGGTCTTGAGGTCCGCGATTTCCTTCTCGAGTGCGGTCTTGGCGTCGGCGTCTTCAGTCTTGGCCAGTGCCCGGCCCTTCGCCGCGATCTGGCCCTCCAGCTTCTTGACCTCCGCGTCCAGTTCCTTGTTCGCCTTCCTGGTCTCCGCGTTCTCCCTGGCGACCGCGGTCGACCGCTCCTTGATCTCCTCCTTCGTCCGGTAGATGTTGCACGTCACCTCCAGACCGGCCTTCTCCACCAGGACGTAGCACATCTCCGAATCCCCGTAGTCCCGTCGGGGAAGTCCGGCCTGCGCAAAACACGAGGCCGACACCACCACGACCCCCACGACCACCCCCACGCCAACCGCCAGACCTCTCATGTCCGTTCTCCTATGCACCCAAGGGCACGTCCGTCACCACGTACAGGATTAGTATATCCCGTCCGGGGAATATTGCAAGATATTCGGCCGGCGGGTGCCGCCGGCCAAAGGCCGGAAGAGAAGGTCCAAGGTCCAAGCTTGCCCGCCTGTGGCGGGGCCGAAGGCCTAAGGCTGAGGCAGCCAAAACCTGCAGCCCTTCGACTTCGCTCAGGGCCTTCGGCCTGCAAGTCGCTGCTTGCGGCCTGCAACCTGCAACGGCTGCTTCCCCCTCAGGCCTCAGGCGTTGGTCTACTTCAGCATGTTCCCCTGATCTTTCGCCGGTTTCTCCTCGACCGGTCCCGGCTTGTCGCCATAGGCGCCGCTCTCGCTGCGGCAGCTCCGCACCGCCGCCTGGGCGGCGATGAAGCCGATGATGCCCGCAATGATCATGACCACCGTCATGAGGATGCTCGTTCCAAATGAGGGCTTCGGCTTCTCTCCCGTCGGCTGCGTTGACATGCCGTGCCTCCCTGAAAGACCCACCTGCCAGGTTCTCAGAAATTCCAGTACACGTTCAGCATCCCGCCGCCCTTCTGTGGACTGACCCCGATGCGGAAGCGTCGCTC
>DATKVD010000370.1:0-7978 GCA_035530235.1 Planctomycetota bacterium | reverse complement strand
GTCCGTGCGTTCGGGACGTCCGCCGGCGGCCGGCCGCTTCACGTCGTCACCTACGGCGATAAGGAAAAAGTCGTCCGCAGGGCGCCGCTGTCGGCCGCACTGGAATCGGGAAAGCCCGAAACGTTCTACGGCGAGACCGCGCGACAGGTCCTCATGATCGTCTGCACCATCCACGGCGGCGAGATGGAAGGCATTGCCGGCGCCGCGAACCTGATGAACGTCCTCGAGACGGGCAAGGACCTGAAGGGCAAGGCGTGGCCGGACGTCCGACGCGACGCGGCGACGCTGCGGCTCGTCATCGTCCCGTGCGCGAACCCGGACGGCCGCGCGCACATCCCGGACGACAAGGATGACCCGACCACGTGGACCGAGGAGGAGGTACACGAGTACCGCCACGGACGCTACCGGGGCGGCGAGCCCGCGACGTGGCCGAAGTGCAAGGCGCCCCTGCCCGCCGACGAGGACGACTACGAGTACTTCGGCGGCTACATGAACGACGCGCACGTCATCCCCGACCACGGCTATTTCCTGGGGCCGGAACTCGCCCCCGAAGCCCACGCCCTCATCAAGCTTGCCCTCGACGAGCACGCCCACTGCGTGCTGGACTGTCATTCGTGCGAGTCGGGACCGTTCATGATCTGCGGGAGCGAGGTCCTGCCGAAGGCCATCTGCGAAGCCCAGTTCCGCGCCGACGGCGCCGTGAGGGACCGATGGCGTGAACGCTCGCTTGGCGCCAAGCCGTGGACCGTGACCGGAAAATCACAGACGCTCTCGCTGCGCGAACTCTACTGGTTCATCGCCGGGGCACAGACACACACCTTCGAAGCCCCCAACGGGATGTACCCCGGGAACCTGTGGACGCACGACCGGATCGTCGACATGTACCTGACGCTCTTCGAGGTCTTCCTGTCGATCGGGGCGAACGAGAACTTCCGTGTCGTCCGACGACCGACGGAGTGAAACGCGAAGCACGAAGCTCGAAATCCAAATGAAGGAATGACCGAGACGGACCGCATGCGGGGTTTGGAATTTCGGGCATTGTCTGATTTGAATTTGTTTCGAATTTCGTGCTTCGGATTTCCGTCTGGGGGAACGTCATGCTTAAGGTCAGTGTCACCGAGTCGAGTCGTGGGCTTGTCTTCAAGTGCGGACGGAAGCGTTATCCGCTCGACTGGCCCAAAGGCGTCTGGAAGAAGTGTCCGAAGCGGTTCCGCGAGGTGCTCACGGACCACCTGGCGCATCTCCTGACCATCGACCTGCCGCTGGTGGCCGAGGCGGCGGGCGTGGAGGTGAACCGTCGGAGGCCGCTCTTCGCGTCGGACTTCCGCACGGTGTCGCTCGGGAGCATCCCGCAGGCGATCGAGGACTACCCGCCGACCACGATGGAGGTCCTCGAACGCTTCCGCGACACGAAGTACGTCTTCTCGAGCGACGTTCCGAGGCTCCCGGCGCGCCCGCCCTGGCGCACCGGTGCGCGCGCCGTCGTGCTCTTCTCCTCCGGCAAGGACTCACTCGCCTCCCTCGGACTCGCACGCGAACTCGGTCTCGATCCCGTCCCCGTCTACATCGACGACACCGTCTCGCCCGGGGAGAACCGCATCAAGCGGACGCACCTGAAGCGTCTCGCGCGGATGGGCTTCAAGCCGCAGCTCGTCGTCAACCGTGTCGAGCAGCTGAACGACTTCAACAACTGGACGGGTGAGGAGACCTGTCTCGGCTACATGCACATGGTGACCGGGTTCGCGATGATCGCGCTTCCGATCGCCCGCGCATTCCGAGCACGCTACATCGTCCTGGGCAACCAGCAGAACATGAACTTCCCGTTCGTGAACAAGGACGGCTTCCACACCTACCCGTCGTTCGACCAGACGAGCGGGTGGACGATGCAGATCGACCGGATGACGCGGGTGCTGACGGGCGGCGCGGTGCGCACCATGAGCCTCATCGAACCGTTGACCAACGTCGGCGTCATGAAGGTGCTCTTCGAGCGCTGCCCGGACCTCGCGGAACTCGCCGTCTGCTGCGACAGCCTGGATGCCTCGGACGAGCCGCGGTGGTGCCAGGACTGCTCGAAGTGCGCGCGCCTCGCACTCATCATGCGCGCCTTAGGGGTCGATCCGGCGTCGGTTGGCCTCCGCCGGAAAATGCTAAGCCCTTCCGACGCAAGGTTTTACAGCGTCTTCGGCGGCGCCGCGACCGACCACTACGAGCGCAGCGCCGACGCGAAAGAGGAACAGATGCTGTGCTTCATGCTCGCCATCGAGCGCGGGCTTGCGGGCCCCCTGGTCGACCGCTTCAAGAAGCAATTCGGCCGACGCGGAAAGCAGATGCTCCTCGAGAAATCCCTGAAGCTCTCCCCCGCCGGCACCGTGCCCATGGAGCTGCGCGGGAAGCTGATGCACGTGCTGTCACAGGCCATGGGAGAAACCACGTGAACATCATCTTCATCAACTCGGACACGTTCCGGCGGGATCACGTCGGGGCGTATGGGAACAAATGGATCAGCACGCCGAACCTGGACCGGTTCGCCGCGGAGTCGGTCGTCTTCGACCGGGCCTACGCGGCGAGCTTTCCGACGGTCCCGAACCGATTGGACGTCCTGACCGGTCGCTTCACGTTCACCTACCGCGGGTGGTCGCCGCTGCCCGCCGACGCCCTCTGCTTTCCGTCGGTCCTGGGCGACGCCGGCTACGTCACGATGATGGTGTGCGACACCCCGCATATCCTGAAGCAGGGCTACAACTTCCAGAGGGATTTCACCGCGTTCGAGTGGATCCGCGGGCAGGAGAACGACAAGTGGCGGACGCACCCGAAGGAGGTGACATATCCGTGCGATCCGAAGAAGATCCGTGGGGGGTTCACCTCGTCGGTGAAGGTCCGGGGGGCTCCGGCGACGCTCACACAGCACCTGCGCAACACCGCCGACCGGAAGACCGAAGCCGACTGCTTCTGCGCGCGCACCATGCAGACGGCCAGCGACTGGCTGGAGAAGAACCACAGATACGGAAAGTTCTTCCTCTACGTCGACACCTTCGACCCGCACGAGCCGTGGGACCCGCCCCGACACTACACCGAGATGTACGACCCCGGCTACACCGGCGAGGAGGTCACCTACCCGCGCTACGATTTCTGCGACTACCTCACCCGGGCCGAACTCAACCACTGCCGGGCGATGTACGCCGGGGAGTGCACGCTGGTCGACCGGTGGGTGGGGAAGCTCCTGGGCAAGATCGACGACCTGGGACTGCGCGAGAACACGCTCGTCCTTTTCACCACCGACCACGGGTTCCTGCACGGCGAGCACGGGATCATCGGGAAGAGCATCATCCGGAAGCATTCGATGTCGTACTGCCCGCTGTGGGAGGAGATCGCGCGGATCCCGCTGATGGTGCGTCATCCGAAGGTCAGGGGCGGCCGGCGCGTGAAGGCGTTCGTTCAGCCCCCCGATATCGCCCCGACCCTCCTCGACTATGCCCGCCTTGACATCCCGGACGACATGCAGGGCGAATCGCTCCTTGGGCTGCTGAAGGGGACCCGGCGCGCGGTCAGGGACGTCGCGGTCACCTCGCCGACGATCCTCGTGGGTCGCGGCGGCCGGGAGGCCTACGCCCCGAGCACGCTGACCACCGGACGGTGGTCGCTCATCTACGGTCCGTCGTCGCCCGGCGGCCGGGGCGGCACGACGACGCGTGCCGTCGACAGCCTGAGCCGGAAGCAGGTGGGCGGACTCTTCCCGCAGGTGCTGCTCTACGACCTGAAGCACGACCCGCACCAGAAGCGCAACGTCGCCCGGAAGCACCCCGACGTCGTCCGACGGCTCCACCGCAGGTACGTCCGCTTCCTCGAAACGCTGGGAACGTGCGAGGACACGCTGGCCCCGCGCCGGACGCTTTGAGACCCGGCCGGCAGGCCGTCGGCGCACGGACGGGGATACCGAGACTGTTGAGAAGGCCGCGATTGAGTCCATTGTAGTGCGTCCCCCTTGTGGGGCGCCCATGCGGAGGCGCCGGCCCACAAGGGCGCCGGACTACACGCTCTCGACGACCCCACAGTCCCCATCCCGCCGGGCGGTCGCCGCACGGACCGCATCCGGCAAAATGCTGTTGACACTCGACACGCACCGGTGTTATCCTTTCATGCAGTTACGCGTGTCCAAGGCAGGGCCGTTGTCTCATCTTTTTCCGTTCTGGAGGGGGGGAACCATGAGCAGGTGGAAGACGATGGTGACGTTGGCGGCAGCGGTGTGTATGCTGACGCTGGGTGTGGGGTGTGAGCGGAAGCCGGTGGTCGAAGAGGACGAGGGCGAAGAGGTCACGGCGCCCGAGGTCGAGACGACGACCGAGACCACGCCCGAAACCGTGGTCACGCCCGAGACGATCGCACCGGCGCCGGCCGCACCGGGCACACTCTTCGACTTCGAGACCGACGACGACGTCGCCGCGTGGAAGGTCGAGGACGAGATCAAGGACCAGGTGGTGCTGTCGGTTGCCAGGGACAAGGCCACCACGGGCAAGCGGTCGCTCAAGATGGTCCTGAAGACGGGGGACTGGCCGGGGATGCACACCTTCAAGGTCCCGAAGGACTGGTCCGCCTATTCGGAACTCAAGTTTGACGTCATCGCCGATCAGGACGCCGAGCTGGCCATCCGCATCGACGACGTGGACTCCACCGACTACGGCAGCCGGTTCAACATGGGCGGCCTGGCCGTCAACAAGGGCAAGAACACCGTGACCGTTGACGTCGTGGACGTCGGCGACGCCATCGACCTCAAGAAGGTGAAGGCCATTTTCATCTTCTCGAGCGGCGTGACCGACGACCTGACGTTCTACCTCGACAACATCCGGCTGGCGAAGTAAGACCGCAGCCGGACCACCGAACGAGGACGGGCCGCTCCGTCGAGCGGCCCGTCCTTTTTTCCGTCCGTCCCGTCGGCACTCAATTCCGTTGACAGCAAAGCCCACCCGCCTTAGACTCGTCTCGCACTTTGGGGGACATCCATGGACGAGCGGTCGGGGGCAGCCTGGGAGATGCTGCGGTCGGGGGACTTCGAGGGTGCCCGCCGGAAACTCCGTGAAGCCGTCGAGGCCGCCGACGCCGCACTCGACCTCCTCCACAACTACGCCGTCTGCTGCTACAAGCTCGGCCGGTTCGACGAAGCGGTCGACACCTGTCGCACGGCGCTCGAGCGCTTTCCCGCGTCCGGCCGCACCCAGTACCTGCTCGGCCTCGTGCTGAAAGAGTCCGGTCGGGTCGACGCGGCGGTCACGGTGCTCACGGAGCTGACCGGGGTCTCCGGGGATTCCCCGCGGGCGTGGTATCACCGTGGGACGTGTCACTTCATGCGGGGTCGGACGGCGGAAGCCGCGTCCGACCTCGAGCGGGCGGTCGAGCTGGACCCGGTGAACCTCGCCGCACGCTATAACCTCGGGGTGGTCCACGTGGCGGCCCGGGCCTGGGAGAGGGCCCGTGAGGACTTCACGGCGTGTCTGCGCATCGACCCGGCCGGGGCCGAGGAGTACGCAACGCTCCTCGTGGAGATCGGCCGGGCCCAGGTGTGTGAGCGCGTCTACGGTCAGGGACACCGTCTCAAGAACATGCTCGGGATCGTGGGCGACCGTCTGAAGACGATCCTCAGTGACGTGCGCTCACGTCTGTCGGTGGGCGAGCGCGTGCAGGTGGATGAGATCGGCGGACAGCACGACCTCATCTTCGCCGACCTCGCCGCCTTTCTCAACACCCTTCAGCCCAACCCCCTGGAACTCGACCTCATCGACGTCCGTGACCTGGTGCAGCGGGCGCTTTTCACGGCCAGTCCGTCCACCGCCCACCTCACCGTCGAGAAGCACGCCGACGACGTCCCCGAGATCGTCTGCGACGTCGAGTCGATCCACGAGGCGTTCCTGAACCTCATCCTCAACGCGGCGGAGGCGATGCCCGATGGGGGCAGACTGGTCGTCTCGGTCACGCAGCCGGACGACGACCACGTCTCGGTCACCTTCACCGACGCGGGTCCGGGCATCGATGCGCCGACACTGCAACGCATCTTCCAGTTCGGCTACTCCACCAAGGTGTTCGGCAGCGGACTGGGGCTGAGCCAGGCGAGACAGTCGGTCGAGATGCACGGGGGAGAGATCGACGTCGAGAGCGCCCCCGGAACGGGCGCCGTCTTCACCGTGACGCTGCCCTTGAGTCCGGAGATCCGTCCGACCGTCCAGGACCTCACGCTGAAGCCCGTCCTCTTCGAGGACCCCCGGGAACTGATGATGGCCCTGCCCGAGGACGAGGAGCTGCTGCTCATCTGAGCGGAATCCGCTTCAGGCGGGCGCGCCGAAAGGCCAATGGCAGCGACGGGGCGTACATCGCCGCCGCAATCAGTCTGCCTGGCGTTTCAGAAGTACTGTTGCAGCAGGGCAATCGCCACTGCAAAAAGCATTCCACCCACCCCGAACAACAGTACCCAGCGCCATGGAATCACCTGAGCGTGCTTGATACGCTGATGGACAAGCGCCACGACGTTGCTGACGAAGTACAGCCCGAGGAGGTCCCAACAGGCCTGTCGGAAAGCCAGAGTGCGCACAAGGGCGATGATCAGCACGCCAAACGAAAGCACCACGTAGGCAAGTCGACAGCTCATACCCACAACGGCATCGGTCCGTTCATCGTGCATCACAGGCTGTTCGCTCATTCTGCTGCTCCTTCACAGAGAAACGTTCTTCGGTCTTCGTGCCGAATCCGCTCGGCACGATGGCGGTCACCAACGTCGACGCGCCGGACGTCGTCGGCCGTGATAATGAGGCCTATTCCTCCATGGGCACGTCGTACTGGAACACATCTTCGACACGCCTGTTGAAGGTGCGGGCGAGCCGAAAGGCCAAGGGC
Organism: Planctomycetota bacterium; assembly: GCA_035530235.1. Classification (GTDB taxonomy): domain Bacteria; phylum Planctomycetota; class DG-23; order DATKVD01; family DATKVD01; genus DATKVD01. The sequence continues at coordinate 1,099 of DATKVD010000370.1, read as the reverse complement.
AGAGAGGGGGCGTATTTCCCGGCCTCGATCGCGATGATGGTCTGACGGGTGACCCCGACGCGGTGCGCCAGCTCCTCCTGCGTCATCTCGTCGTGGTCGAACCGCAGACGCCTTACATGGTTCGTCAGATCAGTCTTCGCCATCGGCTGCCTCCCGTCCGTAGAGCCCCAGGATTGTGGCAGCCCTCCCCACGAAAAAGACGATCAGGCCGGCGAAGAAGACAATGAGGGGAAGCCCGTGAATGGAAATCTGCTCTCTGCCCTGGTGATGGCAGATGCCCCAGGTAATCATGCAGACCAGAACGAAAGCCGTGTAGGACGACACCCCAGCCGCCAGGGTGGCCTTTTGGGCGATCATCTTGTCCCGCTCGTCCTCGGCCACTTCCTTCGGATCGCGCTTCTTCCGGAAGAGCAGCGGCCCCAGGCCGCCAAACCCGACGACGGCAAACGCGGCCACAGCAGCTCTGGGCCGCGTGAACGGCAAGAGCGACAGGAAGCCGATGAGCCCCACTGCAAAGCATCCCACCGTGAGCCACGCCATCTTCTGCTCCCGCGACATGGCGACCCTCCTCATCTGGTCTCAGGCAAACCACCGAATGCCCATGTAAGTCATACCAGACATAATGTACGCTATAACGGACATAATGTCAAGGAACATTTACTAAAATCGCCGGTTTTCCTGGTGGGACGTGGTGGGGGGCGGCAAATGGCCTCTGAGAGCCAAAAAACCGGGGGTTCGCGGCGGGGGGCGGCTAAGCGGCTTCACCTGAATGGTGCAGAGCGTGCGGGTGGCCGGGCTCCCGTCCGGCCACCTTGGAGCCGCTATAGCGTGGTGGGACAGGAGCCCCACCACGCGGGTACATCAAAGAACTCAGGTGAGACCGCTTAGGATGGTGGCGCGGGGATGGATCTGGCGGGCCGTCTCAAGCGTCAGGCACGGGGGTCCGTGCGGCTCAGGTTCATTCCGTCGGCTTTGCGGCCGGTTCCACCCACACTTTGAGCACGTAGGCGGCGTCGCCGCGTCCCACCTGGACGAGGTCGACGCCCTTCGTCGGGTTGAAGGGGATGGGGCGGCCGGGACCGGTGCAGGTCTTGATGAT
>DATKVD010000369.1:0-5205 GCA_035530235.1 Planctomycetota bacterium | reverse complement strand
CCTCACTCCCGAACTTGTCAGGCTCATCCTCGACGACGTGCATCAGCTCCTGGCCGAGGTGGGCGTCGAGATCGACCATCCGGAACTCCTGAAGGAACTCGCCGACCACACCGGCGTCACCGTCAAGAGGAACCGCGTCTGCTACGACCCGTCGCTGGTGGAGGCCGCCCGCAGGCAGGTGCCGGACGAGGACACCAACTACGCCACCACGAAACCGGGCGACGACCGCTTCCTCATGCGCCCGCCGTTCTCTCCGTTCGACGTCATCGATTTCGAGACGGGTGAGAAGCGCCCCGCCGAGGACCGCGACGTCACGGACGGCGCACGTCTCTACGACGCTTTCGACTGCACGGGCCCGGTCCACGTTCACATCAAGCGGATGGACCAGAAGCTTGCGCCGATCCATATTGCGAAGCTGTGCACGGAGAACTCGCGGGGCATCGGGTGCTGGGCGGCCGCGTTCAATTACGAACAGGCGGTGTGCATCCGGGACATGTACCTGGCGGCCGGACGCACGGAACCCGCGGTCGCGTTCCAGATGACGCACAGCCCGCTCCGTCTCGACGCATATTTCCTGGACATCCTGATGCGGGCGAGGCAGTCGGAGAACGGGGTGACGGGACTGACCGCAGGCGGCGGGTCGATGCCGCTGCCGGGCGTGAGCGCGCCGATTCACTGGCGCTCGGCCGCGGCTCAGGGGCTCGCCGAGGCGCTCGGCGGGTGGATCACCGCGAAACTCATCGACCCCGCCATCAAACCCTACGCGTCCTTTCTCATCTGGGCGCCCGACCTCTCGACCTGCAAGTGGACTTCGGGAACGCCCGAAGCGACGCTCTTCCGTCTCCTCAATGTGCAGCTCATGCGGGCACTCCTGGGCATCACCGGCTACGCCCCCTTCGGCGACGTCGACCGGATGTGTCTCGACGTCCTCCAGGGCGTGCGCATCTTCGAGGGCGCCGGGGCACGGGGCGATTGCTTTTCGCTCGCGCATATTCCCATCGACCGGGAGAAGCTCCACTTCGTCGAAGCCGTCGCGGCGGGGCTCGAGATCCCGGACGAGCCGGGCCTCACCGCACGCATCGTCAGGGAGACCTTCCCGGAGACCTCGTTCCTCGCCCACGAGAGTTCGCTTCAGTACCGCGACCTCTACTGGCACCCGAAGGTATTCACCGGCATGACGCCCGCGACGGTCGGGCAGTTCCTGCATTCGGACTCGGAGGAGCTTCTTCCCGCGGCGAAGGAGGTCGCGCGGCGGAAGATCGCGGGCAACGAATTCGCCCTGCCGGACGACGTGCGACGAGACATCGAAAGGATCTACAGGCGCGGCTGCGACGCCGTCCGCTCGCTTCCCGGGTGACCTCATGAAAGGAATGACGGTGCTGGCGGGATGTCTTTGGCTCGGTCTCGCGTGCTCGGCGGCACCGGCGGCGGACGATGCTCCGCCCCGGCTCGGCTTTCGCGCAAAGACGCTCGAGGAGGCCAAAGCCTGGCGGCAGACCGCCCGCAGTGCCCTCCGGACGCTCCTCCTCGGCGAGAAGACGCCCGACAAGCTCCCGCTTGACCCGGAGGTCCTCTGCCGCCGGGAGGACCTGGGGGCCTACGTCTACGAGCTGGTCGAGATCACCTCGCGCAGGGGCCGACGCATTCTGGTGCACGTGGGTATTCCGAGGGACGTCCCGGGGAAGCGTCCGGTGCTGGTGGCGCTTCACGGTCACGGCACGGGTCAGTGGGGCGGGGCGGGGGTCTTCGGACGCGGCGGGATGTACAGCTTCGGTCGGGAGATGGTCGAGCACGGGTACCTGGTGGTCGCTCCCGACCTGACGCCGACGGGGGGCAAGCCCGTGCTCTATCACGGGCAGAAAGAGGACTGGCCGCCCACGCACGAGGACCACGTCCTCGACGACCCCGGATGGAAGGGCTGGACGCTGGCCGGTCAGCGGACGTGGGACGCGATGCGGGTGCTCGATTATGCGCTCACGCGTGCGGATGCCGACGGCGGCCGCGTCGCGTGCATGGGGCACTCGATGGGCGGTGAGACGGCGACGGTGTTCTCGGCGCTCGACGACCGGGTAAAGGTCGCGGTCATCTCCGGGAGCCTGTGCCGGTTCGAGCAGCTCGAGAAGAGTCCGGGGTGCAGACGGAACAACTGCAACCTCGGATACCTCCCGGGCATGCGGGAGACGTTCGAGCCCTCGGACGTCGCCGGACTCATTGCGCCCCGCCCGGTGATGATCCAGAGCGGCAGCAAAGACCCCTGCACGGTGGACACCGCGTCCGCCGCGTACGCGGAACTCGCTGTGGTCTACAATGCGCTGGCAGTCGCCGACCGTCTGACGCACCACACCTTTGACGGCGGACACACGTCCGTTCCGGCGCCCGCCCGCGAGTGGATCGAGCGCTTCCTGAAGCCGTGACGGCGCCCCCCGCAAGCAGGCGGGCGCCCCGCAGGACCTCTCCTCACTCCAGGCCGGTGGCGTCTCCGCCCTTCTTCTTGAGTTCATCCACGTAGACGCTCATTCGCGCCTGGAGTTTCGTCACGGAGCTTCCGATCTTCGCCGCGTCGGCCTGGATCGCCTTGGCCTTGTCGCTCATCATCTCCGTGACCTTGAGTCCCGTCAGCCGGTCCTGCACCTCCTTGAGCTTGTCCTGTTGTGCCTTGATGGCGCTGAGGTATTCATTCGCACTTGCACGGAGCTGGTCGGCGTTCATCTTCGCCGCCTCGGCCTTCACCTGATCCAGCGGCTTGTCCTCGGAGGCCCCGCCCCCGCAGCCCACGACCACTCCGAACGCCACACCGAGCAGCACGACCATAGCAGCATGCCAGGTCCGCATCTCTAGGTCCTCCTCCTGAACCCGGTTCCCCTCATGCAACCGGAGCCGCCCGCGGGCTCCATGCGTTGTGTCTTGACTGTGCACGATGCGCATTGTGGGCCGGCAGGGCGGCCCCGGCAAGGCAAAACTTGGCTTCGCGTGGCGCTCGCCGAGCGGCTGTGACGCAAGGTCCTCAGGCGTAATGGGTTCCGTCGCCGGCGTCGGCTTTACGCTCGACGGCACATTTCTCGATGTAACCGCTCTCACGCAGTGCCGACAGGGGGTCGGCGGGCACCCCCATCTGCTCGCGGACCTGTGTCAACAGCGGCTCAACGTCCGTAAAGAACGCCCGCCTCAGGCATTCCTCCGAGTCGACGATGTCCCCGGCGGCCTGCGCCTTCGCGAGCTTCTCCCGATTCACCAGAAGCGCCTTCGCGTAGAGCGTCTGGATGTTGACCACCGTCTGCACCATCGCCTCCACTTTCGGCTTCAGGTTGTGCGACTGGTCGATCATGGTGGCGATTCCAGCCGAACGCGCCCCACGGGTGGGCGCGCTACACGCACTCTCTGTAGGGCGGGGACCTGTGCCCCGCGCACGGGCGGCAACGATCTGGTCGAAGATGAGGAAGAGCTGATAGGGGGCGATCGACCCGGCGGTCAGGTCGTCGTCGGCGGACTTCCGGTCGTTGAAGTGGAATCCGCCCAGGAGTCCCTCGTCCAGAAGGATCGCGACGATCTGCTCGACGTTGGTGCCCTGAAGGTGATGGCCGGTGTCGACGAGGACCTTTGCCCGGTCGCCGCACGCACGCGCCAACAGCGCCGCCGTCCCCCAGTCGGGAATGTCGGTGTGATAGGCCGCGGGCTCGAACGGCTTATACTCGATGAGCATGGTCATGAAGTCGGGCATGGCGGCGTAGACCTCCGCAAGTCCCTCGGCCATGTGGTGCTTCCGCCGGACGATGTCGTCCTGTCCGGGATAGTTGGTGCCGTCGGCGAACCAGAGGCTGAGGATGCCGCTCTTCGTCTGCCGGCCGATCTCGACCGAATCGAGACAGTGCCGGATGGCGCGTCGGCGGACCTTCGCCTCGGGGTTACAGAAGCTGCCCAGCTTGTAGCACTGGTCCTGGAAGACGTTGGGGTTGATCGCGCCGATCCGGAGCCCGTGCTCTTGGGCGAGCTTCACGACCTTCGCATCGAAGCCGTCGGGGAAGTCCCAGAGGACGTGGACGGCCATGCGCGGGGCGACGCCGGTCAGCCGGTGGACCTCGGCGGCGTCCTGGATCTTGTGTTCGAGCGTCACGGCGGCCGACGCCTGGAGGAACTTCCCGAAGCGGGTGCCGGTGTTCGCATAGCCCCAGCTCGGGGTCTCGATCTCAAACGCCGCCAGTGTCTTCCTCACGACTTCCGGTTTCATGCTCGATTCCGACGCCAGTTTTTCCCACGCGTGCATGGCTGTCTCCACACCATAGGGGGACAGGCATTCCTGCCTGTCATCGATTGACGCCGGACAGGAATGTCCGGCCTCCTACTTTTCGGTAACAAAGTCCGTCAGCCGTCCGTAGGCATCGTCCCATTCGGCGGACAGCCGCGGCTCATATTCGTCGAGGTCAAAGGACCGGCGGATGATGTCCCGCATCTCGTGCATCGATTCGACGAGGCCCGAGCCCATGGCCTGGGTGAGCAGGTTCCCGGTCGCGGTCGCCTCGACGGGTCCCGCAACCACGCGACGTCCGGTCGCGTCGGCGGTCAGTTGACACAGGAGACGATTCCGGACCCCGCCCCCGACCATGTTAATCGTCCGGATGCTTCCGCCCGTGACGTCCTCCAGGAGTCCCATCACCCGTCGGCACTTGAGCGCCAGTCCTTCGAGGACCACGCGCACCGTCTGGCCGGCGTCTTCCGGTTCGACCTGCCCGCTCTCACGGCAGAACTCCCCGACGGCGGAGGTCATGCTCTCGGGTGCCAGGAAGCGCCGGTCGTCGGGGTCGAGGACCGCAGGCAGGGGCGGGGACTTCGCGGCGAGCGCCGACAGCTCGTCCCACGTGTAGTTGCGACCCGACTCGGACCATTCCCGCCGGCACTCCTGCACGGGCCAGAGGCCGCAGATGTTCTTGAGCAGTCGCGTGGTGTCGCGGATGCCGAGCTCGTTGGAGAGGTTCGCGTCGAGCACCGCGTCGGTGACGACGGGCGCCGCCAGCTCGACCCCCAGGAGCGACCACGTCCCCGACGAGAGGAACGCCCAGTCGTCGCCGCGGCCCGGACACCCGACGACGGCCGAGGCGGTGTCGTGTGCCGCGGTCGCGAGGACCTGGATCCCGTCGCATTCGCCGAGCGTCGTCCCGGCCTCGACCAGCCCGGGCAAGAGATGCGCCGCCACGCCGATTCTCGAGGCGA
>DATKVD010000368.1:0-4932 GCA_035530235.1 Planctomycetota bacterium | reverse complement strand
GCCGACCGGCAGTCCGGTCAGACCACGTTCTTCGAGCAGTTCGCCTCGGCCTCCCCGGCACGGGAAACCGCCGAGAACCTCCCCGCCATCCCCGAGTGGACGAAGGGCCAGCTCTCTTCGGCGGAGATGGAGACGATCGGGTTTTACCTTACGAATCACCCGCTGGCAACGCACTCGGACGTGCTGAAGCGGTTTGCCAACACCGACGCCGGCCGACTGCACGAGTTCGAGGACGGCACCGAACTCACCCTCGGGGGGATACTCTCGGACGTCCGCGTCAACGTCGTGCAGAAGGGCCGCTCCGCCGGCGAGCGCATGGCCCGAATGAGTCTGGAGGACCTCTCCGGCAGGTGCGAGGCCGTGGCCTGGCCCGAGGTCTTCGTCCGCAACGAGCCGCTCGTCAGGAACGAGTCGGTCGTGTTCATCCGCGGCAGACTCGACCTCCGTCGTGAGCCGCCCAGCATCGTCATCAACGACGTCGTGCCCATCGAGCAGGCCCCCCTCAGACTCACCGAGAGTGTCGTGCTGACTCTCGACGAGCGACACCAGGACGAGCACACCATGGAGGAACTCCGCCGCATCCTCTCCGAACACCGGGGAAACTGCGGCGTCTACCTCGAACTCGTCGGACCCGACCAGTCGGTGACGACGGTTCGTGCCGACAGCTCGTTTTCGGTGACGCCAGACGCCTCTCTTGCCGAGGCGGTCGACGCCTTTCTCGGTGAGGGTCACCTGGCCTTCAACGCCGTCGGTCCCAGGAAGAGGGCCTATTCGAACGGAGGACGACAGTGGCGCAGGAACTGACCTACGCACTCATCACGCCCTACAGTCTGTCGAAGAGCCGCACGGGCGGCATCATCAGCCGACTGCTGACCCTGGCGGAGAACCTCGAACTCATCGGGGCCCGCATGTACGCCCCCGGTGACGCCTTCGTCGACCGCTACATCGCCACCATCCGGGAGATGGACATGCAGCCGGCCCTGAAGGCCGCCTTCGTGGACTACCTCAGCGAAAACCTCCGCTCCACCACCACCAACCCCGCCGGTAACCGCTGTCCCGTCCTCTTCCTGCGGGGAGAGAACGCCATCGAGCTCCTGAAGGACAACGCCGTCGGCTCCGCCGTCCAGGACCCCACCGGCGACACCGTGCGCGGGGCCTACGGGGACTTCATCCTCGACGCCGACGGCCGCATCAGACACTTCGAGCCGGCGGTGCTGGTGGCGACCGACGCCCGGACCAACGCCAGGCACCTGAGACTCTTCGCGGAATTCGCCCGGACCGACGGGGGCGTCCTTGAACACGTCGTCAGGTACCCCCAGGGGACGAAGGTCGAGACGACCTTGGTCATCCTGAAGCCCGACAACTTCACACGGCAGTCGACACGTCCGGGGAACATCATCGACATGTTCAGTCGCACGGGACTGCGGATCATCGCCGCCAAGGTGCTGCGGATGAGTGTGGCCCAGGGGGAGGAGTTTTACGGCCCGCTCGTGGACGTCTTCCGCACGAGACTCAGGCCCGGGGTCACCGCGGCACTCCGGGAGGCCCTGAGCGGGGTGTTCGACTTCGACATCGACGACGACACCTACGTGAAGATGACCGACATGCTGGCCGACAAGAACGCGCTCTGCGAGTTCCACAAGATCGTCGAATACATGACCGGCGTCGACCCGGCGTCGGTGAGGACGCCGGCGGAAAGGAAGAAGCCCGGGGAGGTGAGGTGTCTGGCACTCCTGTATCAGGGGGAGGACGCGGTCGCGAAGATCCGTGAGCGGCTCGGCGCCACCGACCCGGACAAGGCCGCCGCCGCCACCGTGCGCTCCGGTTTCGGACAGGACCTGATGAAGAACGCCGCACACGCCTCCGACAGCATCGAGAACGCCGAGCGTGAACGTCGCATCGTCGGTCTCCTCGACAACGACGAGCCCGAGATCGTCGGCGTCGTCGAGCGCTACCTCCAGTCGGCGGGAGGATAGGTCCTTGCACCTCCACACGCTGAGGGTCGGCGAGCTGGAGACCAACTGCTACGTGCTGTGGGAGACCCCCACGGACGTGCTGCTGATCGACGCGGGCGGCGACGCCGAAGACATCCTCGCCTGTCTCGATGCCGAGAAGCTGACACCGACGCGACTGGTCGTGACGCACGGACACGCCGACCATATCATCGCAAATGCCGAGCTGCGTGAGCGTTACGACGACTTGGTGATCGCGGTCGGCCGGCACGACGCCGGTGCACTCACCAGTCCCGTCAGGAACATGTCCGTCTTCGTGGGTCTGCACGTGGTGAGTCCGCCGGCCGATACGCTTCTCGACGAGGACGACGTCGTCCCGGTCGGGACGTGTGCGCTTCGGGTGATCGAGACCCCCGGTCACAGTCCGGGCGGCATCTCGCTTTTCACCGACGACCTCGACGGCGCTCCGGCGCTCTTCTGTGGTGACACGCTCTTCGCCGCCTCGGTCGGACGCACCGACATCGCGGGCGGAGACTGGGAACTGCTGCTCACGAGCATCCGTGAGAAGATATTCACTCTCCCCGACGAGACCGTCGTCTATCCCGGTCACGGCCCGCCCACGACCGTGGGGAAAGAAAAGGCTTCGAATCCTTTCGTGATGCATTGAGAGCGGGAATCGGGTTCTTCTGTTGGGAGACGTCATGTCGGGCAAGGTTTACTTCATTCGCACGAAGGACGGTGAATCGGACGCGTCCCTGGCGGAGAAGGCGGCAGTGCTCTATGGGAAGGCGGGCTTCGCGTCACAGCTCGAGAAAGGCCGGCTCGTCGGCGTCAAGCAGCACTTCGGCGAGCCGGGAGGGGACGGGTATCTCAAGCCCCCGATCGCGAAGCGGATCGTCGCACGGGTCAGGGAGGCCGACGCCAAGCCGTTCCTGGTCGACACCTGCACCCTTTACCGCGGCAGCCGCGGCACCGCCGTCGATCACCTCACCGTCTGTTACGACCACGGCTTCACCCACGAGAAGGTCGGCTGTCCCGTCATCATCGCCGACGGACTGGTTGGGGCGTCGCAGGTGATGGTGAAAATCGACGGCAAGCACTATAAGCAGGTGCCGATTGCGAGCGGGGCGTTCCATGCGTTCGCCTTCGTGGTGCTGACGCACGTGACGGGACATCCGGGCGGCGGGCTGGGCGGGTCCATCAAGAACGTGGCGATGGGACTGTCGAGCCGCGCGGGCAAGCTGGACCAGCACCACGGCGACATCCCGATCGTCGATGCCGCCAAATGCACCGCCTGCGGACGGTGTGCGGAGTTCTGCCCCGCCGACGCCATCACGGTGGACGAGTCGGCGGTCATCGACAGGGAGAAGTGCATCGGCTGCGGTGAGTGCCTCGCCGTTTGTCCGGTGCAGGCCGTGGGCTTCAAGTGGCGCGAGACCTCCGAACGTCTGAACGAGAAGATGGTCGAGCACGCCCTCGCCGTCAAGCTCACCCACGAGCACCGGATGTGCTATTTCAACTTCATGACGCACGTCACCAAGGGGTGCGACTGCTTCGGTGTCGAGCAGGACCCGGGGTGTGCGGACGTCGGCATCCTCGCTTCCGACGACATCGTCGCCGTCGACCAGGCCACCGCGGACGTCATGAAACGGGAACTCGGGAAGGACCTCTTCCTCGAGTTCAACCCGGAGGTCGAGTACACCAGACAGCTCGAATACGGCGAATCGGTCGGCCTGGGCAGCCGCGATTACGAGCTGGTTGAGGTGAAGTGAGGAGGCAAGGCAATGACGGAACTGATGTCGCGTGAGGACGCACTGGTGCTGGTGAAGGAAAACGTCAAGAACAAGAACCTTCGCAAGCACATGCTGGCGGCGGAAGCCGTGATGCGGGCCCTGGCGGTGCGTCTGGGCGAGGACGAAGCCCTGTGGGCACGCACGGGACTCCTCCACGACGTCGACTGGGACCGGACCGCGGATGACTTCCCGAATCACGGGGTGATCTCCGCCGAGATGCTGGCCGAGCGCGGGTGTCCCGAGGAGATGGTCCACGCGGTGAGCGCACACGCCGAGAAGGGACCCGTCGAGACGAAGCTCGACCAGGCCCTCTACGCCGCGGACCCCTTGACCGGGTTCCTGGTGTCCTGTGCCCTCATCCGGCCGGAGAAGAAGCTCGACATCGTGGACGTCCAGTTCGTCAGGAACCGGATGGCCGAGAAGGGGTTCTCGCGGTCCGTCAACCGTGACCAGATCAGACAGTGCGAGACGCTCGGCATCCCGCTCGATGAGTTCATCCAGATCTCGCTCGACGCTATGAAGTCGATTTCCGATGACTTGGGGTTGTAGGGGCACCGGCATGCCGTGCCCCCACGAAGGATGGCAACGATGGTCAGGGAAACACGTCCGATTGCCAGCTACACCCACGAGGTCCGCGTACGGTATGCCGAGACCGACCGGATGGGGGTGCTGCACCATTCGCGGATGTTCGTGCTGCTGGAGCTGGCACGTACGGAGATGCTTCGCCGGCACGGGATGACCTACCGCCAGATGGAGGACGAGGGGTGGTTCCTGGTCATCGTGAAGGCGTCGTGTGCCTTCAAGGGCCCCGCGCACTACGACGACGTCCTCGCGATCGAGACGACCATCACGCGCGTCACGCAGACGCGCATCGATCATGCCTACCGCGTGACGTGCAAGTCCGACGGCGCACTCGTCGCCGAGGCCGAGACCACCCTCGCCTGCGTCGACCGTGAAGGGAACATCCAGCGCATCCCGGACAATCTGTGCAAGCTTCTCGGCGTGTAAGCGGAGGGAATGACGAGGAGACGTGCCACGGCCCCGACGCGTCGGGGCCGTGGCACACTTTGTCTCAGGGTAGACTTACTTGTCTGCCTTCTCGAGGACCTCGGCAGCGGTCTGGCGGGTGCCGGGGTATTTGTCGGACGCCGCGACTTCCTTGAGGAAGTCGGTCGCCCAGGCGTCGC
>DATKVD010000367.1:0-4370 GCA_035530235.1 Planctomycetota bacterium | reverse complement strand
GCCATGATCTCCGCCTTGGCCGGGTCTTCCAGCCCGATACAGGCGAGTTCCTGGCGTGGCACCTCGATGTGGTAGCTGGGCACGATCACCCGTGGGTCGCACACGACGAACGCAAGTTCCGGTACCTCCTCACTTTGCAGCCACCGGAAGATCCCAAGGGCCTCCGGCTGATAGAGCGCATAGCGCGTCAGCCCACCGAAACCCAAGAGCCCCCCCACAACGCACAGGCTCTGGTCCTCTGCAACCTCAATCTCCCCGAATCGTGAGGTCTGAAGCATCTAGCCCGCTCCTAATTCTGTAGAATCGACTGTCGAAACCGTCTAATCCAGAAAATCCAACAAGGAAAGACGCACGATCGTCGCCGCGCTCTGCAGGCACGCCTCCAAGGTGGCCTGAACTGTCGAATACTCCACGAGGGTGGTGGCGAAGTCCAGGTCCTGTGTCCTGGAGAGGAAGTCCTTCGCGTCGAGGACCTCCTGGTCGATGCGCCGGCTGAGCACCTCCATGCGTTGGCCCTTGGCCCCGGCCTCGGCACGGCCGTTGAGGATGTCGGCGAAGTCGTCTTCCAGTCGTTGAAGTGCGATGGTGATCGCGTGATTGTCATTTCGGATGAGGGCGTCCCGGAGGTCCGTCAGGTGCGCGAAGACGCCGTGGTTCCGGGTGCCGCCGGTGTCGTCTCCGGTGAGTGTGTCGCCCCCGGGCGCTGCACTCATGAGGATGCCGAGGTCGCCGGGGGCCCGGCTGTCATCGAGGGCCGTCACGGCAAACGTGACGCCCATGTCCACCGTCTGGTCCACGAGTTCGATGCCGTTGCCGGTCGTGGCGAGTCTGGCCAGGACCTTGCCGGCGTTGTCGGCGTCGTTGTTGATGGCATCGATGACGTCGCCGACGGTGTGGAGGTCTGACACGTCGACATCAATGACGTCACCGCTTCGGCAGGTGATGCGGAAGTCGTCACCGTCGATCGTGTGGACACCCGAGAGGTCGTTGAGTGCACTGAGTTCGGTGGAGGTGTGGAAGGAGCGGATGCCGAGATCGGTGGCGGTGGTGCCGGTGGTTTCGGCGACACGGAGCCGGGCCCCCTGGAGGAGGGACACCAGTTCGATGCGTCGGCCGTCGTCGGCGATGGACGCCTGCACGTAGACGTCGGCACCGTTGATGGCGTTCAGCAGGTCCTCGACGGTGGTGCACGTGTCGAAGGTGAGGGTGGCGGAATAGTCGCCGTTCGTGACGGCGATCCCGCTCGCGAGGTCAATTCCCGCTCCCATCCCCAGAAGCGCCAGTGGGGTCTGGAGGTCAAGCGCCGGGTCGAGGTCGCCGCCGGTGACGGTGTCGCCGCCCCCCGGTGACGGGGTGTAGATTCCGAGGTCCCGCGCCGTGGTCCCGTTGGAGGCGTCGACGATCGTGATGTCGGCCCCACCGAGCGAGCTGGTGAGGACGAGTCCGGCGCCGGCCGCGTTCAGTGTGCACGTGGTGGTGGCCGGGGTGCCGGCGTTGATGGCGTCGATCACGTCACCGACGGTCCGGGCATGACTCAGGTCTATGGTGCTGGTGTTGGTGCCGTCGTCGATGATGATGCCACCGGCGTGCACGCCCCGTCCGAGGTTAAGTCTGCGGAGGTCGGTGTCGGCATTGAGGGTGGGGTTGAGGTCGGCGAAGCCGGCAATCCTGCCGCTGTCGACGCCGAAGACCCCGTCGGCCGTGATGCTGTATCCGATGTCGCCCGTCTCGTTGGCCCGGGTGTAGAGCCCGTCGGTGTTTCCGCGGAAGACGATGTCGCTGCCGACGGCCTGGAAGGCCGCCGTGGTGGCGAGGGTCCCGGAGAAGAGATACCGGTTCTGGAAGGTGGCGTTGCCCCTTGAGAGGATTTCATCGAGGTACGAGTCCACAACGATGGCGGCGGCCTGACGTGTCTCGTCGGTGGCGGTGACGCCGATTTCCCCCAGTCCCAGGGACCGGGCGTCGGCGATGATGTCGCCGATGTCACCCAAAGCACCGTCACTGGCCGCAAGCTGGTCACGTGCCAGCAGGACGTTCTTCTGGTACTGGGCCTTGTTCTCGAGCAGGGATTGGAGCTGGAGTGCCACGACGGCGCCGAAGGGGTCGTCGGAAGGACGGATGATGGCCTTGCCGGTCGCCATCTTCGTCTGCAGTTCCATGAGTCGGGTGTTGAGGAGTCCCAGGTTGCTGTTGACGTTCCGGGCCGTCTGTTGGAGTGTGCTGCGCGTGAACTGCGTGTGACTGATCGTATTCATAGGGTCCGTCCGGTTCAGATCATGGCCAGGATGGTTTTCACCATTTCGTCGATCACGGTGACGTATCGTGCGGCGGCCTGGTAGGCACGCTGGTATCGCAGGAGGTTGATGGCCTCCTCGTCGAGGTTGACGCCGCTGACGGCGTCGCGCTCGGCCTGGAGTGTTCCCATGTAGGCGGCGGCTCCGTCGCTCCGGCTCTTGGTCAACGACGTTTCGATGGCCAGATCGGTGATGCAGGACTGGTGATACTCCTCGAGGCTGAGTCCGCCGAGTGCGTCGATGGCCAGGGTGCGCAACTGGGCCAGTCGGCCGGCGTTGGTGCCGTCGGCGGGCGTGGGCGTGAGTGCCCCCGCCACCAGGTCGATCTTGCCCGTGATCCGTTCGTTAATCCCCACGTTCAGGGCGTTGTCGCCCGTGAAAAACGTGTTGATGCCGAGGGCCGCCAGGACGTTCGAGGTGTCGTCGTTGAAACTGAAGCGGGTGTCCGTCGCGCCGCTCGTGATGCTCAGCGTGTTGTCGGTATTGACGGCCGCCGACACGTTGAGTCCCGCCGCCGTCATCGCACTGTTGATCTTGGTGACGAGCGTGTTGAGTGTGTCGTCGGTGCCGATGCCGTCGAGGTCCACCTGGATGTTCACGGTCTTGACCAGCCCGGCGGCCGTGTCGTGGACACGGATGTTGAAGCTGCCGTTGACGGGCGACCAGGAAAGTCCGGCACTCGAAAGTGTCGCGTCGGCGTCGGTCACCGCGTCCACCGACGTCACGTCCTCGAAGAACGCCAGACCGCACCCTTCACTGTGCACCTTGTTGAACTCCCACACCAGGTTCGACACCAGTCGGTCCAGTGTGTCGGCCTGGGTGGCCAGGATGTCGTCCCGGCTGTAGAGGAGTCCGTGGAGCATGCCCCCTTCGGTCTGAAGCTCGGTGTTGTCGATGTCGAAGACGGCGTAGCTGAGCAGGACCTCGGAGGGCCCGTCCGCCTGGTCGGACGTGATCCAGCGTCCGGTGTCACGGTCGAAGTCACTGGCGGTCTCGACGCGCAGTTCGAAATGCTGCCGGTCCGTGACCAGCAGGTGGGAGCCGACCCACACGTCCGCGCCCCCGGCTTGCTGCTCGACCACGTTGATGCTGACGAGGTCGGAAAGCTGTCGGAGGAGGTCGTCACGTTCGTCCCGCAGTGACGCCGCGGTGCCGTGATAGAGTCCCCCGCCTTCGGTGCGGATGATCTCGGTGTTGAGTGCGGCGATCTGCTCGGTGAGCGAATTCACGTCCTGAACGGCGGCACGGTACTGCAGGTCCAGTGAGGTGCGGACGTCGGTGATTCCCCGTCGGATCATCTGGAACTGCTCGGTGAGGTTCTGTGCCAGGCTCACCAGGAGCTGTCTCTGTGCGGGTTCGTCCGGGAAATTCCTCAGGTCGTCCAGGGCGTTGAAGAACTCGTTCATCATCGTGCTGAGGTCGGCGTCGCCCAGTTCACCGTAGAGGCCCTCGAGACGCTGGAGCGTCTGTCGCTGGAGGTCGAGACTGGTGCAGTCGGCGTTGGCCTGTCGCAGACGTCCGTCCAGGAAGTCATCGACGACACGCTGGATGCCGGCCACCCCGACCCCCGAGCCGAGCTTGAGACCACTTCCGAGGTCGATGTCGGGTCTGGAGACCATCTGGACGCGCCGACGGGCGTAGGAGTCCGTGTTCGCGTTGGCGATGTTGTTCCCGGTGACCTCCAGCGCCAGCTGCTGGGCGGCCAGTGCCGATCTCGCCATCTGAAGTCCCACGTTCAGCAGTCCCATCGACCTGACTCCTCAGGCGATCTGGTTCACCAGGGTACTCCCACCGAGACGTCGTCTCACGGTACCGGTGCGGTCGTAGCGACCGTCCCCCGGACCCGTGCCCGACAGCAGTCCCAGGAGTTCCCGGAAATGCTGGAGTGACCGTCGGCTCACGATGCTGTTGGTGACGTTGACGAACTGCAGCTCCTTCATCACCTCCGCCAGGGTGGTCCGAAGCACCGAGAGTCGCGTGCGTCCGGGCTCGTCGAGTCCCTCGATGAGCCGTTCGAGTGACCCGTCGTAGCCCCCCGTTGCCCCCGGGCCCGCCGGGACCTCCCCCGTCAGTGAC
>DATKVD010000366.1:0-5282 GCA_035530235.1 Planctomycetota bacterium | reverse complement strand
ATGCCTGTCCTCCTATTTTGTCTCGGCGGGGGCTTTCTCTTCGGCGGGTGTGTCGGTCTTTTCGGCAGGCTTGGCGGTTTCCGCGGGGGGTGTTTCTTCGGCCGGTTTCCCGGTTTCGACGGGTTCTGCGGTCTCGACGGGCGGGGTCTCCTCAGCGGGGGGCTGTGCCTCGATTTCGGCGGCGCGCCCGCGGAGGGCCTTCGACCACACCTCGTAGGACGTCTTGAACTCGGCCTCCTCCTCGCTCACCGCCTCGCCCTTCGCCTGCTTCTCGATGATCCCGGCCAGGCGGTCCTCCCCCCAGCCCTCGGAGGGCGGAAAGCGGACGAGGAGCGTGCGGCCCCGGGCCTCCTCCTTGCGGGCGTCGAGAGCGGCGACGACGTCGCGGGCCTCTTTCCATTCCTCGAACACGCTCACGAAGCGGCTCTCCTTCGCGTTGGGCGGGAGGTCCTGGAGGATCCAGTTCTCACGGATTTCGCGCAGCTTCGCCTCGCCCCACTTGTCGGGAGGGAACTCGTCGACGAGTGCCCGCATCCGCTCCTCCTCGTCCCCGGCCACGACGACGTCCAGAGCTTTCCGCAGGTCTTCCTCGGCGGCCTCCGCCGATTCGGCGGCCTCGGTCTCCTCGGCCTGACGCTTCTCCAGACGTTCCTGGACGGACGCCTTGATGGCGAGGATTCTCTGCCGGTGGGCCTCGAGCACGGCCTCCTTCTCTTCGTCGGTCTGCTTCTTGAGTTCGTAGAGCTGCGAGAGGTCGGCGGTCCTGAGCTTGAGCCTGCCGGGGAGTCCCGTCTCCTCGGCGGAGAGGTCCAGCTGCACCATCTCGTCGGTGATGCGCGAGACGGTCCCGACGAGCGCCCGGCCGCGGTGACACTGGACGCGCACGCGCATCCCCACCGTCAGCTCGGCCGGCTTGATCTCACGGAGGACCTCGGGCGGGGAAACCTTGACGGGCCCGGCGGGACGCCGGCCCAGGGGCGCACCGGACGCCGACAACGACAGCCCCAGGACCACCATGACGACCAGCAGCAGACGCTTCATCTCGAGCTTGCCTCCCCGTGACACACCGTCACACTGTCTATCGGCACGGAATGGCCGGCCGGATAAGCAAATCAGGGCTGCGTGTAGACGTGGAGGCTCTGCCGGGCGGTGGGCAGCAGGTGGTTCCCCAGGAGGGTGAAATAGAGGGCCGCAACGATGACGAGCATCAGCACCGCAGTCAGGACACCCCGGCGGCCGGTCGTCCGGAGGTGGAACCACGCCACGACCAGGAGCCACGTGATGAGCGCCCAGACCTCCTTGGGATCCCACGACCAGTAGTCGCCCCACGCCGCCTGGGCCCAGAACGCCCCCAAGACCAGTCCCAGGGTCAGGAACGGCAGGCCGATCTGCACCGAGCGGTCCATCCACGTCTCGATGCCCGCGAGCAACTGCTCGCGGCGTCGCTGGACGGCCGATCCGATCGCGGCAACGAGCGGCAGACCCGTGAGCGGCAGCGCGCAGAGCGGCACCGCGATGAGCGGCACGCCGAGACGCGGCAGCGGGTAAAGCAGCGCGGCAAGTCCTGCCACCGAGAGCGCCCCGTAGGCGATGAAATAGGCCAGAACGTGCGGGGCGAAGAACGGGCTCTGGAGCGCCGGAACCAGCGGCTTCACCTCTCCCACATGCCGCAGACTGAAAACCAGGAGTCCCGCCGCCGCCAGTGACCCCAGGCCCCCGATGAACCGGATGCCCAGCGTCACCTCCAGGGAGAGCGACACCAGTCCCACGCACAGTGCCAGGAGCACCAGGCATCCGTACATCTCGGCGAACGGGGGGAACCCGGCGGCGTGCCAGCGCATCACGATCCACAGCGTGTTGGCGACGACGCCGACCGCGAGGGTGAGGAGTGCGACGAGACGAAGGAGACGCACGGTCTGCTTCACCGAGGACGCGATCGAGAGCGCCCCCGACAGGAGATACATCGCCAGTGTCAGCCCCAACACAAAGCCCATCGCGCAAGTCCCTCTCTACCAAGGGGACTGTCCCCATTTACGGACCGAGCGAAGCGAGGTCGTAAGATGGGGACTGTCCCCCGCCAGTCCGAAATCCGAAGCACGAAATCCGAAACAAATCCGAATCAGACAATGACGAAATGACGGAAACAAGGACGTCCGGAAGCCCAGCCTCTTCTGTCATTCCGTCATTTGAATTTCGTGCTTGTTTCGTGCTTCGTGCTTCGAGTTTCGTCTCTTCTCCTGAGGACCGGTTTGACGAAGCACGCGTAGAAGACGCCGACGGTGATGAGTGTGAGTCCCACGTAAGCGAGCGGGAGTCCCGGGTCGCGGCTGACGGCCAATTGGCTCGCGTAACGTCCCTCGTGCGGGAAGTAGCTCTCCTGAAAGAGCTGCCAGCCCATGTGCGCGGCCGGATGGTTGACACGGATCGTAAAGGGCAGGGCGTCGGGGCCGTCACCGCCGAGGGTCGCCCTGCTCCTGTATTCCTTCACCTCGCGGACGTACTCGATGACGAGGTCGTCGCCCAGCTTGACGAGGCGGTCGCGGCCGTCGGTGGACATCCAGAACCGGTATCGCTTTCCCGTGGCGGCGGTCACGTCGAGCAGTGCCGCCGGGGTCCCCATGGAGGACTTCGCCGGCTCCTCCGGTTCGTATCGTGTCTCGATGCGGGAGCCGGAGTCGGGGGACGTCGACGGAGGCGGGACGATCTCGGTAATCCGCCTGGCGTCCGGGATGACCCGCTCGAACGTCACGTGGGTGTCGTCCCACGGGAGTTTCACTTCCGCACCCTCCCGCGGATGCACCGAAACCGCCTCGTTGTCCGCACCGACGAACACCATCTCCCCCGGGTACCAGTCGATCTCGAAACGGTCGAGTCCGACGGAGAAGGGCAGGGGCCTGTAGTCCCGGGCGCGTCGCGAAACGTACCGGTCCACCGTCTCGCCCTCGACCACCACGACCGCGCCCTTGTCGCCGCGCACGAAATAGACGAGTCCCCCCACGAGCGTCAGCAGCACCCCGGCGTGCGCCAGGAGGAACCCCCACCGCTCGGGGCGCAGCGAGAACCGGACGATCGTGGCACAGAGGATGTTGAGCGCCAGGAGTCCCATCAGCGCGTGATACCACGGGGCGTGAAAGACGTCGGTCAGACGGAGCGCTTCGAGGACACGGCGGACCGTCTCGCCGTAGTGCCGTGAGATGCTGACGGGGTCGCCCCCGGGGAGCGTGCTCTGGAGGACCACCGTGCCCAGCACCGAACTCGCCGCCACGAGGACCAGCAGCACCACGCCCAGACGCACCGAACCCACCATCTCAAGGAACGACCGGATGCGTGACGTCTTGCGCGGCATGGGACCTCCGCTTCTTCCTCTCCCTCTCAGGGAGAGACCTAACCCGGGTGGGTATAAACGGGGAAGGGCAGGCCGTCAAGTTCCTAATCGGGCCGGAATGGGTGGCGGCGTGCCTTGCAGAGAAGGCGAGAGGCGGTTAACCACCAGGTTGTAGTTTCGGGTCCACGTCGGGGAGCCAAACGAAAAGCCGCGAAACCAAGCGGCATTCCGGTTGACGCAAGACCCCGTCGGAAATCTCCGACGGGGTTTTGCCGTTTCTCGCCCCTGCGCAACGACCCGTTCGACGGCATCTGATACGCCTCTCAGGGTCGCCCTGAGCAGCGTCGAAGGGCGACTTGCGCGAATTCCGCGAAGTGCGCCGTACTCTCTGTTTCGAGATGAGACAATCGGGGTCCGACGGTAACCGTGGGGGTTCCACTCGCACCCCGAGTTACACGGTCTCGAACTCTCGGACTCTCACTGCCCCAACCGGCAATTGGTTAACAACCCGGTTCCAACTCGAACCCCAAGGGGAACCGTTTACGAAAAGGGCATTGCCTTTCGGGGAAGTATGCATATTCTACAAGGTTTCTGGGCTCCGACTGAGGGACGAAAATGCGGGAGTTTGCCGACTTCTTCTGGGTGGGCTTCGTTGCGGTCACGGTCTTCACCGCTTTCGCATGGTGGTGGCGGGCCCGTGTGCACATCGCGCAGCATCCCGAATCGGCACCGGGATATCGACGACTGATCCGGGGTTTCGCACTTTGGGCCAACCTTCCTTGGGTCGTGATGGGGCTTGGCCTCACAGTCGGCGGTGTGCGTTCCATTGATGCCTACCTTCGCCCCAGCGAAGCGAACCCGTGGGTGCTTGCCTTCTACCTCAGCGCTATCTTCGTCTGGGCGCTGTGTCTGTGGTGGTTGTTCAAGCGGGACGGCGCCCAAAAACTTATAGACCACCCCGGGCTATTTAACTGGTCACCCAGAAAACCCAAGCATGTGAGACTGATCGGGGCTGTGGGTGCTGTTGTCACCGGGGTAGCCGTTATATTCCTCTTCACTGGTGGCATGCTTCCTTACTTGACAACCCGTGCCGACGGCTGGACGACGGCTTTCATCATCTACGACGGTTTCTGGCGCGTGGCCGCTTTCCTGCTGCTGCCCATCGCGATTGGTGTCGTCGGCCTCATCGTCTTCATCCCTTGGTTCAGGAGGCTCGTCCGCCAGCCCGGGTGGTGGCGCACCAAGGAGTCCGGGATTGTCTTGCCACTATTCATCTGCGGCGTTTTCCTCGTTGTTGGGGGCCTGGCTTTCTGGCTACGTATGCGCGACGCGTGCCACTTGGTGAGCGTCTACACCTCCGGCGGCGCGAAGACCGTCGAGGGGACGGTGCACGTCCTGCGCGAACAGCCCGAGGGCGGCCACAAACCCGGCGACCTGGTCGAGATCGGCGGCGTTCAGTTCGTCGTCAACCGGTTTCGGCAGGTAACCGCCGCCTACACAGAGACCATCGCTTGGGGCGGCGTCCTGACGGAGGGAAGACACGTACGGGTGTGGTATTGGGAGGGCCAGATCCTACGTGTGGACGTTCGGCAATAGGCTGGCCACGTATGTCGGAACGGTCTCGAACTCTCGGACTCTCACCCCGCGTAGTGGCTATTGGTTAACAACCCGGTTCCAATCGGCACCCCAACGGGAACCCTATTCGGAAATGGCTTGACTCGCCAGCGGAAGAGCTAGTCTGCGGGAGTCCGGTCTATGGGGGCTGGTTTCTTCGTAATGATCAGCTTGATGTCATCGATCCGGCAGTCACTGGCATCGATGTCGATGCTGTTGATCTTCTTGAGCGTATCCGCGACGATTCTCGGCTGCCCGTCGCGGTCTCGGCTGTATAATGCTTTCCCGCGTTTCATGTCTTCGGTCAGGTTGAAGCGGAAGACATACCAGCCATTCACCGGCG
>DATKVD010000365.1:0-5612 GCA_035530235.1 Planctomycetota bacterium | reverse complement strand
CCGGCACGCGCCCGGATCTGTCCATGAAAAACACGACACACGGACTGTCGAAGCATCGCTTCTACCCGAGATGGCGCGACATGATGAACCGCTGCTACAGCCCGAACAACAAGCACTACAGGGACTACGGCGGCCGGGGCGTGGTCGTCTGCAAAGAGTGGCGGCAGCCGGCCGCCTTTCTCGCTTGGTGCGAGGAGGAGAGTCCGGCTGCCGGGCTTTCTCTGGACAGGCACCCCGACCCCAACGGTCCGTACTGCGCCTCTAACTGTAGATTCGCGACGCCGGGGCAGCAGAACAGGAACATGCGCTCGAACGTATGGGTTGAGCACAACGGCACCCTCCTGATCTTCAAGGACTTCATCGAGCTGTACGGCGCAGTCAGCTATGACGTTGCGAAGAGGCGTGTGCGGTTGCACGGGTTCGGCCTGATCGAAGCGGGCCTGACGCCGCCACATGGGAGGCCACGATGCGAGCGGTCGCGGTGATAGGTGCGAACTTCGGTGATTGCGGGAAGGGGCACATAACCGACTACCTCGTCGCCGAAGCCCCAGACGAAACCGTGGTGGTCCGCTACAACGGAGGCGCTCAGGCTGGGCACACGGTCGAGACGCCGGAGGGCCTGCGTCACGTCTTCCATCACTTCGGAAGCGGGACACTCCTCGGGGCGCCGACGTTCCTGTCTCGCCACTTCATCGTGAACCCGATGGCGTGGAAGGAGGAGCTGGGCGCGCTCCGAGAGATCGGCGTCGAGCCCACGCTCTACGTCGATCCGCGATGTCGGATCACGACCCCGTACGACATGCTCGCGGATCAAGCGTTGCAGAAGCACGGATCTTGCGGGCTGGGGATTCACCAGACGGTTGCTCGCAACGCCAACGGCATCCGGTTCGTCGCCGCGAGCCAGAACGCGAGAGAGGTGTGCCGCGTCATCCGCGAGCAGGCGCGAGGCAAGCTGGTGTCGTCATCTCAGCCAAGCCGGCGCTTGGCGTGGCTGGAGGACGACGAGATCCTTGAGAACTACCTCACCGACCTCGCCGAGCTTCAGGGCAGCGTCACGTTCACGCAGCGCATCCCCGAGTACGACCGGGTCGTCTTCGAGGGCGCTCAGGGATTGCTTCTCGACGAGGAGCACCCGAACTTCCCGTACGTGACTCACAGCCAGACGGGACTATCGAACGTCGCCACGCTGTGCCACGAGCACGGCATCGGCGAGGTTCGCGCTCTCTATGTGACGCGTAGCTACATGACTCGACATGGGCCGGGTCCGTTCCCGACAGAAGACGACCGCATGAGCTACCCGGACGCCACGAATGTCCCGAACGAGTTTCAGGGGACACTCCGCTTCGGAGACCTTGATGAACTCGCGCTGGTCTCCGAGATCGAGCACGACCTCCGATGCGTCGATGGACTGGCGGTGACCACAGGTCTTGCCGTGACGTGTCTCGACCAGCACCCTATGGAGTTCTGGCCGGCTCTCGTCCCGACGATGATCGAGTCGTACGGCCCTCGCCGCAATGACATAGAGGTCACGTCGTTGGCGGCACCACGCCGTGCCGTAGGACCCCTTCCACTCCGCGAATCTCGAAGGTCCAAACCAGCGACTGGAGGGAAGAATGAGCGATGACGACCGGCCCGGAACTGTCGGCTGGCTGAGGGAGCGCCTCAAGCAGTTCCCGGCCACCGCCTACGTCGAGATCCCCGGCTGGTGCCGGGTGTGCGGGAAAGAGGCGACGGGGCCGATCTTCGGAACCACGGTGGTTCCGAACGTGATCGACCGCCAGTCGGTCGTGATCCTGCTGCCGCCGGATCTGCCATGAGCAACCTCGTGGATGGTGGCCGCAAGCAGGCGTGGGAGGTTCGCGCTCGGCGGAGCAGTTGACGTCGCGTCCAATCCGTGACATCATAATGATGCCGAAAGGAAAGGAGCCGCGAATGCCCTGCGCTGTCTGCCGGAAGCCTGTGACTGCCGACGCAGTTCACGCGAAGGACGGGTCCGATGCGGTCTGCTGCGTGGAATGCTACGCCGCGACCATCGCCCGCTTGGAGCGGATTCGAGCCGAGCGTGGTGCCGGCTGTGATGCGGGCTGCGTCGGGGGCTGCGACTGCCCCGAGAACCTGCGAGCAATCGCGAGAGGCGAGGCCGCAAAGTGCCGCGAGGAGGAGAGGGAGGGAGCATGAGCTATTCACCGGAAGTGATCGCTGACGACTCGGGGAAGTTCTGCGGGAACGGTTTGCGGTTCGCGACCCAGAAGGAGGCGGAGGTCTGGGTCCGTGACCTGTCGATGCGCTGGCTGTCGGTTCGCGAGACCCGGGTGGTCGAGAGCGAGGACCCGGTCAACACGAGCATGACCGAGCGCGAGGACGGCAGCTGGGAGCAGCGCGCCGTCGATTCTGCTTGACGTCAATCCATCTTTATGATACTATGTAGATGGAGGTGGAGGGACATGCTGAGCAACAAAAGCCTGAAGCAGCAGCTGGCACGGAAGCCGAAGGCTCCACCCTGCCCGAAGTGCAAGCGTCCGATGACCCTGAAAGTGGAGCGCGATCGGGGAACCTGCTGCGAGTGCCGTTGACCCGAGGGAGGTGGAGATGAAGAACCTGTGCAGCAAGACCGTCAAGCGAGAGAACGCGTACGAGGTGTGGCGATCGTTCGACGGCAACTGGACGTGGTACGTCCTCAAGAAGTGGCAGGCCGACGACGACAAGCCGTACGCTCGGTGGTTCTGCGACGTGACCTCTCCGTTCACACCGAACGGTGAGATGGGCGACACGTACGTCTCCGAAGTGAAGGCGAACGCCACCAGAATCCAGTAGGGAAGGGGAAGCATGCACAAGGACAAGCTGCACGAGTGCGAGGTCCCGGCGGATCTCGACTTTGCCGGGTCGGCTCTCTTGAGGATCGAAGTCGCGGACGCGGCGACGTGGGCCGAGAGCGTGAAGCCGGAGATCGTCGAGGTGCCGTGTGGGCTTGGCCCGCTTGACAACAGCCTATCGTTATGATAGACTAGCGTTGGAGGTGGGAAGTGGACAGAGACTACGGATCGTTCGAGATGCCGGACGACCTCGACTTCGAGGGCGTCGCTCTCTCGGCGAAGGAGCAGGGCGACGCCGACGAGGTGCTCGCGCTCTGGGACCAGCCTGCCGGCGGAGGCTGCGGTCTCGCTGGCGCACGCGAGCGCGCCCTTCGGCGCCTCCAAGCCAGCGCATGGAAGGAGGCCGCATGAAGAACGTCAAGTCGATCACTTGCCATTGCGGACGCGTGGTGCCGTGCTTCGATTTCACGAACACCTGCGACTGCGGGGCCGACTACAACTGGAGCGGCATGCGACTGGCTCCCCGCGAGTGCTGGGGCGAGGAGACGGGCGAAACTGCGGCAGAGATCCTCATGGCGGAAGCCGGTGGGTTCCCAGAGGAGGTCGCGTGAAGAAGCGGAAGCCGGCGAGGCCACGCAACCCGGTCGCTTATGCGCTCGCCCTGCGTGGGCGCGGACGGACGATGAAGGACAGACGTGCGCCGAGGGGCGGCGTGCGAAACGAACATGCCCGACTCCTCGCGGAGTACCGGGCCGAAAGGGACTGAGATGGCTGACCGATCAATCGGGTCCGGCACCTTGTCGTTCGGGATGGTGTCCATTCCGATCCGTACCTACTCCAGCGGCGAGTCGTCCAAGGAGGTCTCGTTCAACATGCTTCACGCGGCCTGCAAGTGCCGAGTGAAGCAGCGGCTCGTCTGTCCTGAGTGCTCAGACGAGGAAGTGCCCCGTGCCCAGACCGTCAAGGGTTACGAGTTCGCGAAGGGCAAGTACGTCACCTTCACGGCCGAGGAGTTGAAGACGATGGAGGAGGAGACGCGGAAGGCCATCGAGATCGAGGAGTTCGTTCCTCTGGAGTCGGTGGACCCGGTCTACTTCGGCTCGGCCTACTACCTCGGGCCGGACGCTGGGGGCGAGAAGGCGTACCAGTTGCTCGGGGACGCGCTGCGCTCCACGGGTCGCGTCGCTCTGGCGAAGTGGGCAGCACGCGGGAAGCAGCACCTCGTGATGATCCGCCCGTTCAACGGCACCGGGATGGTGATGCAGCAGCTCCGATACGCCGAGGAGCTGAAGCCGGCGCTCCCCATTCAGGCGTCAGAGGTCAGCGAGTCCGAGCTGAAGCTCGCGGTGAAGCTGGTCAACCAGAACAGCTCTGACGAGTTCCACCCGGAGAAGTACAAGGACGAAGTCCGCAACCGCTACCTCGCCGCGATCAAGCGGAAGGTCGAGGGAGGCGAGGTCAACGACCCCGAGGCGGGCACGGAGCGTACCGAGACGCTCGATCTGATGGCCGCGCTCACGGCGAGCCTGAAGAAGAAGGCGGAGGAGAAGTGATCGGCGAGGTCGTCATCGCGGCGCTGTTGTGGATCATCATGGCCGCGTGGGCCGCCATGTTGATCGCCGAGGCAACTCGGAAGCCGACCCCGACGCCTCGGTGCCCCTGCGATGACGGGCTCCAGCCGGGACCGATGGGGTTGTGCGTGGCCTGCCTGAACGGCCCGCCTGAACATAGAAAGAGGGAGGCAGCGATGGACGACCTTGATCGTGAGACGGTGATCGCAATGGGCCGGTACGGCGGCTCGTTCATTCGTGGCATAGCCGCCGCCGCCCTCGCCGCTGACGCGGAGAATTTCAAGCGCCTGCGGGCGGCGTTCCCCGACCACTTCGAGTCGTACGCACGGATGGCGGCGTACGACCGGGCGAAAGGGGAGAGATGATCCGACGCTTCAAGCTGCTGGACCGCATCGGCAACCGGAATGGTGCCACGGTCGAGATCGAGCAGGTCGGGCACGCGTGGCTCTTTAGAGTGCGCCCCAAGGGACTGCGGAAGGTCTACACCTACCGGCTCGCGGACGTGGCTGACATGGTCTGCTACAGGGCAGCCAAGGAGGAGGCGAGGCGGCGGCCATGAAGAAACTGTATCTCGTGACGATGGAGTACGAGGGGATGCAGGAGGCTATCTTTATGATATACTACCGTTGGAGGTGGGGGAAGAGATGAACCTAGTCAAGCGAGAGTTCTCGTCCTCATCGAGCGACGCGGTCTACACCGCCGCGATCGACACTGAGACGGGTGCGAATTCCTGTTCCTGTAGGGGATGGATTTTCAAGCGGAAGAATAAGGAGCGGAGCTGCAAACATACGAAGGCGCTGCTCGCCGAGTTCGGGTTCTCGGCCGGCACGGCGCTTGGTGCTGCTTCGAAGGGCTCCAAGGCTTCGGTGGCTCCCGCCGTGATGGCTGCGGCGCAGGTGAAGGTCGAGGCGGCGGTGGCTCTCGTGAAGGGGAAGCGAGTGATCGACCTCGATGACGACGATGACGACGCGGTGGCTCCCGCGCCGAAGGGCGTGCCGAAGGTGGCGGCGCAGACGGCCGGGGCGCTCACCGCAGAGAAGGTCATGGCCGTCCTGAACGGCGAGGCGACGCCGCCCACGACGAAGCCGATGCTCGCCTCCGCGATGCCGGAGGAGCAGACGATCGAGGACTACGCCAACCCGGAATGGGTGCTGGAGGAGAAGTTCGACGGTCACCGGCTGATGCTGGTCGTCGAGACGAACGCGAAGGTGGCCGGGTGGTCGCGACC
>DATKVD010000364.1:0-2154 GCA_035530235.1 Planctomycetota bacterium | reverse complement strand
GTTGAACACGTCGCAGCCGTTGTGGTGTCCAGGGTGGTGGCGAGCCACGTGTCAAGCCCACCCGTGACCGTCGAGGACCATCGCGTACGCCCGTCGATGTAGGTTTTGACGTCGGCCAGGGTGTGCCCGGAACCAAGGGCGTAGGAGAAGTTGGATGATGCGTCGCTCGTGACGCCGACGATATTCCCACCCACGACTTGGATCGTCGCGGTCTCCGACCCGGCAGGCGTATACCGAACCGAAATCGCACTGGCACTCTCACCGTTGAGGACGTCCACCAACTCGGCGATGGACATGTAGCCGTCCAATGCGGCCGAGTGGCCAGACAGAATTCCGCCCGCTGCCAAGTTGATGTTCACGTCACCAGCAGCGTCGATAGCGGTCACAAACGTCCCTGCCGTCTGGTCGATCGTCATCGTCGCCGACGTTGAACCCAGAGTCGTCGTGAGCGTGAAAGCAACGCCGGGATTGGTGACGAACGCCGCGAACGCCCCCGCGGGAGACGTCTGCGGGATGAGCGTAGCCGCATCGGCGTAGCACTGGCGCGTGGTGCCCATGGACACCACTTCGGACCCGGCCGCCACAAGTTCCAAATACCCGGCCGCAGCCGCGGCAAGCCCACCCGTCCACCCCTCGCCCGACGGGAGCGCGCCGATAGCCAGCGGCGTGGCCCGACCGAGCCCACCCTGGATCGAGGCGAGATCGTCGAATGCGTCCGTGTATGGGTATGTCGGATCGAGCGAGCCGTTCGCCATCGCGGCGGGCCATTCCCACCCGGACGTGCCGAGCGCGAGTTTCCGGGGATCGTCGTCCCAGGTGTCGCCACCAAGAACCACGCGGCTCCCGCCCACAGGCCGGCTGATGTAGCTCTTCCCGGAGTAGCCATACCAACCGTAGACCCGGTTGTCCCCGTGCGTGATAACCCCGGATCCGACCGACACGAGCGGGTAGTCCACCAACCCGATGAACAGGTTGTTCGTAGCCCGGGTGTTCCCGTTCCCATTGAGGAACGTGCCCATGAACCCACCGATCACGGTGCAGTTGTGCATCTCCACGGTCCCGTTGCCAGTGATCCCGATGGCGACGGGCGCAACCGCGGTGCCGAGCAGCATCGTCGCGTCCGTGTAGGAGTAGGGGACTTTCGCCTCGTGGACGATGATGCAGTTGTGCGCGTAGGCGCTCGCCGTGCCTGAAACGCCCCGGGTAGCCGTGTAGCCACCGAACCCTTTGAGCGTGATCCCGTTGAGCGTGATGGTGTTGCCGGCGGCGGAGACGGCGCAGTCCGACCAGAACACCTCGACCGCCGTGAAGTCCTCTGCCGGGTCATGGATGGTTCCATCAGTCAGGAAGATGGTTACCCTCGTCCCGGCCGCCCCGTCCGTGGCGATGCTATACTCGCCGAGCGCCGCGGGCACGTCAGGGGCAACAATCTTCTTGCCGCCGATGCACTTCGACCCGGCCGCTCCTGCCGCCCACGTGAACCGGACCGCCGTGGTCTTGACGTCGGCGTAGGTGGCCACGGCCAGACCAGAGGACGGATAGTCGGATGCCATGAAGGGGCGTGTGCACGTCCAGTTTGTGAGCGCGTGCATCGCCGTCACGATCGACCCGAGCGTGGGGTAGTCGTTGAACGTGAACGTGCTCACGGTCCCGCCAGCGCCGTAGGTGAGCGTCACGCCCGTGGCCGTCACGGCCGCTGCGCCCGTCCCCGCCCCGGCATACTGGATCTGGAGAGCGTAGTACTTGAACCGCAGGTAGGCGATGTTGTCGTTGGCGTGCCCACTCCCCGCGGTCAAGTCAAAGTAGCAACGGTTGGTGGCGCCTTCGCGGGTCCACGACTCGGCCACGAGATCGAGCGCGCCGTTGATGGCGGGCGGCACGTCGGAAGGTTCCTCGGTCGAGCGGTAGGCCCGATAGATGATGCTCTCGCCCGGGATGGCGATCTCGCCCGCGGAGTCGAACCCATTGGCGACATAGATGATGTCCCCGCCGGTCGTCGCCTTTGCCTCTGCCGCGGCAAGAGTCGCCAGGGCGTGCCCAGTGGCGTCGCTCAACCCATCCTTGGTATCGTCTCCACTGGTCCGGACGTAGTAGCTAGCCATTGGACGACTCCTCTTCCTCTGTGTCCTCGAATGAGAACTCCTCGCCGATGTC
>DATKVD010000363.1:0-6092 GCA_035530235.1 Planctomycetota bacterium | reverse complement strand
TCGTTTGCGGTGCTGAAGCCCGCACTCAACCGTGGCGAGTCGTCGTACGAGACCACCTACGCCCACTGGGGGAAGACACTGCCGGAGGCGGCCGTCCAGATGGCGAAGCATCCGCTGGCGGTGGTCGTGGCGTTCTTCCACACCGGGGACGACGCCTTCGACGCACGGCTCAAGCGGGAGTATCACCTGCACGTCTTCGCCCCGGTGATGCTCCTGGCGCTGGCGAGCCCGCTGACCCTGGCGATCGCGCTGCCGGTGGTGGCACAGCACCTGCTCTCGTCGAGGGGTGCCGAGCACACGATCGTGTTCCACTACATGGCCCTCGTGACGCCTTTCGTGCTCGCCGCGTCGGTGCTGGGGCTCAGGAACGTCCTGCGGCTTCTCGTGCGGGGGACGCCGGGTGGGCTTACCGCAGAGACGATGAGGACCAGAACGCCGGCACGGACGCTCGGCCGCGTGCTGGGCGCGATGGCGGTGGTCGTCTCGCTCGTCTCGAACGTGATCTTCGGTCCCCTCTTCGGCCTCCGCCTCTTTCAGGGCTGGCCGGCCGACGAGGCCATGTGGCCGACGGCCCGTGACCGTGTCCTGGCACCGTACATGACCGAGATGGTGAACCAGATGCCCCGGGAAGGGACCCTGGCCTGTGGCCTCCGGTTCCTCGCGAGGTTCACGAACCGTGACGACGTCCACGCATTCCATCATATCGCCAAGGGAACCTACACCGTCTCGTCGAAGCGCTATCCCGTGCCCGACGACGTCGTCGCGGTCATCGTGGACACAGGGAGGTACTCCTACCACAGGCACTGGCGGGTCGACCGGGGGGCGAGGATCCGCGAGTTCCTCGCCCGGAACCGTCTGAGGCCCGTCGAGGCCGCCGAGATGACGGTGCTTCTGATGCGGGTGCCCGGTGAGCACGGCGAGCTGCTCGAAGACGGGGCGGTCACGCCCGAGCGCTTATACCGTGCCGGGTTCAGGGGACTCGTCGAGTTCGTCGGCTGGGACCGTCCGCCCCCGAAGGTGAACGTGGGCGGCAAGCTTCCCGTGCGGACGGTCTGGAAACGTCTTGGTCCCACGGACTTTCCACCGGACCTCCTCTACGTCACGCAGTTTGTCCTCGTCGACGGGCGTCTACGCGAGGTGCACCAGGCGACCCGGTACCTCGGCTACGGTGTCTATCCTGTGAACGACTGGCCGGTGGGCGGGACCGTGAGGGAGACCTTCAACCTCGTCATCCCACTGGACGTGAGGCCCGGGACCTACAGGCTGTACATGCGGTTGCTGGAGGAGGAGGACGGAGAGTCCGGCCAGAGGGTCGGCCGGGTGGCTCAGAGCACGGATCCGCGGTTGCGAAGGGCCGGCGGAGTCATCGAGCTGGGGACGGTCGAGGTGACCCTCCCGGAACGTTGAGGTCCGTCCCGGGGGGCCTACTTCACCCGGAACACGGCCACGCCGTACGGTCCCGAGTCGTAGACCAGGGCGAAGTCGTTGGAGCGGCCGAGCATCTCGCGCAGACGCTGAATCTTCGTCGTGGTGTCCCGGCTCAGCTCGAGCAGTCTGAGCTGGCGATCCCTCGCCGTCCGGATGTAATCGACGAAGGGCTTCTCGCGCTCGGTGGGCACGGCGGGTCCGTCGAGGAGCTTCTGGAGCCGGTCCTCGCCGATGCCGCTGTTCCGGACGGCGTTGGCGATCCGCTTCTGCCAGGACCTCGCGTTGTACTGGAGATCGGCCACCCGGTGCGGGGTGACGACGACGAACTCGAGCTTCCTGGTCCGGGCGAGTTCCCGCATCCGGTGCAGCAGTCCGTCGTCCAGGTCACGCGGGCCCATCTCGTCGAGTTCCGTCCGGAACCGTCTGAGTTCGAGATCGTAGGGCGGACTGAACATGTCGAACCCGATGAGATGGTCCGGCGGGGCGTCGACCGCGAGCATCGGCGTGTCGGGTCGGAACTTGGTCCGACGGATCTCGACGAACCCCAGAAGGTGCTGGTCGACCATCACCGGCCGGCCGTCACGGCTGCGCGCCGCGAACCGGTAAAAGTGGACCCCGGGCGGCCAGGCCGAAGACCCCTCGAAGCGGACCTTCGCGTAGCCACTGGTTAACGCCACCCCCAGCACCAGCAGTCCCAGGGCCACCGACCGCATCACCCGCTTCGTGTCTTCCGGCAGGTCGACCAGACGGAACGCCGCCGCGACGAGACATCCCGCCACGGCAAACGCGACGGTCAGCGTATACCCCAGTGACGCCCCGTCGGGGGCGTCCAGGGTCGATGCGATCCCGGCGGAGGTGCCGACGAGTCCCAGCAGGAGGCCCAAAAGCCCTCCGGCGGCGACGGCGACGCTCAGGTGTTTCCAGGGGAGGGACTCCGCGACGAAGGCGAGGAACTCCCCGGCGACCATGGCGACCGGGATGGCGAAGAACGCCCAGAAGCGGTGCGGGAAGAGGGAGAAGTCGAAATAATTTCCCAGGACCCCCACGAGGGTGAAGGCCAGCCAGAGCAGTGTGACGACGTGTCGGCGGCGTTGAGTCGCGTGACGCAGACGCACCGCCAAGAGCACCAGACCCGCACAGGTGATGAGGAACAGGACGATGCCGATGCCGGTGGGCTGGTTGATGCGGGTGCTGGCGGGGGCGTGGAGGAAGTCCCAGAGACCGTACCGGTCCAGCCAGCCGGTCCCGGCGAGCTTGGGTCCCTCGCGTGCCAGGGTGCTCAGCCGCACCCGTCCCACGCCGAAGAAGAACCCGTCCCGGCCGAACTTGATGTAGCCGGGCAGGTAGAACGCCGCCGAAAGCAGCACCCCGCCGACACCCGACGCCGCCTGGTGCAGAAGGGCACGCAGGGGAAATCGGCCGTCACGTCCGAAGAGGGTGAAGAGGAGGTTCACCCCCCAGTAGAGCACGGCCATGATGCCGAAGATCACCGCGGCCGACGGCTGCGAGAGGAGCACGCCGGCGATGACGACGGCCGCGACGATCCCCCACCCGCGCTCTCGCACCGTCCGCTCCATCGCACAGAACGCCGGGAAGAACAGCACCAGCGCCAGACTCTGGGCCCAGATGAAGTGACTCATGAAGCACGGAAGAACCCACAGCACCCCCGTCATCCACAGTGCCGTCGACGCCCGACCCGTCCATTCCTTCATCATCAGGTAGAAGTAGACGATCCCGAGGGCGATGACGGCCACGTTGAAAAACTTCAACGTCCACTGGACGGACCCGTTCAGGGGCTGGAGCACGGCCATGAGCACCGGGTACCCCGGGGGATAGGGCTCGATGTAGCTGGGGACGTTGTGACGGACCTCCGGGGCGATCGAGTAGCTGCGGTGAATGACGATGTGCTTCAGGGTCCTCGCGTGGACCCACGAGTCGTCGTCGGTGAGCCAGGGGGCCGAGAACGTCCCGCTGAGGAACACGGCGAAGCAGGCGAGGGTGAGCAGGATGGCGATGAGGAGGCAGACGTTCTCCGGCCGGAGGAACGGCCGACGGTCGTGCTGTCCGGCGTCGTCCGGGGAAAGTCGTGAGCGCACCAGGCCGAGCGCGAGCAGCACGCCCCCGGCCGCGAGGAACGTCCACCACACCAGCGGCACGCCGCATGAGTTCAACAGCACCGCCACCAGGGGAAACGCGCCGAGACCGACACCGGTGCTCAGGACGTGGGTCTCGAAGTCCAGCCGGCGACGGCCCGTCGCCGCCAGCACCACCGAAACACCCAGAAGGTGGATGAGGACGGCGAAGAAAACGACGGACCAGAACATCACAAGGGCGCCTCCCGACGTCGGTGCGTAGAGAGCAGGAAGCAGGCGGCAGGAAAGGGCTTCGCGACCAATCCGGCGCTACTCGGACGTCTTTCCGGCCGACGCAGCCTCTCGGGCCTTCTCATCGCAAGGTCCTGTAGGTGAAGACATAGGTGTGACACGCCGGGCAGATCAGGTACTCACCGCTTCTCTCGTCGCGGACCGGCCCCCAGGCGACCTCCATCGTCCTCCCGCAATGGGCGCAGCACAGCCTGGGCCTGAACGTCAGGAGCTGGATGACCCCGTAGGCAAAGACACCGATGAAGACCATCGCCCCCAGCGCCAGGCCGATCACAAACTGCAGCAGGCCGGAAAGAACCATCACGGCGAAAGACACGACCATTACGATGAAGGCCGTCATCAGCCGACGGTCTTTCCGCTTCGCCCGGGCTTTCATGACTTCCTGACGCGTCTCGTCACAGGCGTAAGACAGGTCATGGTATGGCTGGGTGACGTAGTACTTGTTCCACCGCTCCCACATGGCGGTCGCTCCCCGGCGGATGGTCTATAATACGGGCATCCTCCCGCTGTGTCTACCCTCTCCTTTCTCCGCCCTCCGGCGCTCCCATAAAAATAGCCGACGAGAGTCGGCCCTTTTGGTGCTCGGGGCGATAAGAACCTCCCCCGCCGACACAGGCGTGGGACAGGCAGCCCACGGGACCGCCATGAGCCGACATCAAAGCGATCCACGGCGCGGCCGGTCTGCAACCCGACGATGTCCCCGTCCCGGCCAGGGATCAGTTTTCAACAGGGGGCGGCGGCGTGAAGAATTTTCGTATGTAGATCAGGTAGGATAGGGCCACGATCCCCCACAAGCCGAATACCACGAGCATGGCGGACGGGTTCGGCATGTAAGTTTTCATCATTTCGAGTTGTTCCGCTGTATAGTTCAACTTCGCATAGAGGTCCATGAGATCCACGCGCGAGAAAGTAATGCCCGCGGATACGCCCCATGTGATTACCAGCAACAAGGCGGCCCACCATGCCGGGACCTTGAGGTGATAACTTCCCCAGGCCACGTAGGCGCATACGACCATCAGGACGAGTGCGACGGTTGCGCCCGCCGGTCCCGTGAGGATCGTGCCGAAGAACGGCAGGGCCCACCCGTAGAATCCCATCAGCGGCATGAAACAGGTCCCGAGGGCGAACAGGAGGCTCACGGCCAGAACGGGCGGCGGACATCTGTCGGTCCAGCGGACCTGGGGATCCCGTTGTTCGCAGGTCGCCTTGACGTGCCTGCTGCCGTAGAAAAGGACCAATGCACCCGGCACGACGATGTAGATCACGAACAGGAGTCCGAGCAAGAGGATGGTCATTACCGAGGCCATCGCCGCGGGGATCCGCCCGTTCTTCGCCATCTGCTCGTATATATTCGGCATGAATATGATCCCGAACACCATGCCGATTATCCCGACGACCAGCCAGACCCACGAGCTGACCAGGATCAGCGCCCTCGCCCACCGCCGGGCCTTGATGGAACCGATTCCCATCCAGAGGAACCAGACCGCCAGCAGGACGTAGACCATGACGCCCGGGATCATCATGCCGGGGGTCACGGGCGGAACACCTTTCTTCGGCGCGGCCACAGAGGCCATCATCATGCCCAATATCAAAAAAGGAACCATGAGCGCGCAGACCCCGCCGATGACAATCTGCAGAATTCCGAACACGAGCAGTCCGGTCTTCCGGTCTTTGAAACCCTCTCCCGCAGTCGTTCCCACCTGGTCCGTCATCTCACGCCCTCCTTATCCGGGATTCCCCCTGGGACTTCCCGCCGGTGACGCCGCCGGCGCTTCCGATGATGCTGTCACGTTTCCGGCCGCCGGCTCTGCGGAAGCCGCCGCCCACGCGGCCGGCCATCGGGCGGCTATTCCTTCGCTCCCGCCTTGCGGAGAAGCTCCGCGACGACGTCGTGCTTGTTTTCGATGGCCACCTGAAGCGCCGTCATGCCGCGATTGTCCCTGGCGTGGATATCGGCACCCTTGTCGATGAGAAGGACGACGGTCTCAGTGTGTCCGCCGGCGGCCCCCTCGTGCAAGGGGGTCCAGCCGCTCACAGCCCTCGCATTGACGTCAGCACCCCGGGCGATGAGAAGTGTGGCAATCTCGGTCTGCCCCCAATACGCTGTCTTGTGCAAGGGGGTCAGGCCATTCGAGTCCTTAGCGTTGACGTCGGCGCCGCTCTCGATGAGGAGCCGAACGATGTTCTCCCGTCCCGACCAGGCCGCCGCATCCAGGGGGGGCGATCCCCCCTCGAGCTTCGCGTTGACCTCGGCGCCTCTCTCGATGAGGAGCCGAACGA
>DATKVD010000362.1:0-3495 GCA_035530235.1 Planctomycetota bacterium | reverse complement strand
GCGACGGGACAATCTCCAGCTCAATCCGGCGACGAAACAGGAGATCGAACGTCGTCTGGCACTGATCGAGGAGAAACTCCAGGCGAAGCCCACCCCGGCACCGGCGACGGAGGTTCCGGCGGTCGAGACCCCGAAGGTCGTCGACATGGCCAAGATGGAGAAGCTCAACGCGGCGGCCGGCAAGTACGACAGGGCCCAGGCCCTCATGAGAGGCAGGAACTATCAGGAGGCCCTTGTGCTGTTCAGGGAGGTCCAGACGGACCTCGTGGGACTGCCGGTGGCCGATTCCGACCGAACGGCGCTGACGTCGAACATCGCGGCGTGTGAGGAAGCACTGGCGGCGGCCGAGGCGGCACCGACCCCGGCGGTCGTGGTGACCCCGACACCCTCGGTGGTTGTGGAACCGGCCCCCATGCCCCGACCGATTCCGCGGCCGACGGTCGTCGCAGAGGCCCCGACCCCGACCCCCACACCCACGACGGAGCCGGCGGCCGACACACGCTTCGAGGAGCTTGCACGGGACCCCGAGGTCCTCGCCGAGAGGGCCCGTGAGGAAGCGGCACTCAAGGAGGGCGGGGTCTGGCGAGGCGGCGCCGAAACCGGTGTCTTCAGTGACGCCGTCACCGCCGACCGGATCCGCATCCAGATCGAGGAACAGGAGATCCGGGCGAAGCTCTCCGACGGACTCGTCTACCTGCGGGAGCGCGACTTCCAGAGGGCCGAGCAGAAGTTCCTCGCCGCACAGCTCCAGGTGAAGTACGGTGACTTCCCCACCCCCTTCAAGAAACAGTGGCTCGAGAGGATCCAGAAATTCCTCGACCTCACGGCTCAGACGAGGGCACAGCACTCGAAGCGCACCGACCAGATGAGAAACCAGGAGGCCGCTCAGAGACTCGAGGACGAGCTGAGCCGGATGAAGGAACAGCAGCAACGCATCAAGGAGCGACTGGCGGAGCAGTGGCGGACCTTCTACGACCGTCAGCAGTACGACGACGCACTGCTGGTGCTCGAACGGATGCGTGAACTCGACCCCGAGGACCCCACCATCCCCGAGAAGATCAACCAGACGACCCACAAGAAGCTGGCGGCCTGGCGTCACGAGGCCCAGATGACCCGTCAGCAGCAGACCCAGTACCAGTGGGCCTCCAACATCGAGCAGATGACCCCCTGGTTTCCCATCTCGGTCTACCCGAAGAACTGGAACGAACTGTCCGACCGACGTCTGCGGGCGATCGAGAGACAGCAGATCACCGAGAAGCCGCAGGACCGCAAGGTCCGGCAGCAGTTGGAAGAGACCGTGGTCAGCTTCACCTTCAACGAGCAGCCCGTGATGGAGGCACTCGACTTCCTGCAGACCCTGGGCAATGTCAACATCGTTCCCGACCGCACCAAGTTCGAGGACCCGGACCGGACCATCACACTCAAGCTCACCAACGTGCCGCTCGAGACGGCCATCAAGCTGCTGACCGAGCAGATGGGTCTCAAGTACGTCATCCGTGACGGGATCGTCTTCATCTCGGACGAGGAAGGCATCAAGCGTCCGCCCGAGACCAACACCTACGACGTGCGAGACCTGCTGGCCGACATCCCCAACTTCACCGGCCCCACCTTCGAGCTGCAGAACATCTCCGGAGGAAATCGGGGCGGCGCCGGGGGCGGCAGCGGGACCCAGAGCATCTTCGGTGACGAGGAAGACACAGATCAGGGGGACGAGTTCAAGACACAGGAGGAGTCCCTGAACGACCTCATCGACCTGATCAAGCAGGTCATCGAGTCGGGCACCTGGGATGAAGGCTCGGGCAACGCCATCCGCGGTCGTGCCGGAACCGTCGTCGTGACCCACACGCCGGAGACGCAGATCAAGGTGCAGAGGCTCCTCGACGACCTCCGCAAGACACGCGCACTCCAGGTGTCCATCGACATCCGCTTCATCACCGTCAGCGACGACTTCCTCGAGTCGATCGGCGTCGATTTCACCGGCGCGGGCAATCCCGCGGCCACCGCGCCGCACTACATCGACACCGACGGTGACGGCATTCCCGACACCAGCATGGGTCTCGAATGGGACCGGACGATCTCGGGCGACAACTGGTCGCTCCTGGGCTCCATCACCAACGCGGTGGGTCTCGGCACGACGCTGGGCTCCGGTCGGGGTCTGGGCGGGGCCGGTGGGCTCACACTGGGTGGGTCGTTCCTTGACGACGTTGAGGTGAACTTCATCCTCACCGCCGTCCAGCAGTCCCATCGGGCCACACTGATGAACGCCCCGAAGCTCACCATGATGAACGGGCAGCGGGCCTACATCGCCATCTCACGTCAGCAGAACTTCGTCCAGGACATCACGGTCGAGGTTTCTGAAGGCGCCGTCGGCTACGACCCCGACATCGGGACCGTCCAGGACGGTATCGTTTTCGACGTCCGGCCCACGATTTCGGCCGACCGTCGTTACGTGCAGATGGACCTCAGACCCTCCGTGGCCGTGGTCGAGGACATCGTCGATTTCCAGACCATCACCACCGGGATCTTCGGTGGTGCGGTGGTCCAGCTTCCGGAGATCAGCGTCACGGTGGTCCGCACCACCGTGAACATCCCCGACGGCGGCACACTACTCATCGGTGGACTGAGCTACGCCTTCGACAACGAGATGGAGTCCGGGGTTCCCGTTCTCAGCAAGATCCCGCTCCTCGGGAAGCTCTTCAGTCGTCGCGGGTTCACCACCGAGAAGGAGAACCTCGTCATCCTGGTGAAGCCCACCATCATCATCCAGGAGGAGCAGGAGGGAGGGATCAAGTAGAGGACCGTAATGACGTCGGGTCCTTTGTGAAGGAAAAACTGTGGCCCCGTTCTGCGGGGCCACAGACTTTTCTGAACCGCTTCTGTCCCACGGGGTGTTCGGGAGGACGTGATGCTCGTGAAACCGGGACGCACATCGCTCGGCACCGTCGTCCTGCTGCTGGTGCTGTGTGCGGGACTCTTGGCACAGGACAACGTCCCGTCGTCCGCCGACGCCGTCGCCCCGGACGACACCGCCTCCGGCGGGGTGTTCTCCTGGGAAGTCCTCCGCAGTTCGTCCTACATCGGTCTCATCATCGCGGCACTCGCGTTCGCCCTGTTGACACTCGTGATCTACTATGTCCTCACCCTCCGGCACGGGGTGTTCATCCCCACACACCTTCTCACCGAGGTGGCGGAGGCCATGAAGGGGGGACAGGCCGTCCGCGTCATGGAGATCTGCCAGACGGACGCGTCACTCCTTTCCCGGGCACTCGCCGCCGGACTCAACCGTCGACGTGACGGCTACGACGACATGATCGAGGCCGTCGAAGACGTGGGACAGGAGGAGTCGATGCGACTGCACCAGAACGTGGGGTACCTGGCACTCATCGGGACGGTCTCGCCCATGCTGGGTCTCCTGGGGACGGTGTACGGGATGATCGATTCGTTCAGGACGGTGGCGGAGCAGGCCGGGTATCTCCAGCCGGGTCGTCTGGCGGG
>DATKVD010000361.1:0-2774 GCA_035530235.1 Planctomycetota bacterium | reverse complement strand
GGTCGATCTCGATGTTCTCGCACCGGGTGAAGGTGAGCGCCCCCGCGCGCGGGACGCTGATGTCCTTCATCAACACGAACCGCGTGTCCTTCACCCCCGTGAACGCGGCGGGTTGGGTGATTTCGACGGTGTTTGCGTATTCCTTCTTCGCAGCCGGGGCGTTCTCCTGTGCGGCCGTCCACCCGGCGGCCGCAACGGCGGCACCCGCCGCGATGAATCCCATCAGCACCCATCTCGTCATCAGAGCGCTCCTTCTTTCCCGAGCCGGACCTCTCATTCGGTTATTGGTGTGCCCTGCCCCTGCTTTATTCCCGCTCGACTCGCAGCTTGCATTCGGCGCTCCGGGCGTCTATACTCCGTCGCGACGGTTGCAGGGATGCTGGGCGGGGTATGACTACAGGAATGGAACCGGTTTTTTTCGCTGGCCGAAAAGGAGGCACGACCATGAACAAGGTGATCTGCGTAATCGGCGTTCTGGCGTTCGCGCTGGTGGCTGGAATCCTCGCGATGGACTCCCGGATCGTGGCGGCCGCTGCGGGGGCGCCGGAAACCCGTTCGCCATTTACGGGAGACTGCCGCGTCAGACTTTCCCTGAAGGGCGACGTGCTGGAGGCGCAACTGGCCGCAGAGAAGGACGTCGAGGGCGTGCTGATGGTGACCTATGTGGTCGCCCATGAAGACCCAATTGTGGCTTGTCAGAAGTTTGTAGTCAGCAAGCAAGTCAGTGTTACCAAGCGCGTCCCCCTGAACTGGGAGAACCACGGCGTGTGGCTCTACCGCGTCGAGTTGTTCGAGAGCGGTCCCGACGAGAATGTGCTGCTGCCCGTCGGCTCTGTGCTGGTTGAGCGCAAGAAGACCGACTGAGGGCGATGGGGCTGTCCTGCGTTCCCCCCCTCTTGCATTCGACGGTTTGCCTGTCTATACTCCGCGCAGACGGTGTTTCATCCCCTCTCCCCTTGGGGGAGAGGGTCAGGGTGAGGGGGAGTCGTTTCTCAGTCAGAGGAGACCCATGCAAGACTACGCGAAGATGATCGACGAAGCCGTGGCCGCCGTCCGGCGGAAGACGGCCGTCGAACCCGCGATCGGCATCATCCTGGGCACCGGACTCGACGCCCTCGCCGACGAGATCGAGACGTCCGAGCGCGTGCCCTACGGCGGGATCCCCCACTTCCCCAGCGGCATGGCCACCACGCACAAGGCGGAGTACGTCTTCGGGACCGTCGGGGGAAAACCGGTCTGTGCGATGGCCGGACGCTTCCATCGCTACCAGGGCTACACCATGCGCGAGATCGCGCTGCCCGTCTGGGTGATGATCCGGCTGGGGATCCGCGTGCTCGTCGTCTCGAACGCGTGCGGCGGGATGGACGAGGACCACCACCCGGGCGACCTTTTCATCATCACCGATCACATCAACATGCTGGGCGCCAACCCCTTGACGGGCCTGGACGACGGCGTCTTCGGGAACCTGTTCGTCGACATGCTCGACCCGTACGACCCCGACCTGGTCGCGCTGACCGAGAGGATCGCGAAAGCCGAGGGGGTTCCGGTCAAGAAGGGCGTCTACGTGGCGGTCCCGGGCCCGAACCTGGAGACCCGCGCCGAATATGCCTGGCTTCGCACCATCGGCGCGGACGTCGTCGGCATGAGCACGGTGCCCGAGGTCATCGTCGCACGGCAGCAGGGCGTCCGGTGTCTCGGCATCGCCTGCATCACCGACCGCTGCGTCCCGGAGGAACTTGAACCCGCGGACATCGGACGCATCATCCAGACCGCGAACGAAGCCGAACCCAGGTTCACCCGCATCGTCAAACGGGTCATCGAGGAAATGGCGCTCTGAACACAAAGGATGAAGACGCTGAGACACTGAGACGCTAAGACGCTGAGTCAGAGGCAACAACAGAGGAAACGCCGTGCAAGCGTCTCTTTTCTCTTAGCGTCTCAGCGACTTAGCGTCTTGGCGTCTTGCTGATACAGCGGCTCGGACCTCTTCATTTCACGTATCCGATCACGGAGGAGGGCATCGCATGAAGAGGGCCTGTCTTGCGGTTGCGGTGCTCCTGGCCGGTTGGGTCGCGTTCGGTGCCGAGGGGGACGCCCCCGCAGCCGGGCCCGACGCCCGGGAGCTTCTCAAGAGCATCCCCGTCCTCACGGAGCGCGACGAGAAGATCGAAAGCCTTCTCCTCACCATGACGCTCCGGCTGGAGACGAAGGAGCAGCCGCTTCATCTGAATGCCCGGCTCTCCTATCGGAAACCCGACCAGTACTCCCTCTCGGTCACGGACAAGGCCGGGGTGCCGATCTTCGTGGGGACGGAGGGACGGATGCTCCTCTTCGATTCCACGCGACAGCGGGTCCTCTCCATGCCGGCGCGGGCCGGACCGTCCTTCCAGGTCTTCAGCACCGAGCCCCAGAGGATGCAGTGCTACTTCGGCGTCCACTCGCACGACGAGGAGGGGAAGGCCGACAAGCCCGCCATCCGGGTGGACATCGCCTCCCTCTTCACGGGGCTCGAGGACAAGCTGACGGCAACGGCCGCGGGCAAGACCGTGATTCTGTCCGCCGTCACCGATGAGGGCAATGAGATGCGGGCGCACATGGTCCCGGGCACCCCCTTCCCCTGCATCGCCTTCGACGGCCGGATGAAGGATGGGAAGGAGCCGATGGTCGTCGTGCGGATGAGCGTGAACGGACCTCCCGGGGCGAGGCGTCCCGCGGTCCCGGACATCCGGGTGCTGAAGAAGCACCTCGAACGGGCGTTGAAGAAGCACCTCGAA
>DATKVD010000360.1:0-4830 GCA_035530235.1 Planctomycetota bacterium | reverse complement strand
ACTCGCTCATCAGCCAGTAGTTCGAGTACGTCAGGCCGACGTCGGGTTCGTCCCGCAGGACCTTCAACTGAACGTCGAGCTTGTGGGGGAACCAGACGTCGTCCGAATCGAGGAACGCCACGAACGCTCCACGTGCTTTCGCAATGCCCAGGTTGCGGGCATGCCCAGCGCCCAGGTTCTCGGTCCGGAAGTACCGAATGCGCGGCTCAACGTACTTCGCGACCACCTTGGGGGTATTGTCCTCGGAGCCGTCGTCAACGATGAGCAGTTCCCAATCCGCGTAGGTCTGGCGGAGCACGCTGCAGATCGCCTGACCGATAAAGGGCGCGGTGTTGTAGGTGGGCATGATCACGCTCACCACGGGGCGCGTCGGCTTCCTGACCACGTCCTCTTCACGATCGCCCGGGCAGGGCAGCGACGTCTCGGACATCGTCGTCTCTCCCAATGCGTCCGATCTCAATTGCCGCGTCGCGGATGTGGCGGGCTCACGTCCCGTCCTCGATCTTCACAAGTTTGTACGGTGTGTTCTGATGCAGCACCGGAAAAGCGGTCGGCGTCTCTTCGTAGAGGACGGCGTAGGCTGCGCCGTACTTCCTCGCGATGAAACGCATCTTCTGCTCGGTGATGTGACGGTAGTTCGCGATCATCTCCTTTTCGGCGTGAAAGCCGGCTCCCCTCACCTCGCCGTAGCAGTCCCGGATGCGTCGCCGCCATTCCAGCATGGCCTCGTCGCCGAAAGGAAACGCCTTGAACCCCACGACGATCGCCCGTCGGGCGGTGAACAGAAACCTGTCCAGATTCGGCGGTGTCAGGAACACGGCCGTCTTTGGCGTCTTCTCTTGGGCGTACCCGGCAACGTCGTCTCCGGGGCCCTGGATGTCGGAGAGGAACACGGCCGGACTCAACTCGTCGAGGGCGACTCCCGCCACCGGTACTCTGTGGGTCCTGTTGACGGCCATGGCGCACACCAACGCACACAAGGCCACGAGTGGCAGAACGCCGCGGCACCAGCGTGGCGAGCAGGATGCAGAAAACGAGAATCTCGGGGACACGGAGTGGCCGTGGCTGTCGCCCGCCGGACGATGCATCTTGACCGTCGAGCATTGTCGCCTCCTCGTCAACGTGTCGATTACGCGGTGGCGCCCTTGCGGGCCAGAAGAAACACATACTCCCGCCATCGCTCGCGTTTGGGGTCCAGGAGTCTCAGAACCTTTCCCTTCCACCCGCCGCGAATGCTCCCACGATACGCCACGGTCACCACCTCGAACCCGACGTGCCTTAGAAAGCGCTGGGCCTCGTCGGCCGAGTAGAGACGCACATGACCCATGTGTCCAACCTTTTCCATCAGGCTGAACTCCTGGACGGGGTCGCCCTGGTAGTCCCTGCCGAAAAGAAAGAGCAGTCGGTCCACGCAGTCCACGGGGACGTCGTACTTTGCCAGGAACCGCGTGATGCGGGACGGGTCGGGATCGACGCCCCGGACGTCGCAGCCCAGGTTCTTCAACGGAACCGTGAAGTGGCCGGGCACGCTTCCCACCTCGAGCATCTTCCCCCCGAGACCGTGCCGGTCCATAAACTCGAGGGTGTCCAGGTAGCGGGGTATGTGCCCCTGGTGGTATTCCAGCCACCACGGCCTGAGGGCCCCCGGTATCAGTGCCGCATCGGCCCTGAGGGATTCGAGGAACGCCAAGGCCCGGTCACGCAGGGGTTCCATCTGTCCGTCGTCCTTCCTTCGGCTGGTCGAGACGCTACTTTCTCACCACGTCGAGCAGACGGTTCCTGTCGACCAGAGGCAGTGCGGCGATCGCGCTGACCGCGAGCATGACCACCTGCCGCGGGTTGAACGGGAGCGTCCGTATCGATTTCAGGAAATGCGCGGCGGCCTGTCGGGGCATGCCCGCCCGCAGCGCCCGCGTCAGCCAGTCGGCGCCGTTGCAGCGATCGATGATGTAGTCCTCCAGTTCACTCTTGAGCGCGGCCGGATAGGTGTAGTCCTCGGCGTCCGACGGCGTGAAAAGCCCCGTGACCATGATGCCGTTGATCGGCGTCGGCGGATAACTCATCGGAAGATTGATGCTCATGACCGGTCTGCCGGCGGCACTGAAGATGGAGAACAGCGTGGGATGACGGATCGAGAGCGAACTCACCGGCCGCATGGCCCGGTCGTCGTCAATAACCGCGT
Organism: Planctomycetota bacterium; assembly: GCA_035530235.1. Taxonomy (GTDB): domain Bacteria; phylum Planctomycetota; class DG-23; order DATKVD01; family DATKVD01; genus DATKVD01. Next base: position 2,648 of record DATKVD010000360.1, on the reverse strand, counting down.
CGCCGATAAGCATGTTCTCGAAGAACGCAAAGATGCCGTGACGCTCGGGGTTGAGTCCGGTGATGAGCGTGGTCCACGCCGGCGGCGTCCACGCGGGCACCGTGCTGTGGAGAACCCCGTGACATCCGCGGGTCATCAGCGCTTTCAGGTTCGGCATGAGACCGCGCTCGACGAGCGGGCCGAACGCGTCCCAGGTTCCCCCGTCCCATCCGACGATCAAGACGCGGTTTGATGGCTGCCGTTTGTCGCTCACGACCTTCTCCTCGCTTTCGCACAGCATTCAAGGGGTTGTTCGCTGCACATGCGAGCGTCACTCAACTTCCGCCATTGACCCCATCCGACAGGCCCTGCACCTTGCGATACTTCACCAGAAGCGTCCCCGGGCGCTTCGGGGTGTCTGAATGCTCGTAGGGCACACCCATGTCGACCGTTTCGTAAATCCCTCCACGCTTCTCATAGTGTCGCTCGTCGAGGATTTCGAAGACGGGCAGAAATGCCCTGGCCACGTCCCATGAGAACTCCTGCGGCTCACACGCGGTCGCATCGTGGTTGACGTCCGTGAGCAGGAGAAAGAGTCCTCCCGGCTTCAGCACACGCTGGATTCCGGAAATCGTCACATCGAGGTCTGCAACGTGATCGAGCGCGTTGAACATCGACACCACGTCGAAATGAGCGTCCTCGAACGGAACCGATTCCGAACACGCAGCGACGTATCGCATCTTCTGGCGGTCTGCACCGAGTTTCAGATAGTCCTTCGCGAGCGGGTCGAGTCCCACACGATCAGCGGCCATATCCGCCCATTCGAGGCTTCCCTGGGGCCCGCAGCCAATGTCGAGGATACGCTTGTCCGTATAGAAATCGGGCTCGATGCCGAAGTGCGTTGTGAACATGCGCGCGTAGGATTCGCCGGCGCCGACACCTGAGCGCATACGCGACTTCCAGAACCCGAGTTCGCTCCACTCCTTCCACGCTCTCGGAAAGAGCCGTCGCACCAGCGCGTGAAGCGGCGGGACGTTCCGTATGAGAAGTCTCACCATGCCGCCAACGCCTTCTTCTCTGGAAACCCGCCTGGCCGTCGACATCTTCCTGCACAGCATCACTTGCACTTCCTCCCGCCGAGACCGCCCTCGAGTTCCATCACTCCATATACCCCAGGTGTCTCAGGTGGTCCTTGACCTGTTCAGCCTGCTCCTTGGTATAGGCGGAGGATGGTTTCTCATCCGCCGTCGCGTTGCCGCCGTCGGCGTAGTCGCGTATCCTGAGGGGATGCTCCTTCACGTATTCCTCCCTGAACAGCGCAAGGGGGACCTTCCCCTGCATATACGTCGGACTGTCCATGCCGCTCATGTAAAGCACACTCGGCGCGATGTCTGCGAGGTGCATCGCCGGCGATTCGCCGAGCGCCTTGATGCCTTCGCCCGCGAGGACGAACATGCCCTCGACACAATGGACCCCGTTCTCGGAGCCGTCGGGCGCCCCGCTTACCGCCTCGGTCGCGAGCGGGTTGATCCGTCCGGTGTATCCTGCCCGGAATTTCATGATAATCTCGGGCAGGAAGTCAACCACGGCATCGGGGAACTTCTGCTCGCGCCGCCAGACGTCTTCCACGACCGTCTCGCCCGTTTCGGGATCGCGAATCCCCCTCATGAGTTCGATAATCCTGTCGATGAGTTCCTCCCTTTCCGCGTCGTTCATGACCGCGGTGGTTTCTTTGGCAAGTCGGACGCCTCCGGTGACAAACCAGTCGAACATCACCACCTGCGCGAGTGTTCTTTCGTGGTCGATCGATTCCGACATGCGTCTCTGACGACTTCTGCCCTTCGAGAGCAGACCCTGAGCCATTCCCTTGGGCAGCAGGGCTTCGATGAGACTGCGGACGCCCCGGCGGAGTCTCAGTTCGAGACCTCGGCGGGTGGGCGCCTGCTTCTTCCGAAAGAGAAGGCCCCCCTGTTCGAGAACGACATCCGGATAGACCGTGCGGCTCGCCCTCGGCCCAAAACCGTGGTCGCTCACCAACATCGTGAAGGCATCCGAGCAGGCTCTCAGAATATCGCCGAGAGACTCATCGAGCTGAGCGAAGAAATCAAGGAGCAGCCGCTCGAGTTTCGTCCCCGGGACGCCGCTCTTCAGAAGAGCCCCGATCTCAGGCCACAGTCGATGAAACAGCCGGTCGGTCGAGGTGAAGATGACGATTGCGAAGTCCCAGGGATGGTTTTCTGCAAGTCGCAGGATGTTTTCAGAGCGGCTCCTGGCGATTTCGGTGCACTCCCTGACGAGGGTCGGGAGGCCTATCTCGTCGATCTTCTTCATGTGCACCAACATATCGGCATCCCAGGCAACATCGATAGCGTAGTCCTTGAGTTCGTTCTTGAGTTCAGCCGGGTACGTATAGTTCTCAGACCCGGCGGGGGTGAGCATCCCGGTGATCATGATCCCGTTGACCTCTCTCGGGGGATAACTCATCGGAACATTGATGGCCATGACGCGCCTGTCGGCGCCGCCGAGCAGATCCAGGAGGGTCTTCGCGCGAATCGACAACGCACTGAGGGGTCGACTCCCGTCTCGCCCCGGAGTCTCACCCGGCAGCAGTCCCTCCAGAAATCCGAATACCCCATGTTTCTCCGGGTTCAGTCCGGTCAGCAGCGTCG
>DATKVD010000359.1:0-2356 GCA_035530235.1 Planctomycetota bacterium | reverse complement strand
GCGGCTGCCGACGACGCGGTCGAGAAGCGTCCGGTAATTCTCAGCCAGGCGTACGGACTTGGCCGCGTGTTTTACATGGGAACCGACGGCACCTGGCGGTGGCGGTACAAGGTGGCCGACAAGTACTTCCACCAGTTCTGGGGACAGGTCATCCTGTGGGCCACGTCGGGGAAGCTGCCCACGGGCACCGAGCGCGTGAAGCTCGGCACCGACAAGTTCGAGTACCTCGACGGTGAGGACGTCGTCGTGCGGGCGAGGGTCCTCAGTGAGAAGATGCTCCCCGTCGGCGACGCGATGGTCTCCGCCAGACTCGTCAAGAAGACCGACGGCGCCGTCGTCGCGAAGACGCAGCTCGATTACCTCCCCCGGAGCGGCGGACACTACGAGGGCAAGTTCCTCGCCGTCCCCACCGGAAGCTACGCCGTCACACTGGCCATCCCCGCCATGGAGGAGGAGCTGAAAGCGGTGAGCAGTGCCGTGGAGGTCAAGGAAGCCCCCACACGGGAACTCATCGAGCTGTCGGCCGATGTGCCGTTCCTGCGGGAACTGGCCGACCGCAGCGGGGGACGCTGCTTCGCACTCGACGAACTCGCCCGACTCCCGAACGTCCTGAAACCCCTCAAGTGGAACCGCATCAACATCTCCGAAATCCGCTTCCGAACCCACTGGTTCCTCTTGTTTGTCTTCTGTGCGGTTGTTACAGTGGAGTGGGTGCTCCGAAAGAAGGAAGGACTGCTTTAGGGGGCTCCGTCAAGGCCCTCCCCCTTGGGGGAAGGCTTGTCGAGGGGACAAGAGGGAAACCCGAAATTCGAAACTCGAAATCCGAAACAAATCCCAAACACGAATGACCCAAACAACCGCAGGGGAGGCCTTTTTCGTCCTTGTTTGGTGCTTCGGATTTCGTGCTTGTTTCGTGCTTCGAATTTCGTGCTTCGAGCTTTCCCATGATGCGGCTCCGTGAAAAGGAGCATTGGGGTCGGTCGGCCGGTAAAACCGCTGTCAGTTCCGGCCGGTCCCGGGCCACATATATGCAAGACGCAATCCACTGTCAAATCGCTTCCTGGACCTGTCCAAGGGGGGGGTCATGACGACGCGCGACGAGCGCATTCCGCCGGAAATCGGCGCCAAACTGCTGGAACTGCTCAAACGCTTCAAGCACGTCCTGCTCTTCAAGGGACTCACCGTCACGCTGTCGGCCTTTCTGGCCGCCATGCTGGCCGCCCTCGCACTCGACCGACTGTTCCTGATGGGCATGCCGGTGCGCATCCTCATCAGTGCGGCGGCGGCGGCCGTCACGCTCTTGACGGCGTGGGTCTACTGGCTGAGACCGTACCTGCATCGTCCGGACGACGTGACGATGGCGGCGACGGTGGAGGCCCGACACCCGGAACTCCAGGAGCGCGTCACGAGCACGATCGAGTTCATCATGGACAAGGAGGAGCGTCCGGAGTTCCGTGGCAGTGAGGAGATGCGACACGCCGTGGTGGAGCAGGCGGTGGAATCGGTGAAGCCGGTGGATTTCCCGGAGGTGGTGTCGGCCGAGCGGGCCCGGAAGTCGAGCATGACGGCGGGGTTCCTGGTGCTGGTGACGGTGTGCATCGCGGTGCTGTGGTGGGGGCCGTTCCGGCAGCTGTTCCACCGCTTCGCCATGCCCTGGGCCAACATCGCACGGGTCAGCACGACGAAGATCACGGTGCAGGAGCCTGCCGACAAGCTCGTCGCGAAGGGCGAGTCGGTCCACATCGCGGCGACCGTGACGCCGAAGTCGGTGGACGAGGCGACGCTGTACGTCGAGATCGAGCCCGAGCGATGGATCCCCGTGAAGATGACCTCGGCGGAGGCGGGCAGCTTCAGTCACCGTCTCACCGACGTCACCTCCAGCATGCGGTACCAGATCCGTGCGGGCGACGCCATCACCCGACGCTACGCCATCACCGCCGTGCCGCGGCCGCACCTCACGCGCATCGACCTCCACTACCGCTATCCCGAATACACGAAGCTGACGGCGAAGGAGGAGCTGGACGCCCCGGGCGACATCCGCGCCGTCGTGGGCACCGAGGTGACGCTCACCGTCACGGTGAGCAAGCACGTGGACGTGGCACGACTCGAAATGACGGGACTCGCCAGACCGATGGAGATGCGTCCGGTCGGTCCGCGACGCTACGAGGCCCGGTTCCCCCTCACCACCGGCGGACTCTACGTCCCGCGCTTCCAGGACGAGTTCGGCTTCACCAACCAGGACGAGGAGGTCCGACAGGTCATCGCCGACCCCGACGCCAGACCCGTCGTCACCATCACCCGTCCCGAGCGCAACATCAAGCTCCACTGGGCCAGCAGACTCCCCGTCACCATCGAG
>DATKVD010000358.1:0-10807 GCA_035530235.1 Planctomycetota bacterium | reverse complement strand
CGTGGGGGACTGGGGCCGGCCCTGACAGCCCGCGACGGCGGCCAGGAAAAAGACACCCATCAGAGAAAGCACGGTTCCACGCAAGCTGGTCCACCTCAGCCGCTGCAGGCGTATGCGGCGCCGGGGGAGATGCAGCCGCCTCACGAAGGCCACGTAACCTGTTTGAGAATATGGGCTTACGTCACACCCGGCCCCGGACGCAAAATTTCCCGTTTTCCCCCGCCACACTTCCGGAGACGGGGTATAACCGCTCAGGCGCGGTTTTGCTTATCAATTCGTAGGGTCGCTCAGGTGTCCCCGTCCTGGACGGCCCCCTGGTAAGCAAACCGCACCTTGACGACAAACGGGTGTGCGACACGTCACACCCGATATCCTGAACATTGCAGCGACTAACGGCCGTCCCGGTAACTGCTTAACCCCCTCGGGCAGTGCCGGACGGCCTGTTAGTTATCAGCCCAAGGAGAGTCGCATGGCCAACGACCCGCAGCAGTGTGCCCATCTCGATCAGCAGCTCAGGTGGCTGGGCGTCCGTCGCGAGAGTGACCGTGAGGTCTATCTCTTCCAGTGCACGGGGTGCGGGAAGACGCTCTCGACCCACGTGCCGCTGAGTCCGGGTAAGGAGATCGGACCGCTGATGAAGCTCGGTGGTCCGGCTTCCGTGTGACCGCGGCGTCGGCACCCCTCAGGTCTCGCGTGCTTCGGACGTCGCCGGCGTCTTTTCCTCCTCCACCTCCGGCGGCTTCGTCTCCTGCTCCGCCGCCAGTTCCTTCCGGTAGTCCTCGAGCTGCTTCCTTATCGTGGGGGACTCCGGTGCCAGTCTCAGTGCGTTCTCGGCCAGCGCGACGGCCCTGACCTTGTCACCGGCGTCGTGTGCCGCCTCGGCCAGCACCGAGGCGTACCGTGCGTCGGCGGCGTCGGCCGTGACCGCCGCTTCAGCGTAGACGGTCGCCCGCGTCACGTCACGCATCTTCTCATCAGACGTGCGCAGCAGGAAAACCGCCAGCAGGTACGCACTCTCCGCACCCCCGCCTGAGACCTCATACGCACGCTCGAGCACCGACCTCACCGTCGCGTGACGACCCATCTTCATCAACTGTCTCGCCGTCTCGTGCAGCACCCACGCGTCCTTCGCCGTCCGGGGGACCTCCGTGAGCAGCTTGAGAGCACCGTCCGAGTCACCCGCGGCGTCCAGGCACTCGGCGAGTCGCACCTTGACGAGTTCCGTCGTCACGCCGGCCGACGGCGTCACCTCGGCCTTCAGCAGCTCCTCGTAGAGCGGTCGTGCCTGGACCGCCTTCCCGGTCCTGAGAAGAAACCCGGCCAGGTTGAACCGGACAACGGCACTCTTCGGGTCGGCCTGGAGTGCCAGACGGTAGAAGGTCTCGGCGTCGTCGGTGTGTCCGAGCCGTTCACTGACGTCCGCCAGGGCGTTGGCGGCGGCGGCGTCCGACGGGTCGACCTGAAGACATCGACGGAACTCCTCGCCCGCTTCCTTGAAACGCTCCAGTCCGTGGTAGCAGAGTCCCAGGTTGTAGTGGGCTTCCTGCCAGTCGTCCACGAGTTTCACACAGGCCAGGAATGCCTCGGCCGCCTCACGGTGACGGCCGGCGTCGAGGTGCTGCTGTCCCGACTTGAAGAACGCCACCGCCTCGACCTTGAGACCGGTGCGTGAGAAATCCGCGGGGCGCGTCTTCATCGGATCGACGGGGGTGGCGGGAGACGTCCGGGCCGGGCCGAGGAGTTCCTCACCCGGCTCCGGCCGTGGTGCGGGTCCCGGCTCGGGTTCGGGCTGAGGCTCCGGCTTGGGTCTGGGTTTTCCGTACCACCACTCGTAGACCCGAAGCGGGCCCTCCACCTTGAATGCACCCAGTCTGGCACCGTTCTGCTCGTACCAGGTCTGCCACCGTGCAAGGGCCCTTTCGCGACGGGTCCTCGAGGCCCGGGGGTCGAACCCCCGACGACTGCCCGTGAGGTCCATGAGCGCCTCGATGGCACGGGCACGCACCAGGTAGTCCTCGCTCGCCAGCAGGGCGACGAGAACCCCACAGGCACGTGTGTCCTTCAAGGTGCCCATCGCGGAGATGGCCAGTGCACGGACGTAAGGACTCTTCTCGTTGAAGGCGGCCCAGGCGAGTGCGGGCAGTGCCTTGGGCTCACCACAGGACCCGAGGGCCTGGGCCGCGTAGTTGCGGACGGTCTCGTCCTTGTCGATCAGTGCCCGGACGAGGTCCCGTGCAGGCTTCGGCTTGCCGATCTGTCCCAGGGCAAAGCAGGCGTTCGCCCGTACGGTCGCCTCGGGGTCGGTCAGTCTGTTGACGAGGGCGTCAATCGCGCGGGCGTCCGCGATCTCCCCGAGGGCGTAGGCCGTCTTTCTGCGGACCTCCGCATCCTTGTCTTCCAGTGCGGCAATCAATGGGACAATCGCGCGCTTGCTGCCGATGCGTCCGAGAACGAAGGCCGATTCGCCGCGGAGGGTGGGGTTGGCGTGTTTCAGTGTCTCGATGAGTTTGCCGACGGCCGCGGTCCCCTGGTCGCGCAGCTTGTCGCGGGCCTGGTCGCGCGTCACTTCATCCGCCAGACGACCGATCCAGAGGTCGGTGCTGTCGGCGGCACAGAGGGTGCCGCCCCACACCACGAGCAGCGTCGACACCAGCGCCCGCGTGAGCTTCCGTGCGTACCCCTTCACGACCACCCCGCTCACTCTATCCCCCGGTGACGTCACGTGTTTCGACGCCCCGCCCTCAGGAGTGTAGCAGCGCTCATATTCACTGTCAAGCAAAAAGGCCCTCCCCGCGGCACTCCGAAGGCTTCCAAGGCCGCGCTTGACTTCTCCCCGACTCCCTCTTATTATGTGGTGTCACCAACACGCAATCTTTCCAGGAGACTCGCCTTGTCGGCAAAATCCACGTCGCTCGTCCTCACACTGATGCTCGTCATCGTCCTCGGCTGCGGGTCCGGCACGGTCCCGCCGCCGCGCACCGAGCCGGTCGTCGCGGCGCCTCCCAGACCCCTTCCGGCCCCGGCACCGCTCCCGCCGAAGCCCACCACCCTGGCGGTCAAAAAGGCGGATGAGGCCTATCTCGCCGGCTCCTACGCCGAAGCCTACGGGGCCTACCGTCTGCGTCTGGCGGTGGACGGGAACGACCTGGACGCCCACGACGGTCTCTTGCGGGCGGCGGTCAAGCTGAACAAGCTCGAGGAGACCGTGAAGTGGTATGAGAGACAGCTGGATACGTATTCGACGTCGGCGTCGTGGTGCTACGGTGCGGCGCGGGCCATGCTCCAGTCGGGCGACCTCGAGCAGTCGTCGACCCTGGCGCTGCGGGCGACCAGGCTGGACCAGCGTCTCGGCCGGGCCTACTTCCTTCTGGGATTAAAATACTACACCCAGGCGGTGCCGCGATACGACGTCGCCTGCAACGCCTTCGCCAAAGCCATCCAGTACGACCCGAAGTACGGACCGTCGTACTACCACCTGGCCAAGCTGGAGGCGGGCGTGCGCGGGAACCGCACCCAGGCCAAGTCACTCGTCGTCCAGGGACTCTCGCATTTCCGGCCGGTGGAAGAGGACGTGAAGTTCCTCAGTCTCGTTCTGCTGGGGGGACTGCTGTCCGGCGAGAAGGACTACGCGGGTGCTCTCGAACAGTTCCAGAAGGCCAAGGAGATCTCGGGCGAACGGGTCTACCAGCACGTCAACATCGGACGACTCCACGAACTGATGGGCAAACCGGAACTCGCCGTCAAGGAATGGCAGGACGTGCAGAACCGTTTCGGACTGGCCAGACCGCAGGGACTCCTGGCCTACCGCTGGATCCGTCGGGTGAGATCGAAGGTCGCCCTCGACTATAGTGACTTCCTTCCGGGCGGCACCGAACGTGACTACGAGGTGCTGGTCTCGCACCTCCTGAGACCGCGTGAGGTGGACCCCGAACGCGTGCCGGCGGCCATCGCCAAGCAGCTCAATACCCTCAAGACACCCGTCCGACTCATCGAGACCGACCTCGACGACGACGGCAAGGTCGAGATCACCGTCGTCGAGGTCCGTCAGAGGTGGGACGCCGACCTCCGACGATACTACCTGGCCAACCCCACACTCTACGTCTTCACCCCGAAGGCCGGCATCCTCGGAAGCTACGACTCACAGTTCGACCACTTCTGGGACGTCCGACCCGTCGACTTCAACGGCGACGGGAAGAAGGAGATCATCTCCGCCGCCTTCAACAAGCCCAACACCCTGAACGTCGGCGTGATGGTTCAGAAGGGCCGACGGTACCGGAACACGTTTGCACAGACGATCCACTGTCCGGCGAATGCCTGTGGCGTGTTCGTGGACGACCTGGACGACGACGGGAAGCTGGAGGTGATGAGTGTGTCGGGGGTGGACCTGTGGGTGACGGTGTTCCGGTGGACCGACGACGGGACGTTCAGTGACGCGAGTGCCGATTTTCCGATGTTCTACCGGGACTACGTGAAGCAGTATGAGCCACTGAAGCCCGAACAGCTGGAACAGTGGCCGGTGGTGAAGGAGCACCTGCACAAGGCCCGGGCACTCCTGGCGTCGGGGGAGGGGACGTCGTCGAGTCGGAAGGCAACGGCGGATGAGTGAACTGACCGTGGTCTGGTGGTCTCTGGCCCCGGTGGCGGTCGGGAGGCGCGGGCCCCGTCTCGACACGGCCACCTGGTGGCTCGCGGGACTGTTCATCGGGATGCTGGTGCTTTTCGTGATTGCCGGGGCCATCATCTACGTCATCCGCAGTCGTGCGATCCGTGCCGAGTCCACACGCACCGACGTGCCACTCACGCTGGCCGATCTGAGACGCATGCACCGTGACGGGGAAGTCGACGACGACGAGATGGAAACACTGAAGAAGGTGATCACCGAACAGACGAGAAAGGGACTCGACGCAGGGCCCGTCGAAGCCGAAGAGAAGGAGAAAACGTAGGCCGTGACGCGGAAGATAGCCGTTTTGACGACCACGCGACCCGTCCGGGAGCGCATCCAGGAAATCGGACGGTCCGTCGAGACCCTCTCACCCAGGAAGTGTGCCGACCTGGCGAGGGAATACGACCTCATCATCATCGCCAGCCGGGCCTCCGACGATTTCTACGAGCGTATCAAGTCCGCCCTGCCCCGAAAGACCCTCGTAAAGTTCCGCCTCTACTCCCGAAGCTTCTTCAACCGCTTCAGACACAGGGGCACTGTTCCCGCCGAATACGACGACCGTGACGAAGGGTGGCAGGAAATCCTCCGGGCCAACGGCATCCAGTTCGTCACCAGCACGAGACAGCTCGGCAGCGACTTCACCTACGAGGAGCGGACCTTCCACTGGTCCCACCTGGCCGACTTCATCCGTGACGAGCGGGTCACGGTCATGTCGTGACCGGACCCGTGTGAGCCCAAAAAGGAACCGGCCGTCCCGCGTCGGGACGGCCGGCATGTCTTCATCCGTCAAGACGTGCACACGGCAACGTGCACGGTCACTTCTTCACGACCTTCCCATCGGTCTTCTTCAGAAGGCTGTCGAGCGTCTTCGCGAGTTCCGACAGGTCCTTCGGCTTCGCCTCACTGCTCAGGACCTTGCCCTCCGTGTCCATGAGCACGTAGGAGGGGATCTCACTGATCCAGTAGGCGTCGAAGATGGTGTCGTTTCCAATTGCGGCATCGACCGTGACGCCCTTCTCGGCGACGGCCCGCTTGACGTCCTCCTGGGCGCCCGGTTCATCGAGACTGAGGGCAACGACCGTCAGCCCTTGTGCCCTGTAGGTCTTCGCGAGGGCGTCCATCTCCGCCAGCAGTCCCACCGAGCCCTTGTGCCAGGTCGCCCAGAAGAAGACGACGACCGGCTTTCCCCGGAACGCCGCCAGGTCGATCGTCGTCCCGCTGAGGGTCTTCACCGTGAACGCCGGTGCCGGCACGCCCACCTTCAGGACGTTGGACGGAGGCCCGTCGGGTGCCGGGGCCGGCTCCGCTTCCGTCCCGGCCTCGGGCTTCACCGTCCCCGCCTGGAAGGCACGGAACATCTCCGTCATGTCGTTCACCGTCACGCCCTCCGGCGGGGCATACGTGAAATCGGCCGCCGTCAGACCGCTGTTGATCTTCAGGTTGCTGAACTCCATGCCCCCCACCGTCTCCCCGGTACCGGCGAGGAACTCCATCCGGTTCAGATACTTGTCCCGCTTGCCGATGTAGAGCCGCATGCCCGCCATCTGCGACTTGAAGGCGTCGAGTCCCTGTTGACGGAGCTTCGCGGGCCCCTCCATCATCCGGAACGCCGCCGGCTTGAACTTCCCTTCGATCACCCACGCCGACTGACCGTCGTCCAGGACCACGTCCGCTTTCTGCTCCACGTCCATCATCGTCTCGAGTTCCCTCAGACACTGCGCCGCACTGGGCGTCATCCCCACGCCCGGACCCCCCATCCCGGGGAGGGTCCCCATGTTCATCTTGATCCCCGCCGCCTTCACGTCGATCCGGTTCACCATCCGACGGTCACCCGTCTCGATGTCCTGGTACATCACCTGCCCGTCACTCACCATCTTCATGTCCATGTTCATGTTCATGTCCGGCATCTTCATCCTGAGGCTCATCATGAACTTGTCGGGAAGCAGCATCTTCATCTCGCCCTCGGCCGACATCTTCTGCTTCATGACGTCCATGTGCATCTTCATGTCGCAGGACATGTCCTTCATCGAGCGGCTCTTCTCTTCCACCGCACGGATGATCTCCCCGAGGGTCTCACCCCGCGCAAAACCGGCAACCAGCAGCACCAGCACAAGCGACAGGATTGCGCTTCTCGTGGTTCTCAGCATGGGTCATTCTCCAGGAAACGGGTTACGAACCTCCGTACCACCACTATATCGGGAAAAAGAAGCGTCGTGGCAAGGAAAAAGCCGCCCCTGGGCGGATCCTTGACCCGATGCCCGGAGCCTGACCGGCGACTTTTTTCCGACGGAGGGCAAGATGAGGACTCTGTGCCTTTTCTCACCATTAGGACTTTCATGAAGATACGAGCCATAACCGCTTACGATTACAGCGGTTACGCCTCTACCTCCCCACCGGGGACGGGGACTTTCTTCAGGTCTGTTAATACAATTCTCCCAACAAACCGCTTGACAGAACGCGTTCTGGTACTATCATTCTATCGAGTTACCTAATGAAGAGCAGGTCGTCGACAGGCACCGGACAGGGCAGGGCCAATGACCGTTCACCGGCAGGAGATCATCCGTCTGGCGCGGAGTGAGGGACAGATCGCCCGTCCCCTGCTGTCGCGGGTGCTGGGCATCAGTCTCCCCACGATCACCAACCTCGTCAAGCGTCTGATCCGTGACGAAATCCTGATTGAGGAGGGGTTCGGGAAGTCGCGGGGAGGACGTCGTGCGGCGCTCTTGAAACTGAACCCGGCCTACGCCTATGCGGCGGGGGTCGAGGTGAGTCTGTCGGGGATCAAGGCGGTCCTGATGGACCTCTCGGGCGGCATCGTCGCCGCGGCGAAGGGAAAAAGCAGCGTGGTGACAGACTGTGAACACATGATGGACGAGGTCATCTCGGCGATCGACCCGATTCTTTCACGGGTGCCGCGGAGTCGACTCAAGGGCATCGGTGTCGGGGTGGCGGGTCTGGTGGACCGGGAGAACGGCGTGAGCATCAAGTTCCCGCACTGTGAGAACTGGTCGAACGTTCGGATCGGCAACCTGCTGGAGAGCCGCTTCAAGGTGGAGACCTGGGTGGACAACGACGTGCAGGCGGCGACACTGGCGGAGTTCCGGTACGGTGCGGCACGCGGTGTGGATTCGTTCCTCTACCTTCACGTCGGTCACGGCATCCGCGTGGGGATGGTGGTGGACGGGAAGGTCTTCCACGGGGTGCACGGACGTGCCGGCGAGCTGGGACACGTGGTGGTGGAGGAGAACGGTCCCATCTGCTACTGCGGGAACTACGGGTGTCTGGAGAGTCTGGCGAGTCCGCGGGCGATCGTCAACCAGGCCCGGGAGGCGATCGGGAAGGGCGTGGAGTCGATGATCACGTCGTTGGCGGGGGACGACCTCTCGGCAATCGACATCGACGCGGTGTTCTCGGCGGCACGGGAGCGCGACCGACTGGCCCTGAACCTGATCGAGCGTGCGGGAACCCACATCGGCCGTGTGGTCGCCAACCTGGCCAACCTCTTCGACCCGTCCCTGTTCATCCTCGGGGGACGACTGGCCGACGAGGAGAGTCCGATGGTCGAGGTGATCGAGCACGTCTTCCGTCGGACGGCGATGCCCGCCGCCCGTGACCTGGTGAAGATTCGAAAGTCGGCCTTCCCCGAGAGTCCGTGTGCCCGGGGGGCCGCCACACTGGTTTTTGACCGTATGTTCGAGCAGATGGCCGTCGAATAGCACTTTCTTCCGGAAGGAGAGAAGCGAATGGAGGTTATCGTCAAGAAGGACTACGAGCAGATGAGCAGGCTCGCCGCGCAGATGATTGCGGACGTGGTGCGTGAGAATCCCCGCTGTGTCCTGGGACTCGCCACCGGCAGCACGCCCCTGGGAACCTACAAGGAACTCATCCGGATGCACAAGAAGGAGGGGCTCGACTTCTCACAGGCGGCCAGCTTCAACCTCGACGAGTACGTGGGAGTCAAACCCACCCACAAGCAGAGCTACTGGTATTTCATGTACCACAACCTCTTCAGGCACATCAACATCCCGCTGGAGAACGTGCACGTTCCGGACGGCACGGCGGCGGACGTGGAAGCACACTGTGCGTGGTATGACGACGAGATCGAGCGGTGGGGCGGCATCGACATCCAGATCCTGGGCATCGGCGGCAACGGACACATCGCCTTCAACGAGCCGGGGACGGCGGTCTTCTCACGGACCAACTGGGTGGCCCTCGACAAGCGCACCATCGAGGACAACGCCCGGTTCTTCAAGAGGAAATCCGACGTGCCGCGCTTCGCCATCACCATGGGCATCGGCACCATCCTGGAGGCCCGTCGGGTCGTGCTGCTGGCCAACAAGGCATCGAAGGCCGAGGCGATCGCGGCGACCGTCGAGGGACCCATCACGGCGATCGTTCCCGCCAGTGCACTTCAGCTTCATCCGAACTGCACCATCATCACCGACAGGGCCGCCGCGGGCAAACTGAAGCGGAAATACGGCAGCACACCCCGGAAGCTCCCGAAGGTCAGGAAGAAAAAGTAACGCGGGACGGGGCTCTCTCACACGATGATGCAGACGGACCGGCTCCCCCGGGATGGACACCCCCCCCGGGGGACCGGTCCATTCCACCGCCTGAGAGGACGTCACGGCACGATGAAGATCCTCGTGGTCAACTGCGGCAGTTCCTCCATCAAGTACCAGCTCCTGGAGATGGACACCGAGGACGTGCTGGCCCAGGGACTGCTGGAGCGGATCGGCCTGGACGAAGCGCTGCTGACGCACCGTCAGGGCGGAAAGAAGCAGGGAATCGCCGCCGCTGCAGCGGACCACGACGAAGGGATGAAGCTGATCGTCGAGACGCTGACCCGTGGCGAGGACCCGCCCATCCGTGACGTCTCCGAGATCGCCGCGGTGGGGCACCGTGTGGTGCACGGGGGAGAGGATTTCGTCGAGAGCGTCCGGGTCACCGACGAGGTCATCGACGTGATCCGGAAGAACGCCGAGCTGGCGCCTCTGCACAACCCGCCCAACCTCACCGGCATCCGTGCGGCGCAGAAGCTCCTGCCCGGCGTCCCCAACGTCGCCGTCTTCGACACCGCGTTCCACCAGACCGTTCCCGAGCACGCCTACATCTACGCCCTGCCCTACCAGTACTACACCGGGCACCGCATCCGGCGGTACGGGTTCCACGGAACGTCGCACCGCTACGTGACGCTCCAGACGGCGAAGCTCCTCGGCAGGCCGCCCGACGAGGTCAACGTCATCACCGCGCACCTGGGCAACGGGTGCTCCATCACCGCGGTGAAGAACGGCAGGTCGGTGGACACGAGCATGGGACTGACGCCCCTCGAAGGTCTCGTGATGGGCACGCGCTCGGGCGACCTCGACCCGGCCATCCTCTTCTTCCTCGCCGAGAAGGGAATGACGCCCGCGGAGATTCACCGGATTCTCAACGAGGAGAGCGGACTCCTGGGCATCTCGGGCGTCTCGAGCGACATGCGTGAGGTGGAAGCCGCCTCGGAAGGCGGAAGCGCACGTGCGAAGCTCGCACTCGACATCTTCGCCTACCGTGTCCGGAAATACATCGGGGCTTACGCCGCCGCTCTCGGCCGACTCGACGCCGTCGTCTTCACCGGCGGCATCGGCGAGAACAGTGCAACCATGCGTGACATGGTGTGCCGGGATCTGGGCATCCTCGGCATCGAACTCGACGAGGAAAAGAACCGGTCGTCACGGAAGGGCGACAGGGACATCAGCACCGACGCCTCGTGCGTGCGCGTGCTCGTGATTCCCACCAACGAGGAACTCATGATCGCCCGGGACACGGCCGAGGTGGTCCGAGCGGCAAACGGATAACGGAAGCCGTCATCTCGTCAGGAGTAGGGGCGGACCCGTGTGTCCGCCCTTGAACACGGGCAGACACGTAGGTCTGCCCCTACAATGTCCAGCCAAATGGGTGTCCGTATCAACAGGAGCAACGCATGAAGAAACAGGTTTTGAGCAACGTTCGGAAGGCCATCCGGACGTCGACGGTCATCGCGGCGTCGAAGGCGGTCCGGAAGGCCGGGAAGCGGAGTGTGCTTTTCGGTGGGAAGGCGAAGCCGATCAGTCACGCGATCGTGGCGGCGCTGGAGGCCAACGGGTGCTGGTGTGACGACTGGTC
>DATKVD010000357.1:0-2211 GCA_035530235.1 Planctomycetota bacterium | reverse complement strand
CCTCTCCGCGTCTGCAAATGAGCGAATCCCGAGCCAAACTGTGTACAAAGTATTGCACACCTGCATGTCGCGCCGTAACCTGCCTATTAGCGATGGGTTAGGATTTCCGGACGTGGGCCGGATTTATGCACACGCCTTGCGCACTCAGAGCGGGCGTTCAGTTTTCCCAACACGGGAAAGGTCTCGTACGACCGGCGTCGGGCGTAAACGCTGATTACCCCTCGCGTTACGGGACTATCGGCTCTCGTGGCCCACGCATATGTGGGTTGAGAAAATTGGACAGGCCGTCCGGTCGAACCTGCCCGACACACATATTGACGCTGCAGAACAGCCCACCTATAATGTGATGAGCACGAATCCCTCGGGACGCAATCTGAAAGAAGAGGTCCCAGGGACTCTCTTCGAGGGCGAATATGAGGCTGAACGTCACGTTGGTCCAGATGGCGGCGGGGCCTGAGAAAGGGAAGAACGTCGAGCGGGCCTCTGAGATGGTGGAGGAGGCAGCGCGCGGCGGGGCGGAGTTCGTGCTGCTGCCCGAGGTCTTCAGCTTCGTCGCGGATGCGTCACTCTGGAAAGACGCGGCCGAGACCCTCCCGGGCCCCACGAGCGACCGGCTCGCCGACCTCGCCCGGAAACACCGCATCCACCTCCTCGGCGGGTCCATCCTCGAGCGGTCGGACGATGAAGGGAAGTGCTTCAACACCAGCGTCCTCATCGGGCCCGACGGGCGCATCCTTGCCGCCTACCGGAAGATGCACCTCTTCAGGGTGACGCTGCCGGACGGCGTGGTGTTCGACGAGATCCACCACACGGTGCCGGGCGGCGACATGGTGACGGCCGATACGGCGATGGGGAAGATCGGTCTGACGATCTGCTACGACCTTCGGTTTCCGGAACTCTACCGGGCGCTCACGCTTGCGGGGGCGGAGATCATCACGGTCCCCTCGGCGTTCACCGCGTTCACGGGCGAGGCCCACTGGCAGGTGCTGCTGCGTGCACGCGCCGTCGAAAACCAGGTCTTCATCCTCGCACCCAACCAGGTGGGCACGTCCACCACCGGCGTCCGCTTCCACGGACATTCCCTCGTCGTCGATCCCTGGGGCACGGTGCTGGCCGAGGGCGGGGAGGACGAGGAACTGGTGACCGTGGAGATCGACACCGCCCGCGTCGTCGAGGTGAGGAACCGTCTCGGCACGCTCGGACACGTCCGTCGGGACCTCCTGAGACGTCTCGGGGAGACCCCGCCGGACCCATGACACCCGGGGAGGACCCAGCTCATCCTTCGCGAAGCGCTCGGACTTCTCATCAACACGGTGTACGGCACGCGGTGTCCGGGGTGCGGCCGACGGCACATCGCCGCCGACGGGGACCTGTGCGAGTCGTGTCGTGCGGCGCTGACCCCGCCCCATGCCGCACGCTGCCCACGCTGCGCCATCCGGCTGGGTCCGCACGTCCGGGTGGAGAAACGGTGCTCCCACTGTCGCACACGTTCGTTCGGATTCCGCTCGGCCTCGGCCGTCTTCCGCTATGAAGGGACGGTTCGGGAGCAGATACACGCCGCCAAGTTCACCGGCGACGCCACGGCGGCGGAGAGACTGTCGGCGGCCTTCGTCCGGGGGGTCCCGCACGGCGAGCTGCCTGCGGACACGGGACTCATCGTTCCGGTGCCGATGTTCTGGTGGGCGAGACGGACACGCGGGATGAACCTGACGGAGGAACTGTCGTCGGCGCTCGCCCGCACGCACGGCGTACCTCACGACGCACGTGTGCTTCGTCAGGTGCGTCCGTCGCCGCCGCAGTTCGGACTGACCCCGCCGCAGCGGTTCCGAAACGTCGACGGGCTGTTCGCCGCGGGCGACGACACACGACTCACCCGCGCCACGGTGCTGCTGGTGGACGACATCCTGACGACGGGGGCGACGGCGTCCGAATGTGCACGCGTGCTCAGAAGGGCGGGCGCCCGCGTCGTGCACGTCGCCGTCCTGGCCAGAACCGAACCCCTCCCCCTGCCGTAGTACAGAAAGAAGGGGACGGTCCGGTCTTCACACGGAAAACCCGAACGTCCCCCGGTGTCTCACATGCGCTGAAGCTCGTCGGTGGAGCAGCCGACGTGGAAATACTGCCCGACGCGCTTGATCCACTTGACCGTCACCACGCCCAGGAACATCTGCTTGCCGTTGGGCGAGTTGAACGCCACCTCGATCTTGCCCC
>DATKVD010000356.1:0-10873 GCA_035530235.1 Planctomycetota bacterium | reverse complement strand
CTTGATCCAGCGGTAGCCGTAGTCCTGAACGAGCGTGCGGACGAGCGACCGGAGCCACTCCAGGGCTTCCGGCACGGTGTAATCGACCGCGTGCACCTTGCCCATGTGGGTGTCGTGGGTGAGGACGTGGCCGTGCGCGTCCCGGACGAGCCAGTCGGGATGCTCCCGTGCGAGTTCGGACGACGCGTGCGCCGTCAAGGGCGCAATCCAGATGCCCGGCTTGAACCCCTTCTCCCGGATGCGTTCCGCCAGCCACTTGATGCCATGCGGGAAACGCTCGTTCGGGACGAGCCAGTCCGACCTGTTCCTCTGGTAGCCGTCGTCCACCAGGATGTACTCGATCGGGTACGCCTCAGCCGCGAGGGTCTCGATATTCTCGATGACGTCTTCCTCGGTGATCTCCCGGCGGTAGTACTGCCAGTCGGACCAGCCGGTGAGAGGACGCTCCGGCAGGCGCGGCGTGTAGCGCTCGGCCAGGAGTCCGGTGTAGGTTTCGACGGCGCGCCAGGCGTCGTCTTCCGGCAGGATGAGAAGCGTCTCCGCATGGACTTCGTTCTTCGGGGGAAAGCTCAGTGCTTCGAGGTCGCAACGCGATTCGAAGTGCACCCGGTCGAAAGCGTCGCGACTTCGGGTGACGGTGAATCCCGTTGCCTGGTCGCATACAGTCACGAACCCCAGGAGGCACGTCCGGCCAGCGTCCGACGAGCGGAAGACCGCGAGCATCTCACTGGTGAAAGACAGTTGGCCCTCCTCCTCGACGAGCCAGCGGCCGCGGTCGTGCGTCTCAGGGATGTGGGGGGAATCAAGCGGGAGGAAGAGGACGGGGTCACCGGGCGAAACCGTGCCGAACCGCCACATCCACAGGCCCGCTCCCGGCTCGAGTGCGGACGCCTGTCCCTTGACGCCCTCGGTGACGACGGGGTGCAGGTGCCCCACCGGACGGGCCGCGTGCCCAGCGCACAGGCAAAGCTGGAGAAGCACCCCTCCGCTCGACGGCTCCGAACGGAACCGCTGCACCAGCGCGGGGGCGTCCGGGTCGGTGTGGTGGGTGATCTCCAGACCGTCGCCGGCCGCCGCGGCGTCGTGATGGGGCATCCCGTCGGTCCGGAGCACCTCGCCCGCACCGAAGGTCACAGCCGACGCCGCCGACGGCAGGACGGTCTCGCCGCCGCTCCGGACGGAGAACGTCCCCCTGGTCAGGTCCGCTTCGAGCACGGTCCGGCCGACGCTCAGCCGTGCACGCGTCCCGTCGGCCTCAACGTCGACATTCGTCATGGCTGTGTGTGGTCTCAACCCGTCGGGTTCAATAGGGTCTCAGGAAGCCGCGTCCCATGGAAGCAAGGATGACGCGATAGATGAACTGCCCCGTCATCAGTCCCATCATCGCGAAGAGCACGACCGGGACCACCTTCTCGCGGAAGAACCGGACGCCGAACCACCGGTAGATCACGTGCTTCACGACCAGCACCATGAGGATGGGAAGCCAGATGATCTGGGTGCTGTAGTGACCGAAGTAGGAGTTCCCCATGCCGGCCATCACGACGCCGACGGGGCTCAGGGGGAACCCGACCCGTTCCCTCCGCATGTACATGATGAAGCCGATGAGTGCGACGCCGATGGGAATGGAAACCAGCGGGTTGATCCGGTTGAAGATGGAGGAGCGGTGCTGGTATGCGATGTTGCCCTGGGGCTGCTCGTAGTTCCAGAACCCGTTGTACCAGCGGTCCGACGTCCTTGCACGGTCGAAACCGTAGTAGTGGATCAGCATCAGGTAAAGCGGGACGGCCACGACGAGCACGATGAGGAGGATGAGAAGGACGGCCTTCATCACGTCCCGCGGGGCGGCGCCCGTTGCCCGGGCGATCTTGAGCGAGTTGAGGACGTGCAGGTGCGGGCCGAAGACGTTGTGATAGGGACCGAACTGAAACAGGTGGCTGATGGTCAGGTACGAAGCCGGGGTGTGCATGAGCGGCGCCGGGACGGTCATGTACCGTCCGTGGACGTAGGTCATGGTCATCCCGTACCACCACGGCGAGTGGTAGTGCCAGCCCTGCTCACCGCTCATCCGCATGGTCGCGACCAGCAGCGTCACCAGCATGAACGTCACCAGCAGGAGGGACAGCACGTGTCTGAAGAGGTCGTGCCGGATGTCGCCTATCCCTGCGACCAGCAGCACCGCGAACACCGCAAAGGAGACGACCATCACCACGAGGACGGTCCGGAAGCGCAGGGGTTCGTCGGCGTCCGTCCCCGGGGATGCTCTCCTGAAAGCGTCACGGATCTTCCTGCGGTTGAAGAACACCGTCCAGAACGCCAGGCCGATGAGTCCGCCCATGCCCAGGATGTCCAGCCGGTAATCGCTGACGGGGGGTGCGGGCACGCCCAGCCACCGGCAGATCACCGGCACGACGATGCTGAGTCCCACCCAGAACACCCCGGCGGTGAACAGCACGTCCACGGGGAAGAACATGAGAAAGCACAGGACGAAAGGGTCCCAGCTCAGTCGGACGGACAGTCCCGTGATGATCCCGGTCTGCGTCCCGTAATAGGAGGATTCCATGGGGATGTCGGGGGTGGAATCGGGGGTGATGCCGAGGATGCCCGGCGTGCAGATCAGGAGTCCCACGAGGAACGCGATGCGGATCGACGTGCGCAGCCGGCGCGCCGAGGTCTCCTCGGACTTCGAAGGCCTGTATTCGATGATGCTCTGGCCCACGGAGGCCAGGGGGAACGGCAGCTTCTCCTCGTCGATGAAGATCCGTCTGAAGAAGAGCACCACGGAGATTGCGAACACCTGGAAGCTGAGGAGCATGGCACTCCAGTAGCAGATCGGCTTCGCCCACTCGCCCCACGGGATCTCCCAGGGCTTCTTGCCGCCCATACGGAAGAGTTCGATCGCGTCACGGCTCTTGGTGGCCCACCAGCTCGTCAGCCATTGTCCGCTCAGGTTCTCCCGGGTGCCGAGGGTGAAGACGATGCGCTTGATGGGGGCTTCGAGTGCCGCACGGATCAGGATCCCCCACGGGATCGTCACCGCGACCATCGCGTAGATGACCGTCAGCTCCCGTGTCGAGAGACGCTTCCGTTCGTCGAGAAGGTTATTGAAGAACTGGACGACGAACATCGTGAAGACGGCGCCGAAGCCGATGAGGTAGAGCACGTCGATGCCCGAGAGGGCCGGGTCCACCGCCAGCGTGCAGTCGTACAGCAGCCAGACCATCGCCAGGACCAGTCCCGTGAGAAACGCGCGGCCCGTCAGGGCCCGCCCGTGCTCAAGCTCAGACATCCATGCTCCTTCCGGCCGGTCGTCACCTCGCAGTGCTCGGAATGACGCACCATCCTGGGGGCCGACGACGGCCGCGGCAAGGTCGACGTCGTCAGTACGGTCTCATGAACCCGCGCCCCATCGCCGTGAAGATGATCTTGTAGATGAACATCCCCGTCATCAGCCCCATCATCACGTAAAGGACCACCGGGAGGGCCTTCTCCCTGAAAAACTTCACCCCGAACCAGCGGTAGACGACCCGTTTGAGGAGGAGCACGATGAGGATGGGCAGCCAGATGGTGCCGGTGCCGTAGTTCCCGAAGTAGGAGAATCCCGCCGCCAGGACGATGCCCACCGGACTCAGCGGAAACCCCACGTGCTCACGTCTCACGTACATGACGACCCCGATGAGCGCCACCCCGATGGGCACGGACACCCACGGCTTGATGTGGTTGAAGAAGGTCGGGTTCTCGGCGTAGGCGATGGCGTGCTGCGGCTGCGAGTAGTTGAAGAAGTTGTGCCAGTCGCCGGCGGTGGCGCCGTGCTCGAACCCGTAGTAGTGGACCGCGACCAGGTAGCCCGGGATCACCAGGACCAGCGAGACCAGGAGCGTCAGCACCACGCCTTTCATCACGTCACGGGGACTGGTGTTCGTCTGGCTGGCCACCTTCAGGGCGTCGAGTGCGTAGAGGTGCGGGGCGAAGGTGGTGTGGTAGGCCCCGAAGTGGAGCACGTGACTGACCTGAAGGAACGACGCCTGTGTCTTGAACAGTCGTGCCGGGTGCGTGAAGAAGTGGTAGTGCGAGTAGGTGATCACCTTGCCCACCGACCAGGGCGAGTGATAGTGCCAGCCCCCCTCCCCCATCAGACGCATGTGTGAGAAGAGCATCGCCAGGATGACGACCAGGCAGAGCGTGATGGAGATGACGTGACGGCCGAGTTCCGCACGGATGTCGCCGACGCCCAGCACGAAGAGGGCCACGAACGCCGTCAGGGACAGTGCCATGCCGAAGACGATGACGCGCATGCTGATGGGATCGCCCGGGGAGGACCCGCCGGAGAAGGCCCGGCGGATGCCCCGGGCCAGCAGCTTCCGGTTGAAGAACGCCGGCCAGAACGCCAGTCCCACCAGTCCGCCCATCCCCAGGATGTGGAGCGTCCACACACCCACTTGCGGTGTCGGCAGACCGATCCAGTGGAACACGACCGGCACCACGATATTGAGCCCGACGTAGAATACCGTCACCGTGAAGAGCACGTCGATGGGAAAGAACATGAGAAAGCACAGGATGAACGGGTCCCAGCAGAGCGTCACCGAGAGTCCCGGGATGATGCCGGTGTTCGTGCCGTAATAGGACGCGTTCATCGGGAGTGGGGAATACCCCTCCGGGGTCACGCTCAGGATGGCCGGAAGGCAGAAGACCAATCCGGCCACAAAGGCGATGCGGACGGCGTTCCGGAACTTGCGTGCCCCTTCCTCCGCGGACGTCGACGGACGGTACTCGATGATGCTTGCCCCCACCTGGGCCAGGGGGAAGGGCAGCTTCTCCTCGTCGATGAAGATCCGTCGGAACAGGAGCACCGCCGACAGGGCGAAGAACTGGAAGCTGAGGAGGATGGCACCCCAGTAGAGGATGGGCTTTCGGTACTCGCGCCAGGGGATGTCCCAGGGCATGACGCCCCCGCGGCGGAAGAGGTCGATGGCGTCGCGACTCTTGGTGCCCCACCAGGACGTCAGCCAGCCGCCGGCGGGGTCGTGGGCCCCCGTGTGCAGCACGGCGATCTTCAGCGGGGCTTCCAGCGCACTGCGGATGAGGATCCCCCAGGGAATGGCGACCGCGACCATCGCGTAGATGACGGTCATCTCCTGCATGGAGAGCCGGCGTCTCTCGGACACAGCGTTGTTGACCGCCTGCACGCCGAACACCGTGAACGCCGCGCCGAAGCCGATCAGGTAAAGCATCTCGATCGTTGCCAGGCCCGGGTGCACGGCGAGCGTGCAGTCGTACAACAGCCACACCAGCACGAGTGCCAGTCCGATGGTGACCGATCGGGCCGTGAACCCCGGCCGCTCCGCAGGCAGTTCCGACATCACGTTGTCCCGCCAGACACGCTTAGTGCTCCCGTTCATAAATTCATGTAGGGTTGCATGCACCATCCCGCGGGCGCCTGTCGGGACACCGTGGGACCGAAGCACCAAGGACCAAGCACCAAATTCCAAACAAACCCCAAATCCCAAGCACCAAGCCCCAGGCAAATTCCAGACCCCAAGCGACAGACTCCAAACAGATTTATAGCATCTAACAAAATGAGCTGTTGCCGTTGACAATAAGCCCCGTGAGGGGCGTCAGTGAATAGCCGGGGGCGTAAGCCCCCGGTGGGGATTCTCATATTCGCCCGAGCCCCAACGGGGCGACAGGTCGCCGACGCGCCATAGCCGCTGTGGCGACGGCGCGAGGTCACGCAACGCTTCTGCCGCCCCTCCGGGGCTAACGATTCTTGTTGCCCTGTGTACCGGGGGCTTACGCCCCCGGCTACATGCTTCCGCCCCCTACGGGGGCTGTCTAAATTTATTTATCCGCCTCAGGCGGAGGCAAGCTGCCTCGTTTTGTTAGACGCTCTTAAGCGCCGATATCCGCACGGCAACGTCGTTTCTTTGGCGTTGGGTCCTTGGTGCTTGTTTGGAGTCTGGTATTTGGCTCCTGGAATTTCCCCCGGGGGAGCGCGGCACGGCGGGCCCCCGGTACACCGGGGCGAGCCTGAGTCGCGCCGGCCCAGAGCACAACCCTACACGGACTTATGAAATCCAGCACTCAA
Organism: Planctomycetota bacterium; assembly: GCA_035530235.1. Lineage (GTDB taxonomy): Bacteria > Planctomycetota > DG-23 > DATKVD01 > DATKVD01 > DATKVD01. The sequence continues at coordinate 4,791 of DATKVD010000356.1, read as the reverse complement.
TAGGGTCTCAGGAACCCCTTGCCCATCGCCGCGAAGATGAGCTTGTAGATGAACATCCCGGTCATCAGGCCCATCATCAGGAACAGGAGCACGGGAACGACCTTCTGCCGGAAGAATCCGACACCGAACCACCGGTAGATGATGCGCTTGACCACCAGCACGATGATGATGGGCAGCCAGATGACGTACGTGGTGTAGTTGTTGAAGTAGGACAGTCCCGCCGCCATGACGACGCCCACGGGACTGAGCGGAAACCTGACCCGCTCCCGACGGAAGTACATCACCACCCCGATGATGATCCACCCGATGAGGATGGAGACCCCCGGATTGAACCGGTTGAAGATGCTCGGGATGGCGTTATAGGCCATGCCGTGCTGCGGTTCCTCGTAGTTCCAGAAGTTCCACCAGTCGGAACTGGTCTCCCCGTGCTCGAAGCCGTAGTAATGGATCAGCATCAGGTAGCCGGGGATCGTCACCACCAGCGCGATGACCAGTGTCAGTGCCACGGCTTTCATCACGTCACGGGTGCTGGTCTGTGTCTGGGAGGCCACCTTGAGGGAGTCGAGCACGTGCAGGTGCGGCGCAAACGCGCTGTGGAACGCGACGAAGTGCACGACGTGACTGATGGTGAGGAACGAGGCCTGCGTGCGGAAGAGCACCGTCGGGTGTCTCATGTAGTGGTGGTGCATGTAGGCGATGATCTTCCCCGAGGTCCACGGCGAGTGGTAGTGCCAGCCCTGTTCGCCGCTCAGACGCATGATGGACAGCACCATCACCAGCAGCATGACGACGACGACGGCGAGGGAGATGACGTGTCGTGCGTCACCGGCCATGTCCCCCAAGCCGCGGATGAAGAGCGCCATGAAGACGAGAAACGAAATCACCATGGTCAGGAGGATGGCACGGTAGCCGAACGGTTCCCCGGCCTCGGGTGAGCGTTCGCCTTCGAGGGCCCGTCGGATGCCCTTGGCGATGCTCGACCGGTTGAAGAAGACCGTCCAGAACGCCAGTCCGACGAGCCCCCCCATCCCGAAGACGTTGAGCGTGATGCTGCCGACGTCCGGCTTGGGGATCCCCGACCACAGACAGACCATGGGGACAACGATGTTGAGACCCACGTAGAACACCGTCACCGTGAACAGCACGTCCAGCGGGAAGAACATCAGAAAGCAGAGGACGAACGGGTCCCAGCTCAGGTTCACCGAGAGTCCCTCGATGATGCCGGTCTGGGTGCCGAAGTATCCCGAGTTCATGGGGATGGGGGTGTAGGCGTCGGGGGTGATGCTGAGGATGCCCGGCAGACAGATCAGCAGTCCGACGAAAAACGCGACACGCACCGCCGTGCGAAGCTTCCGGGCACTCGCCTCCTCCGACCTGGACGGACGGTATTCCACAATGCTCTGTCCCACCGTGGCCAGCGGGAACGGAAGCTTCTCCTCGTCGATGAACAGTCGTCTGAAGAAGAGCACCACGGAGATGGCAAAGACCTGGAAACTGAGGAGGATGGCACTCCAGTAGAGGATGGGTATCCCCCATTCCGTCCACGGGATCTCCCACGGCTTCACCCCGCCCCGGCGGAACATCTCGAGGGCATCACGACTCTTCGTCACCCAGACGTCCGTGTCTCTGAGCCAGTTGACGCTCGGGTCGTGTTTGCTCGTGTTGACCACCAGCAGCTTGATGGGGGCTTCGAGCGCCCCACGGATGAGGATGCCCCACGGAATGGCCACCGCCACCATCGCGTAGATGACGGTCAGTTCCTGGACGGAGAGCCGTCGGTGCTCGGGCATCCTGCCGTTGACGACCTGCACCACGAACAGGGTGAAGACGGCCCCGAACCCGAAGAGGTAAAGCACCTCGATGCTGTAGAGCGCCGGGGACACGGCAAGGGTGCAGTCGTAGAGGACCCATGCCAGCACCAGCACGAGTCCCGTGGTGAACGCACGTGGGGTGAGCCCTCGTGTCGGTTGGAGTTCAGGCATTCATCCTCCCCGGCGCGCGGAGCGGGCGGTCACGACGCGGGACGTGTGTCCATGAAAATGTCGAAGATGTGGAGGGGATGGTCCACGACCCGCCGGAGGGTTCGGGCGTCGAGACGCTCGTTGCCCGGTCGAAGTGCAATCCCGTCGGCGTAGTCCGACCGGTTGAGTCTGAGCACGACCTCGATGGGCGTCCTGGGTTTCCAGGGCTTGATTTTCCCGACGAGCTTGAGGGCCCGGGCGGCGGCCTCGCGGATGAGCTTGTGCGCCTTCTGTGGCGCGAGACACGTCGCCAGGTTGCGGCCGACGCCCTCCTTCACCGCTGCAACCTCAATCGCACCCAGCAGTTCCGTTGCCTCCTCCGTGGCCGCCTTATCGCCCGTCACCAGAACCACCGGAACGTCGAACGCCCCCGACTGACACGCGAACTGGCCCAGCTCACCCACCGCTTTCCCGTTGATCGTGAACTCATACCACGACGTCGAACTCTGCGTGTGGTCGAGAAAGCCGTTCAGGGTGCCGGCCATCGCGTGCTGTCCCACGACCATCGCCGCGTCGAAGCTCTCGTCCAGACACCCGCACCACCGTCCGTTCCCGATGTGGTCGATGACCGCACGCTCGTCGATTTCCTCCATGAGGAAGTGGTCGCCGCCTCCATGGGCGTCCGCCGCCACCACCTCCGTCGCCCCGCCGTCGAAGCACCCCGCAATGCACGCGTTCACGTCGGCGGTCAGCAGCTTCCGTCCCTCGGCGTACCGGTCGGACCCCCGCTGCACGTACTCCACACGGTGGATGCCGCTGATGCCTTCCATATCGGTCATGATGTAGACCTTCACGGACTTCTCCTCAGTAGGGAATGGCGACGAGGGAGTTCTTGAGGGCGGCGATGGCGGCACAGATGCCGATGACGATCCCTTCGCCCACCACCAGTCCCGCGACCATCACGTTCCGGTAGCGGTCGAACCACTCCTTCCCCCACCGTCGACGGATAAGAATGGCCAATACGCCGCCCACGAACAGTGACACACTGAACGGCAGTGGGACGGCCATCCCCACGGCCAGTCCGATGAGACTCAGGAGTTCCTTCCGCCCGACCCTGGAGGCCGCGTACACCCGGTTGGCCAGATAGATGATGAAGAAGGCCCCGAAGGCGTAGAACATCCAGGTGATCTTGAAGATGCTGGCGGCGGAGTAGGTCGGGTCGGGATTCATCACGGGCGTGGTGGTGGTCATCCAGATGCAGAGGTTCTGGGCGAAGATGGGCAGAATGGTGTCGGCGTAGGGATAGGTGGCGGAGGGGATGTCGGCGATGCGCCAGAAGATCTCGATGAAGATGAAGTTGGCCAGCATGCCGACGGGGGTCGCGATGAGTGCGGCCTTGATGAAGCTGGAGGCCTTGCAGCGCACGAGGTCGCAGATCTTGAAGTTCTGTGTCCACCCGCTCGCCCCGAGTGCGATGGGCCACGGGGCGAACCAGACCCCGTGTCCCACGTCCGCCCCCGTCTTGTGGGCGCCGATGATGAGGGCCTGACGCACGTAAGGGGGGTCCACACGGAACCCCGTCGTCCCGATGGCACGGGCGTCGATCAGACTGAACACGAAGCTCCAGATGAGTGCAAACGGGGCGATGTACCAGATGGGGAAGGTCGGGATGAGCACCTTGAAGATGGCGACCGCCCCGACGACCGATCCGAAGAAGAGGATCAGGAGCACGAAGATGTTTATGCCGCCGACCTCCCTGGCGGCCCGTCCGCTCGAGCCGAGTCCCCGGAACGTGTTGATCATCTCCTTCGGCCGGCCCAGGATCTGCAGCAGGCCTGCCGCCACCATCCCCCCGATGAACACACTCATCCACACCGGCACCTGGTTCAGCAGGGTCGTGCGGATGCTCATGCCGCTGACGAACCGTCGGAACACCCCCGTCTCCACCGCGATCACGTTGCCTACCACCTGGATGGCGATGCCCCCGATGAGCATGCTGCAGATGACGCGAAACGGCACGATGAACCCGCCGGTGAAGGCGAGGATGTCGGTGGCGATCCCGGCATTGGCCCCACGCAGCCACCCGACCGTGTGGATCTTGGCGTTGAAGTCCGCCCACGGGATGGGATAGTTCACGATCTTCTTGCCCACCGCCACCGGCCAGTAGATGATGAGTCCCCAGATGGTGCCCAGGAGTCCGGTGATGGTGAAGATGCGTCGGAAGTCGGGACGCTCCTGGGTGAGTGCGATGCAGGCGTCGGCGGTCGGGTGGGCGAACGGGAAAGGCAGCCGCTCACCCTTGACGAAGAGCTCGCGACAGACGATGCCCAGACTCACGTCGGCCATGACGTGGCAGATCCAGACGAGGATGCCGATGCCGATCGGGACGAGCCACTCGGCGTGGAGGAACGAGTGAGGTGTGGCGTCGACGACGTGCTTGGGCGGTGCCCACCACGTGGGGGCCAGTTCACTGAAGGGGACGGCCTTCGTCGCCCCGAGCAGGCTCTCGTAGACCCGCTGGGCGGCTCCCATCTGCTGAAGCAGCAGCGACTTCCCCGCACCCATCAGGCCGCTCACGGGGAGCCACGCCTCGGGCGGAACGTCCTTCCACGGGACCACCTTGAGCGTCTTGAACGCCGTGGTCGCGATCTCGGCACGACGGAAATACGCCGGGTGAATCGCATACAGGTAGAAGATAATCTGTCCCGCCGCCACGCCGCTCACCGAATACACGATGAACGCTTCCGCCGTGGTCAGCGGCTTCCGCGAGAACTTGCACATCTCCACCCACAGGATGAGTGCGATGAAGTGGATGGGCGTGATGAGACTC
>DATKVD010000355.1:0-10937 GCA_035530235.1 Planctomycetota bacterium | reverse complement strand
GGGGTGTTGTGCGGGGTTCACGAGCTGTGGAAGAGACGGGCGATCGTTCCGGGTGCGGCGTGCCTGGTGATCGCAACGGTGCTGCCGCTCGGCTTCGCGACGTACTCGTACGAACTCAGTCCTGCGGCGGCGTACGGGGGTCTGCTGGCCAGCGGCGGGGGACTGGTCCACTCGGTCTCGACGCGGGTGCTGCTGCCGATGGTGGTTCACGTGGTGCTGCTGGTGTTCTTTGCGGTGGCGATGGTTCTGCGGGCGAAGCCCGGGATGGTGCAGGCGGTCGGGACGGCCCTCCGACGGGGACTCCTCGCCCTGCGACGCCGCACCGAGGTGCAGCCCCCCCAGGCCTCCGCACCGTCGGGCCGCTGGACGCTCCTGTCGCTCTGCCTCTTTCTCCTCGCGGCGAACGCCCTGGTCGGCTGGTCGTTCGACACCGGCGCGAAGCGACGCCTTCAACTGGGCCTGTATGCCCGGGAGGAACACTGGGAACAGGTCCTCGCCGCCGCCCACCGGGTGCCCTCCGCCCTGTACGACGCCCTGGTCGGACACGACGTCAACCGGGCACTCTATCACACCGGACGGATGCCCTACCAGATGTTCGCCTATCCGCAGAGACGTGACTCGGACAGCCTGTTCCTTTCCGGCATCCGTGCACAGTACCTGGTCCCGACGCTCCTCAAGAGCAGTGTGATCTACTTCGAACTCGGGATGGTGAACCGCTCGCAGAAGATCGCCCACATGGCCTACGAGACCTTCGGTGAGCATCCGGACATCCTGAAACTGCTCATCCGGATCAACGTGTTGAAGGGCCGGCTTCCCGTCGCACGCGGCTTCCTGGGCACGTTGAGCAGGAACCGGCTCTACCGGCACTGGACGGAAGACTTCACGCGACGTCTCGAGGCCGACCCGGACACGGCGTCCGACGAGGACATCCGACGTCTTCGCTCGTCTGTCCCCACGGGCGATCTCGGCTGGCCGGGCACCCGGGCGACTCCCGACTACGAGGCCCTGCTGGAACAACTCCTCCAGACCAACCCGCACAACCGCATGGCCTTCGAGTACCTGATGGCCCATTACCTGATCACGAAACAGCCCGACAAGGTCGTCGGTAACGTCGGGCGCCTGGATGATTTCGACTACGACGGCCTGCCCGGGCACTACGCCGAGGCGATCCTCCTCTACACGGGGGCCCACCCGGGACAGCACTTCGACCTGCACGGCCGGACCCTCGGCGACGAGACCCGTCAGCGGCTTCGCGACTTCGGAAAGTACTTCGCCCCTTACCGCAACGCCAGGGGACCCGCGAAGCAGCAGGCGTTCGAAGCGATGCTGAGAAATCAGGGCGGCAGCTACTTCTTCTACTACACGGCCGACTTCTCCGTCCGGGAGACGGAACTCGGTTACCTGGACGTGACCACCGGGGCAACAAAGTGAGGCCCGTCCCAGCAGCCCAGAAGCTGTCGTCACGGTGGGCCGCACCGGTCTCGGCGGGGGTCGCACTGCTGCTCGTCGGACTGTGCTGCGGACATCTCCGCTGGGTCGTCGACCCTCGACTTCTCTATCACCAGCAGTGTCCGGTGTTCATGACGGACGCGGCGTTCCTGAAGGACGTCGTGGACCGTCCGGGGGGCCCGGCGGAATACGTGTCGCTTTTCCTGTCGCAGGGGTGCCACGACCCGTGGGCGGGTGCGGTGGTCATCACGGGCGTGACGTTCCTGATCTGCATGACGACACGGGGACTCCTGCGATCGGTGACGGACCGCGACGTGTCCCCGTGGGTGTACTACGTCCCGGGCGTGCTGCTGCTGATGCTCGAGAACCAGTACGGGTACCACCTGATCACGAGCGTGGCACTTCTCACGGCACTGGCGTTCGCCGTCGTCTACGTGCGGATGAAGACACGACGTGCATGGGTGCGGCTTGCGGTGTTTGCGGCGCTCGCGGCGGCCCTTTACTACCTCGCGGGCGGGATGGTGGTGCTGTTCGGGGTGCTGTGCGGGGTGTTCGAGGTGTGGAAGTCCCGGGCGGTCGTCCGGGGCGTGACGTGGATGGTGACGGCGTCGGCGCTGCCGCTCGGCGTGGCGGCGTATTCGTACGACGTGGGTTTCGCCGAGGCGTACGCGCCGCTTCTGCCGTGGCGTGCGGACGTCGTCGACCGCTTCTCGGCGATGCTCACGCTGCCGGAATGGCCGGGCGAGGGCCTCCTGGCCCTGTCGCCGGGATTCCGCTGGGCACTGCTGCTGTTTTTCCCGCTGGCGATGATGTGGACGGCTGGGCGGGGTCGGACCGGGGGACGACGCACGGGGTGGTCGGTCCTGTCGTTCACGGTCTTCCTGGCGGCCGCCGGGCTCTTCACGTCACTGTCGGTCAACGATACGTGCAGGAAGCGACTGCTGATCGACTACTACGCCGGGGAGGGGATGTGGGACGGGGTGCTCCGGACGGCACAGTCTCTGCACCCGGAACGTCACGACGCCTTTGTCATGTTCGAGGTGAACCGGGCACTCTATCACACCGGACGGCTGCCGTACGAGATGTTCCGGTACCCGCAGCGGATCGACGCGGACAGTCTGTGTCTGGCGGGTCCCGTGTCGGGGAGGGTCGTTCAGACCGTCCCGAAAAGCGGCACCGTCTTTTTTGAGCTGGGACACGTGAACCTGTCACAGAGGGCGGCATACATGGCACTGGAGGTTTTCGGCGGACGTCCCGACATCCTCAAGCGGCTCGTCCGCATCAACGTGCTCAAGGGTCGACCGGGCGTCGCACGGTCACTGCTGAACGTCCTGGCGAGGAACCCGCTCTGCCGGCGGTGGGCGGCGGACTTCCGCAGGCGTCTCGATGCCGACCCCGTGACCGCGTCGGACGAGGAAATCCGACGGGTGCGGCCGCTCATGGTCACCGCCGGCCACGGCTTCCCGGACGTCACGCCCGTGGGCTTCAACCCCGAGGACCTCTTCCTCCAGCTCCTCGCACAGAACCCGGACAACCGAATGGCGTTCGAATACCTGATGGGGTTCTGCCTGTTGACCCGACAGACCGACAAGGTGCTCGCACACCTCGGACGCCTCGAGGATTTCGGCTATTCGGGAATCCCCCGGCATTACGAGGAAGCGGTCCTCCTCTACCAGGACAGCCACCCCGACGTGCCGCCGGACCTCCACGGCCGGCACATCAGCGACGACGCCCGTGAGCGGATGAAGGCCTTCCGCCGGGACTGCGACTCCTTCGAGCGCCTGCGTGGATCCGACCATGCCGCCGCGTTCGAGAAACTCAAAGCACAGCACGGCCGTGACTATTTCTTCTATTTCCGGTTCCGGTTCGCCGTGGCCGAGACCTTGCCCTTCCGACCGGACGCCGTTACGGGAGCTTCGCCATGACCAAGAGACGCGTCAGTGTGTACGTCCTGTGTGTGCTGGGGGTGCTGCTCGTCGGGGTGTCGGCGGTGTGGCTCCTCCGGGGCGACGCCGAGACCATCGACCGGTTCGAGACGGTCGCGCGACCGGCGAAGACCCATCCCGACTATGCCGACACCGTCATCCCGCCCAACATCTGTCCGATGAACTTCGTGGTGGACGAGCCCGGGGAGAAATACTGCGTGAAGCTCACCTCGAAGCAGGGCAAGCCGGTGGAGGTGTTCAGCCGGTCGCCCGGGATCGTGATACCCGTCAAACCGTGGCGGGAACTCCTGGGGCAGAACCGGGGTGAGAAGCTGAGCATCGAGGTGTACGTGAAGGGCACCGGGGGGGTGTGGCGTCGGTTCGCGCCGGTGGAGAACACGGTGGCGGCGGAGCCCATCGACGCGTATCTCGTCTACCGTGAGATGCCGACGTACAACCTCATCTGGAGCAACATGGGCATCTACGAGCGGAACCTGGAGGGCTACGGGGTGCGACCCGTGCTGAACAACCGGTCCTTCGGACGCGGCTGCTGCAACTGTCACACGTTCTCGGGGAACAGCGCCGGGACGATGGCGATGAACGTCCGGGGCGTCAAGACGAGCACGGTCAAGGGGGGACTGCTCATCGCCCGTGATGGGGTCGTCACCCGGGTGGTCAACACGGCGACCCCCTTCAACCCGGTCCCCGCCATCTACCTGGCCTGGCACCCGAGCGGCAAGGCCATCGCGTTTTCCAGCAACAAGGTCAACCAGACCTTCCACGACACGGGCGAGAACCGGCACTCCGTCGATTCCTGGTCCGACATGGGCCTCTACCTGCTCGAATCGAACCAGGTGACCACCGACCCCAGGATTGCCCGGCCCGACGTCCTGGAGACCTCCCCGTGGTGGTCCCCGGACGGGAAGTACCTGTATTTCTGCAGTGCGAAGCGACTGCCCATCCACGACTACAGTCAGTTCCGGTACGACATGGTGCGGATCGCCTACGACGTCGAGACCCACACCTGGGGTCCGCAACTGGAGACCGTCGTGACGACGGACGACACGAAGCCGAGCATCGCTCGCCCCGCCATCCCCCCGGATAAGAAGGACGTCCTGAAGAGTGTGGCACAGCCGGTGGTCTCCCCGGACGGACGCTTCATCCTCTTCTGCATCGCCGCCTTCGGCAACTTCCCCGTCTATCAGGAGACCAGCGACCTCTACATCCTCGACCTCGAGACGAAGGAGTGCCGGCCTCTGGACGCCGCCAACAGCGACCGGTCCGACTCGTGGCACAGCTGGTCCTCGAATGGCAGGTGGATCGTCTTCAGCAGCAAGCGCCCCGCCGGACTCATGGCCAGACCCCACATCGCTTACGTCGACACCTCGGGCAGGGCCCGCAAGCCCTTCATCCTGCCCCAGAAAGACCCCACGTTCTACACGTCGTACGTCCGGACGTTCAATTTCCCCATGCTCATCACCGGGCCCATCCCCCTCTCACAGCGACAGATACTCCGGGCACTCAACGACCCGGACAAGCAGGTGCAGGCCCAGCTCGACCCCGCCCTCAGGAAACCCGACGGGACCACCGGTGCGACCACACCGCGGTAGGTCCGTCGAAGGAGACGTCCCATGAAATCCAGGCTGGTCGTCGGCACGGTGGCGGGCGGCCTGGTGCTCGTCCTCCTGTCGGCGGTGTGGCTCCTCCGGGGCGACGCCGAGACCATCGACCGGTTCGAGACGGTCGCGCGACCGGCGAAGATCCATCCCGACTATGCCGACACCGTCATCCCGCCCAACATCTGTCCGATGAACTTCGTGGTGGACGAGCCCGGGGAGAAATACTGCGTCAGGATCACCTCGAAGCAGGGCAGACCGGTGGAGGTGTTCAGCCGGTCGCCCGGTATCGTGATACCCGTCAAGCCGTGGCGGGAACTCCTGGGGCAGAACCGGGGTGAGAAGCTGAGCATCGAGGTGTACGTGAAGGGCACCGGGGGGGTATGGCGTCGGTTCGCGCCGGTGGAGAACACGGTGGCGGCGGAACCCATCGACGCGTATCTCGTCTACCGTGAGATGCCCGTCTACAGCCTCATCTGGAGCAACATGGGCATCTACCAGCGGGACCTCGAAGGCTGCGACGAGACGGTCATCCTTCACAATCGGTCGTTCGGGCACGGCTGCTGCAACTGTCACTCGTTCCTCGCGAACAGTCCCGCGCACCTGGCCGTCAACGTCCGGAAGGGACGCACGGGCAAGCCCCCGGGCGGACTGCTGATCGCCGAGGACGGTGCGGTCACCGCCGTGGTCGACACGACGACCGCGTTCAACCGGATACCCGCCATCTACCTGGCCTGGCACCCCAGCGGCAAGGCCATCGGGTTCTCCACCAACAGGATCCACCAGACGTTTCACGTCTGGGGCGAGAACCGACGTGCCACCGATTCGCTGTCGGACATGGGGGTCTACCTCGTCACGTCGAACGTCGTGACGACGTCGCCGGACATTGCACGTCCGGACCGTCTGGAGACCTCGCCCGCGTGGTCGGCGGACGGACGGTGGCTGTATTTCTGCAGTGCGCCGACACTGCCCATCGAGCGCTACCGTGAGTTCCGCTACGACCTGATGCGCATCAGTTACGACCTCGACGCCAACACCTGGGGCAAACCCGAGACCGTCCTCTCCTCGACGGAGACGGGATTGAGCATCTCGCAGCCGAGGGTTTCCCCGGACGGCCGGTGGCTCGTGTTCTGCATGGCCGAGGCCGGGGGCTTCCCGGTGTTCGACCGGTCCAGTGACCTCTACATCATGGATCTGACCACGCGTGCATACCGCAGGCTGGAGGTGAACAGTGAGCAGGCGGAGTCGTGGCACGCGTGGTCGTCGAACGGCCGCTGGGTGGTCTTCAGCAGCAAGCGTCCGGACGGACTCCTGGCCAGACCGTATTTCGCCTACGTGGACCCGGAGGGCAACGCCCGCAAGCCGTTTCTCCTGCCGCAGCGGGACCCCGCCTTCTACGACGCCTGCGTCCGGGTCTACAACTGTCCCGAACTGGTCACGGGACCTGTGCCCCTCAGCCGGCGCCGGCTCCTGCGTGGGCTCTACGCTCCGGCCAAAGCCCGGCGCGCGACGCTCGATCCCGCACTGGCGTGGCCCGAGGGAAAGACCGGGGCCACCACGACGAGCGTCCCGCGCACACGCTAAGAAACTATTTCACAACTCCTGTGCCACGGCCCCGATTCATCGGGGCCGTGGCACATCCTCGCGCGTTTCGATTATCGGCTTGACGGGACGCACCCCGTTCGGGATACTGGACGCCCCGACACGAACGCCGAGGGAGGACACACTTGAAGGAGAAAGTCTGGCGGATCGAGGTGGCCGCGCGGGCGGACCTTCTGGACCCGGCCGGGGAGGCGGTGAAGTCCGACATCGCCGACCTGGGCGTCATGGGGGTAAGTTCGGTGCGGTTCGTGCGGGTGTTTTTCGTGCGCACCGCCGAGCCCCGCACCCGGGTCCTCAAGATCGCCACGGAACTTCTGAGTGACCCCATCTGCGACGAGTATGCCGTCGGACGCCATGTCATCGAGTCCCGCCCGGGTGTCTCCGTCGTCGAGGTCGTCCGCAAGCCGGGCGTCATGGACCCGGTCGAGGCCTCGACCCTCAAGGGCATCGCCGACATGGGATACAGGTGCGGCGAGGTCCACACCGCCCGACGATACCTCCTCTCCGGAAAACTCTCCCACGACCAGCTCGTCCTCATCGCCGAGAAGATCCTCGCCAACCCGTCCATCGAGCAGTACTACGTCGACGGGGACTCCCCCAGTGAGCGGCCGCGGGTGAAGCCCTACCGCTTCAAGCTCGTCACCGTGCCCGTCCGCGACATGTCCGACGACGACCTCGCCGATCTCACCATCCGGGCACAGCTCTACCTCTCGCTCGAAGAGATGCAGGAGATCCGTCGGTACTACCGGCGTCTGCGGCGCGACCCCACCGACGTCGAGCTGGAGACCCTCGCTCAGACCTGGAGCGAGCACTGTGTCCACAAGACCTTCCGTGGACTCATCGAATACGAGGGGGAGACCATAGACAACCTCCTCAAGTGCACGGTGATGCGCGTGACCGAGGAGCTCGGGAAACCCTGGTGCGTGTCGGTCTTCAAGGACAACGCCGGGGTCATCGAGTTCGACGGACGGAACCACGTGTGCTTCAAGGTGGAGACGCACAACCACCCGAGTGCGATCGAGCCCTACGGCGGTGCGGGCACGGGGATCGGCGGCGTCATCCGTGATCCCATGGGCACGGGACTCGGCGGCAAGCCCATCGCGAACACCGACGTCTTCTGCTTCGGCCGGCCCGACATGAAGATGGAGGACGTCCCGAAGGGGGCGCTGCATCCCAAGCGGGTGATGAAGGGCGTGGTGGCCGGGGTGCGCGACTACGGGAACCGCATGGGCATTCCCACCGTCAACGGTGCGGTGCTCTTCGACGACCGCTTCGTGGGGAACCCGCTCGTCTACTGCGGGACCGTCGGACTCATCCCGGTGGGGAAGGCACACAAGCGTCCGCGGAAGGGCGACCTCATCATCGTCGTGGGCGGACGCACCGGCCGCGACGGCATCCACGGGGCGACTTTCAGCTCGGCGGAACTGACCCAGGAATCGGAGACGGTCTCCTCGGGCGCCGTGCAGATCGGCAACCCCATCGTCGAGAAGAAGATGCTGGACGTGCTGCTGGTGGCGCGCGACCGCGGACTCTACACCTGCATCACCGACTGCGGGGGAGGGGGGCTTTCGAGCGCCGTCGGCGAGATGGGCGAAAAGCTCGGCGTCGAGGTCCACCTCGAACGCGTCCCCCTCAAATACAAGGGTCTCCAGTACTGGGAGATCTGGATCTCCGAAGCCCAGGAACGCATGCTCCTCGCCGTCCCGCCGCGAAAAGAGAAGGAAGTCCTCAAGCTCTTCGCCTCGGAGAACGTCGAGGCCACCACCATCGGACGGTTCACCGGAAAGAAGAGGCTGGAACTCTTCTACCGCGGGCACAGGGTCTGCGATCTCGACATGAAGTTCCTCCACGGCGGCTACCCGCGAAAGCACGTCAAGGCCGTCTGGACGCCGCCCCGGCACGAGGAGCCGCTGCCGCTGCCGACGAAGACGGACTACGGCGACGAACTCAAGGCGATCCTCTCCAGCTACAGCGTTGCTTCCAAGGAATGGGTCATCCGTCAGTACGACCACGAGGTGCAGGGCGGCAGCGCGATCAAGCCGCTGGTGGGCGTCGGTAACGACGGCCCCGGCGACGCCGCCGTCGTTGCACCCAACCCCGACTCGAACAGGGGAATCGTCATCTCCTGCGGCATCAACCCGTGTTACTCGGACATCGACCCCTACTGGATGGCGGCGTCGGCCATCGACGAGGCACTGCGGCAGATCGTCGCCGTCGGCGGAAACCTCGACCGCGTGGGACTGCTGGACAACTTCTGCTGGGGCCGGGTCGACAAACCCGAGGTGGTCGGGGCACTCGTCCGCGCCGCCAAGGCGTGCTACGACACGGCCAGGGTGTTCGGGACGCCCTTCATCAGCGGCAAGGATTCGCTCAACAACGAGTTCCGCACCGAGTCCGGCACCATCGCCATCCCCTACACGCTCCTCGTCAGTGCGATCGCCGTCATCGACGACGTGACGACGTGCGTGACGATGGACCTGAAGTCCCCGGGGAACTCCGTTTATCTCCTGGGACTCACGAAGGCCGAACTCGGCGGCTCACAGTACTACAGGCTGCGGGGGGCGGTCGGGAACCGTGTGCCGAAGGTGGACGCACGGACGTCGAAGCGGACGATGAAAGCCCTCTCGCGTGCGACCGCGAAGCGGCTGGTCCGCGCCGCGCACGACCTCTCCGAAGGCGGACTCGCCGTCGCCGCCGCCGAGATGGCCTTCGCCGCCGGGCTCGGTCTCACCCTCGATCTGGGGAAGGTGCCGACCCCGGACGGGCTCGACCGTGCGGACCTCGTCCTCTTCAGTGAGTCCAACTCGCGCTTCCTCGTCGAGGTCGAGAAGGGCGCCGAGGACGCGTTCGAGAAGCTCATGAAGAACGTGACCTTCGCGAAGGTCGGCACGGTCACCGACACCGGCCGGCTCGTCGTCAAGGGACTCAAACGCGGCACCGTCGTCGATGAAGACGTCGCGGAACTGAAAGCGGCCTGGAAGGCGCCCTTGGCCTGGTAGGCCGGAGAAACTCGAAGCACTAAATCCGAAATCCGAAACAAGCACCAAATTCAAATGACGGAATGACGGAAACGGCGCCTTGGCTAGGCCTTTGTTTGGGTCATTCGTGCTTCGGATTTGTTTCGTGCTTCGAATTTGTAGTGTGGGGATACGATGGCGAAACCGAAGGTGTGCGTACTCCGTGTCGCGGGTACGAATTGCGACGTCGAAACCCAGTGGGCCTTTGAAAAGGCCGGCGCCGACGCCGTCCGTCTCCACGTCAACCGACTCGCCGAAAAGCGAAAGCTCCTCGAAGGTTTCCAGATCCTCGCCGTCCCGGGAGGGTTCTCGTACGGTGACGACATCGCCGCCGGGAAGGTCCAGGCGGTCGAACTGATGCACCGTCTCGGCGACGAGGTCCGTGCGTTCGTTGAAGCGGACAAGCTGGTCATCGGCATCTGCAACGGCTTCCAGGTGCTGGTCAAGACGGGACTGCTGCCGGGGGGCGCGTCACGGAAGCAGACGGTGACGCTCGCCGCCAACGACTCCAACCGTTTCGAGGACCGGTGGGTCACCCTGCGTGTGGAGACCTCACGCTCGGTCTTCATCTCGCCGGGGCAGACGATCTATCTGCCCGTCGCCCACGCCGAGGGGAAGTTCATCCCCGAGACGGACGCGGTCCTCGATGCCCTCAAGCGTCACGGACAGGTCGTCTTCCGCTACGTGAACCCGGACGGCGGCGAGCCCGTCTACCCCGAGAACCCCAACGGGTCGGTGGATCACGTCGCCGGCATCTGCGACGCGACCGGACGCATCCTCGGCATGATGCCGCACCCCGAGCGGCACGTCGAGGGCTGGCACCACCCCCGCTGGACCCGTGAGGGCCTGAAAGCACGCGGCGACGGGTTCCAGGTCTTCCAGAACGCCGTCCGCTACTTCACGGCATGAGCAGCGGCATCGAGGGGAAGAGCATCCTTCGCAAGTCATGTTTCGGCTGGGATGCCGTGATTGCTTCCTGCCCCGAAGGGGCAGAGGTACTTAGCCGGGGGCGCAAGCCCCCGGCAGCCGGTCTTTGCCATTCAGCCCAAGCCCCGGAGGGGCGGCAGGGCCGCTGCCGGCATGGGGACGTTCCCGTCGCCCCGCTGGGGCTTGGGTAAGTTGGGACCGCTTTCCGGGGGCTGGCGCCCCCGGCTAAACCCCGACGCCCCTGCGGGGCTAACAAACCGGCACAAGGCACATTCATGTCTGCCGTTTCATTGACAAGACGACATGCCCCGACGCATCGGGGTCCTCCTGTTTCTTGTGTCCGGAGGGATTCATGGATCACCCCAACGTCCTCGTCTTCATGACCGACCACCAGCGGGGAG
>DATKVD010000354.1:0-3692 GCA_035530235.1 Planctomycetota bacterium | reverse complement strand
CCGCCGGGACCTTCCCCACGAACACCGCCGAGTGCACGTGCTTCTCGTTGACGTCCTTCGATTCGAACGCGACGACGTCGGAGATGTCGACGATGGGCAAATCCGTCTCCTTCTTCGGGCAGGACATCTGCTGTCACGGTGCCGAGGCGAAGGCCGGGGGTGATTCGTTGCCCTGTCGGTCGACGGCGGTGAGGGCGTAGTTGGCCGGCCCCGTGGTCGGTGCGGTCCAGTCGAGATATGCGGTCGTGCCCGCCGGCGGCGAGGCAAACCGCCGCTTCTGAACCGCCTCGGGTTTCGCGGTCTTCGAGAAGTAGAGGTTGAAGTATCGGACGTCCGTGTCCGCGGGTGCGGTCCACGTGAGCCGGTATTGTCCGGGGGCGTCACGCGTCGCGGTCAGGTCCGTCGGGGCCGCCGGTGCCGTCTTGTCCCAGTCCTTGACGGCCTTTCCCCGGCCGCCGCCCGGCATCGTGATCGTCGGGGAACTCTCGTCACTCTCCAGTCCCGACCACTCCAGCGCCGTCACCATGTAGGTCCCGTCCTGTGTCACGTCGCACCCGCCCTCGGCCGCCGGGACCTCCCTGACGAATTCCCATGTCCTGTCGCTCCGACGGTAGACGAGCCAGCTCTTGACCTCCTGCGAGATCTTGTGGGGCGTGAAGACGATCCGCCGGCCCTGTCTCTTGAGCGCCGTCGGCGCATGCGGCCGGCGGAAGACCACGATGAAGCTCCCCGTGCACGTGTCACGGGGCATGAGCATGCTCGAGTGGAACCAGCACTTGGTGGCGTCGGGGCTCTGGTTGGGCCGTGGGATGCCGTCGTAGCCGGCTTTGCCGCCGCCGCGCCGACGGTCGTAAGGCGTGCAGAGCCGGACCAGTCGGCCCCGCGTGTCCCCGGCGACGATCTTGTCGCACACCCACGGGTCCATCCAGTCCTGCGTCTTCACGTAGACGTGGGCGAACCACCACGCCGGGTCGTTGCCGACCCACGTGCAGTGTCCGCCGCCGCATTTCCTGCCGCAGAAGACGGGCTTCCCCTCCTTCGTGCGCGCCCACAGTCCCCAGCCGCCCTCGATGCCCGCCGCACGCGTGGCGTTCGTCGGACCCGAAAAATACACCCGGTCACCGTTGATGCTCAGTCCGCTGTGCGACTGGTACTGCTCCCACTTGTCCGTCTCCTTCCGACGGACGGTGGGTCTGGCGTTGAGGTTGCCGATGGGGACGGAGAACCCGATCGGCTCGCCGGGACTGGTCATCGACCCGTAGCCCCAGCTCACCCGGTCGCTGTCACGGTCGATGCCGATGCCGTGCACACGGTACTCGTTGTTCGGGTCGTGTCCTTCGATGCCCTTCATCCCGCCGTAGTTGAAGCTGCGGTAGCGGCAGAAGTCCGGATCGGTCGGCTTCTTCTTCAGGTCGATGATGTAGAAGAGCGGCTGGTCGGTCGGCTGGGTGCCGTTGTTGTCCTGGATGCACAGGATCCGGTCGTCGTTGATGGTCTGGAGGAACTTCCTGTTGGCGTTGGGGAAGGTGTAAAGGACCTCGGCGGTGTTGTAGCGCAGTCCCTCGCCGACCGTCACGCGGTAGAGTTTGTCGGCCATGGCGTAGTAGAGGGTGCGGGGGAGTCCCGGGTCCCAGGTGTCGAACTTGTCGGTCACCTGGCTGAGCCGTCCGTCGATGAGGGCCCAGAGCTTCCGGCGGTTCGTGAGGTCGGCGTTCATCAGGTAGTTGTGCCCGGTCCAGCGGGTGGGCTTGAGTGTGCCGTCCGGGTCGGTGTAGGTGCGGTTCGATTTCATCGAGAAGACCGCCCCGTCGGCACTGAACACCATCCGTCGCTCGATGTTCGCCGTCTCGACGCATTCCTCCATCGTCAGCGACCAGACCTCACAGCCGGTCTCGGTGTCGTTGAAGATGAGGGTCTCGGACTGGTGGAACCCGTCCTCGTTGATGAGCTTCGCGTGGGGCTTGTCCTTCAGCCGCTGGATACGTTCGGTGGCCTCGTCGAGGTCCTGGTAGACCTCCAGTGCGTGGGCGGCCGCGGCGAACAGCACCACGAAAAGAAGGGGGATCATCCAGCGCATGGTCTTTCTCCTTTGCTTTGTCCCGGCCGAGCCGCTCGTCGGCCCACCGTCTCTAGCCCTCTTCCCACGGTATATGTGGTCGCTCGGTGCGCCAAGGTTACGCCGCGGCGGGGTGACTGTCAATCAGCCCCCGGCGGCCGACATCCCCTTTCTCATCGGCGGCGGGGCGCCTGCCCCGCTGCACGGCAAGAGGCCCACTTGAAAGTTGGCGGCGGGGCGCCTGCCCCGCCGCTGACCGTTGCGTGCAAGCCGCACTACCACCAGTCAACATCGATCCCGATGATTTCCTGACCGTTCGCCAGGTAGTTGTGCACGCTCGACCAAGGATACTGGTGCGCGCTCGTTACCATCCCGGCACGGACCGGGTTGTTGTGCATGTACTCCAGGACGTTTCGAAGCTCTTCGAGCGACTGAATCACATTATCGTCATAGCCTTCTTCCCACAGTGCTTGGCCCGTTTGTTTGAGGACATTTCTTCGACTGGTCCATGTCTTGAATTTCCGCATGATATCGCCCAAGCGATTCCCGCTGACCGGCTGGACTACAGCATGAAGGTGGTTGTCCATCACCACGAACCCGTAGAGTTTCCAGTGTCCTTTCGTCCGCCAGCGTCCCAACTCAAAGACGATCTGCTGCTTCTCGGATGCGCTCGCCAGATGGAACTCTTGAGCCAGAGTCCTGGTGGTGACGTGGTAGAGCGTTCCCTCTTCCTCATAGTGCTTTCTTGGCGCCATCGGGCCTCTTATCCTCGCGGCGGGGCAGGCGCCCCGCCGAGCATAATGGGAAAGCGGGCGTCCCGCCGTCCTCTTGGGCGGCGGGGCGCCTGCCCCGCCGCGCGGGAGCGGAGACATAGCGGAACCGGCTTGCACGGTGCCGGCGTCTCTCCCATCTTCCATTAGTACGCCATGTGCTCGCGATAGACTTCGAGGGCGTATTTGAAGTCGTCGTAGTCGACGTTGGTGGAGATCGAGTGGTCGGAGCCGAAGACGAACCGTGCCCCGCGCGACTTCATGCCGTCCATGAAGGCGGTCACTTCCCGCCGGATGAGGTCGCGGTCGCCCGACTCGAGGATCCGTGCGTCGAGCCCGCCGAAAAACGCCAGCCGGTCACCGTGGGTCTCGACGAACTTCAGCACGTCGTTGCCCGCCTTCACCTCCATCGGGTTCAGTCCGTCGAACCCGGCCTCGACGATCAGGTCGAGCGCCGGCTCGACGTAGCCGCACGTGTGCAGCACGACCGGCAGACCGTAGCCGTGGAAGAACTCGACGATCTCACGGTAATACGGAAAGATCAGCTCCTCGAGCATCCGCGGGCTGCAGAACAGACGCTGCTTGTAGCCCAGGTCCTCGCACAGCCTGATCCCGTCGGGCTTGCCCGCTTCCTCGATGAGAACACCGTAGCAGGTCTTCCAGAGGTCGGTGTAGACACGGTTGAAATCGTGAATCCATTCCGGGTCGGTCGCGAGCGACATGTACATCACGACATCGCCCATGCTGCCGCGCATGGTCTCCCAGATGAACACGTCGCCGTAGTAGGTCCAGAGGCCCTGTGCCCTTCGTTTCCTGAGGCTTTCCGCCGCGCTTTTGACGTCGACGCGCTCACGGGGCGACTTGAG
>DATKVD010000353.1:0-8893 GCA_035530235.1 Planctomycetota bacterium | reverse complement strand
CCCCGAAAACCGGCGTCCGGAAGACCGGACCGCCCCTCACGTCATTATACCTGAATAGAGACGGATTTCCGGTGCGCACTTACCGCTTTTTCGCAGGACGGGTCGGGACGCCGGTACAGGGTCACCGGAGGGTGACGTCTCGCTTGCCGCGGACGACCTCACCGATGACGAACGGTTCGACGCCGAATCGGCGGATGCGGCGCATGACCGCGCCGGCATAGTAGGGGGAGACGATGAGCACCATGCCGATGCCCATGTTGAAGACCTCGACCATCTCCTCCTCGTCGACCTTGCCGAGCTTCTGGACGAGGGGAAAGATGGGGGGCACGGGCCAGGAGCCCTTCCGGATGCGGACGGCCTGTCCGTCGCCCAGGACCCGCGGGATGTTCCCGACGAGTCCCCCGCCGGTGATGTGCGCGACGCCGTGGATGACGTCCTTGACGCGGTAGTAGCCCAGGGCCGAGAGCACCGGACGGACGTAGATGCGCGTGGGCTTCAGGAGTTCGCGTCCGAGTGTCCCGCCGAGTTCGTTGACGTGGTCGTTCACGTCCATGCCCGCGGTCTCGAAGAAGACCTTCCGCACGAGGGAGTAGCCGTTGGAGTGGAGTCCGGAGGAGGCGAGTCCGACGACGACGTCGCCGAGTTCTGTGCCCCTGATCGAGGCGATGCGGTTCCGTTCGACCACGCCCACGCAGAACCCGGCCAGGTCGTATTCCCCGTCGGGATAGTCCCCCGGGTGCTCGGCGGTCTCGCCGCCCAGGAGTGCGCATTCGGCCTGTGCACAGCCGTCCGCGATCCCCTTCACCACCTGCACCATGACGTCGGGCTCCAGCTTCCCCGTCACGAGGTAGTCGAGGAAGAACAGCGGCTCCGCCCCCTGGACGATGAGGTCGTTCACACTCATCGCGACGAGGTCGATGCCGACGGTGTCGTGCTTTTTCATCCGGAAGGCGACCTTGAGCTTGGTGCCGACGCCGTCGGTGCACGCCACGAGCACCGGGTCACGGTAGTTCCTCGCGAAGAGCTTGCGGTCGTGGTCGAGCCGGAAGAGTCCCGCGAACCCCTTCGGCATCTCCACCACGCGCGGACCGAACGTCCGCCGGAGGTGACGTTGGATGTCCTCCACGAAAGCATCCCCTTTCTCGATGCTCACCCCGGCTTCCTCGTACGCCTTTTTCTTCGCCATGACCGTTCTGCTCCGTCCCGAATGGACACGTTATTTAACCGCAAAGAGCGCAAAGGAATCTAAGACGCTGAGACGCTGAGTGAAAAGAACGGCTTCGTCGCGCCTTTTCTTCTGCTCTTTCTGACTTAGCGTCTTAGCGTCTCAGTGTCTTAGCGTCTATTCGTCTTTGCGTGCTTCGCGATCTTTGCGGTTTCAGTCTTATCGCTTCCGTTTGCGTGCGTACCGTCCCATGTGCTTGTCGACCGGGACGATGTAGTCGCCCGTCCAGCAGGCGGTGCAGTAATTCTCCGGCGGCCCCGACACGCTCGAGAGCAGCCCCTCGACGGAGAGGTAGCCGATGGAGTCGAGTTCGAGGAAGTCCCGGATGGCGTCGAGGTCCCTGTCGGCGGCGAGGAGCTCGGTGGTCGTCGGAAAATCGATGCCGTAGAAGCACGGGTGACGCGTGGGCGGGCACGAGACGCGCATGTGGATCTCCTTCGCCCCGGCGCGTCGGAGCATGCGGATGCGTCCGCGACTGGTGGTCCCACGGATGATGGAGTCGTCCACCACGACCACGCGTCGACCCCGGATGACCCGTCGGACGGGGTTGAGCTTCACGTCGACCCCGGTCACACGGTCACTCTGTCTCGGGTTGATGAACGTTCGGCCGACGTAATGGTTGCGGATGAGTCCACGGTCGTAGGGGATGCCCGAGGCCCGGGCGTACCCGATGGCGGCGGAATTCCCGGAGTCGGGCACGGAGATGACCACGTCCGCGTCCACCGGGTGCTCACGGGCCAGGTTGGCGCCGAGCTTCACGCGCACCTCGTGCACCGTGTCGCCGAAGACCACGCTGTCCGGCCGGGCGAAGTAGACCTGCTCGAAGATGCACCCGTGAGGCCGGATGCGGCCCTCCGGAACGAACCGCTCACTCCGCAGCCCCCGACGGTCGATGAAGACGATCTCGCCCGGCTCCACCTCACGCACGTAACGGGCCTTCACCAGGTCGAGGGCGCACGTCTCCGAGGCAACGGCCCACCCGTGTCGTCCCACGCGACCGAGGACCAGCGGCCGGAACCCGTGCGGGTCACGCACCGCCATCAGCACCCCGGGCGTCAAGAGCAGCAGACTGAACGCCCCCTTGAGTCCCGCCAACGTCCGCTTGATCCCCTCCTCGTCGCCCATCACGCTCGTCGGCTTCGCCAGCATGTGCACGATGAGTTCGGTATCGGTGGTGGTGTGGAAGATGGACCCGTGGGCCTCGAACTCGTCACGGATGCGGTTGGCCTCGACGAGTGTCCCGTTGTGTGCGACGGCGATCTGTCCGCCGGAGTAATCGACGACGAGGGGCTGGGCGTTGCGGACGTCGGCGCCGCCGGCGGTGCCGTAGCGGACGTGTCCGATGGCCGCACGGCCCGCCAGTCCCGCCAGACCGCCCGCGTCGAACACCTCCGTCACCAGTCCCTCGCCCACGAGCGAGTGCAGACGCTCACCGTCGGTGGTGACGATGCCGGCGGACTCCTCCCCACGGTGCTGCTGGGCGTAGAGCCCGAAATAGGTCATGCGGGCGGCGTCACGCACCCCCCACACCCCGAAAAGACCGCACGATTCGGTGAGCTTTCGACGCATCAGAAGCCTTCCCAAGGGAGGGGTCCCGGGAGCCGGAACACGATGGCAAGATAGCCGCCGGGGCCGCGAGGGTCAAGCGAAAACGTACTCCGCCTTGCATGTCGGACTCTTTCCAGTCATAATGGCCCCCCCCCAAAGAACCGTGAAGGAGGAATGTTCGTGCGTGTGTTGCTTCTGAAGGGCGTGATCGTTCTGGTCGTTCTGACGGCAGCTGCGTCGCTCCGTGCCGGTGACTGGCCGCAGTGGCGGGGACCGCTCCGAAACGGCGTCGCGTCGGATTCCCCGGCACTCCTCGACAAATTTCCCAAGAACGGTCCGAAGCGTCTCTGGGTGACGAAGTCGCTGATGGACGAGGACACCGAGCGTTTCAGCGCGGGCGGGGTCTCCGACCCGGGGGGGTGGGGGTCGGTGTCCGTCGTCGGCAAGCGGGCCTGGGTCTCGGTCAACATGAACGTGGCCCGGCCGACGGTCGGGCGGCAGATCGACCTCCAGCGCTTCCGCAGCTTCCAGCAGCTCGTCTGGCGGCCCAACATGTCCCAGGCGCTCCTCGACAAGATCGAGACCGCCCGGACCTCCGACTTCAGACGACAGCTCAAGGACGACACCGCCGTCCGCCGGTGGGTCAACGCCTGGGTCAAGGACCACATGAAGGAGGAAAGTCAGCAGGACCGTCATTTCGCGTACGAGCGTCTGCTCGCCGGTCCCGACGAACTCCACATCGACGCCATGAGAAGGCTCCTCCCCATCGCCGACAGGACCTTCCCCGACCAGCCCGCCCTCAACCGGTGGTTCGACGAGAACGGCATCGACGCCGAGACCCGGAAGAAGCTCGACGAGCGCGGGTACCTCCAGACCAAGGTACGCACCGGCCGCGACCTCGTCTGGTGTCTCGACACCGACACCGGGAAGCCCGTCTGGACCCGTGCGTTCGACGGGGCGCACATGGCGTACTCGTGCTCGTTCACCCCGGCAGTCACGGGCGGTCGTGTCTACGTGCTCACCTCGGCGGCCGTCATGGTCTCACTCGACGCCGACACCGGCAAGGTCCTCTGGCAGTCGGAGTCACTGGGCAAACCGACCCACGCACACAACCGGTCGTCCTCCGCCCTCGTGGCAGGCGACGTCGTCGTCGTCGGCACGGACACCGGCTGTCACGCGCTCGACGTGAAGACGGGTGAGCTGAAATGGTCCAACGCCGACACGGGCGACAAAGAGGCGTCGGCTGTCGCGCGGACCACGGGCGGCAGGACGCAGATCCTCTCCATCGGCAAGCACCAGGTCCACGCACTCGATGCGGCAACCGGCAAGGTCCTCTGGTCGGTCCCGAAGAAGGACGAGGTGTACCCCGACTGGCGGGGGGAGTTCCGCTCGACCCCGGCCCTCGTCGGCAACGTGATGGCCTTCTGCGGCGGACAGAAGGTGGGACTCACCGCGTACGCATTCGGCGAAGGCGAGCCGAAGAAGCTGTGGCAGGTGCCCATGCTCGACGCCTACGCGAGTCCGATCATCCACGGGGGACACGTCTACTACATCGGGGGGAGTCGGGCGACGTGTGTCGAACTCTCGAGCGGGAGGATCGCCTGGCAGGAGCGTCTCTCCGGCGGCGACGCGAGGCTCTCCTCCCCGGTGCTCGCCGACGGCAAGCTCTTCGCCGTCGCTGCACCGTGGCTCTACGTCATCAAGGCCGACCCGACGGAATACCGGCTCCTGGCCAGGGTCAAGCTCGACCTCACCAAGTGGACCTCCCCCAGCATCGCCGACGGGAAGCTCTACCTCCGCATCGGGAAGTCCGTCGCCTGCTACGACCTGAGGAAGCCCTGAGACTTGACAGTCCCCGCGGTGCCTCCTACATTCACGGGGACGACGCCCGGCGTCACCCGTCGGGAGGGGGCATCCCGCAGGCGGACGCCGGCCGGGCCCGCACCCGGGGGACATCATGCTGGACTGGCTGTTTCTGGGAGTGAACCGATACCTCACGTCGAACTCACGTCGGCTGGCACGGGCCGGCGGGTTCGCACCCCACCGGCTGGTCCGCCGTGTCGCCGAGGCCAAGCTCGTCCGCACGCTGCGACACGTCTGGACCGGCAGTCCCCACCAGCGCAGGCGCTGGCAGGACGCCGGGATCACCCGTCGTGACCTCCGATCGGCCAGGGTGCTCCCACGCATCCCGTTCTGTGATCCCGGGGAACTGGCCCGAGACCCCGAGGCGTTCGTGTGCGTGCGACCCGAAGAAATCACCGACATGATCCTGACCTCCGGAACCAGCGGTCAGGCCAAGAAGATCTACTTCACCTCGGAGGACCTGAACCGTCAGGCACGGATGATCGGGGCGCATCTCCGTCGGCTTCCGGGGGCCTCGCGCGTCCTGGTGATCTTCAGCGTCGGTCTTCAGCCGGCGTCCTCGCCCGCGCTCATCGCCAAGCGCGGTGTCGAGATGGCCGGGATGTTCGGCCTCATCAGCGCCGCACACGCGCCCGTCCCGACGCTCATCGACCTCATCCGGGAATACCGCACCGACACCCTCATCAGCACGCCCACCCGCGTGCACCAGATGACGCTCGAGACCGACACGGACCCGCGGACACTCGGGGTCAGGTACCTCCTGCTTTCCTCCGAGCCGTGGACGGAAGAGCTGCGCGTCCTCCTCGAGGACGCCTGGGGCGCGAAGACGCTCGACGTCTACGCGGCCAACGAATGTGCGTGCGGGATCGCTTCGGAATGCGTCCACCAGAACGGCCTGCACCTGGCGGAGATCGACTTCTGGATCGAGATCGTCGACCCGGACACCGGTGAGCCGGTGGAGGAAGGCGAGGAAGGCGAGATCGTCATCACGACCCTGAGCCGACGGGGGATGCCCCTGGTGCGGTATCGCATCGGCGACCTCGCACGTCTCCTGCCCGTGACCGGTCGCTGTGCGTGCGGGATGTCGCTCCGAAAGCTCTCACGCATCCGCGGACGCGCCGACAAGATGGTGATCCTGGGCGGCGGGTTCAACGTCTATCCCGACGAGTTCGACGAGGCGATCCTCGCCGTCCCCGGCGTCACCGACTATCAGCTCGTGCTCGAGAAGGACGGGTACAAGGACGTCCTCAACCTCGACGTGGAGACCGATCTGCGGGGCAAGGAGCTGACCGAGACGATGATCCGGGCGTTGAGGACCGTCAGGAACGTGGGGATCAAGGCGGAGAGCTTCACCGGACTGGTCTTCGGACGGATGCGCAGCGTGCCGCACGGCAGTCTCTCGGCGGGACGCAACAAGACCGTGCGCGTCGTCGACAACCGTCAGTGAACGGCCGCCTACACCGACGCTTCAAGGGCCTTGAGGTAGGCCAGGTCGTCCGGCAGCTTCTCTTCGGTCGGCCGCTCCGTGCTGAAATCCTCGAGCGAGAGCCAGCCGTCGTAGCCGACGGACCTGAGCGCCGCGTAGACGTCGGCCCAGTTGACCACACCCGTCTTCAGCTCGCACCATGACGCCTTCCAGATCGCCTGTCCCTCAGGACCCGTCTCGCCGGTCTTCTCCCACTTCGCGTTTTTCACGTGGACCTCGACGAGGTGGTCCCCCAGGAGTTCCAGCGCGAACCGGTAGTTCTCGAACCCCTCGTGGACCATGTTCCCGGCGTCGTGGATAACGCCCACGTGCTTCGCGTCGAAATGACTGACGAACCGGTAGACGGAACTTGCACTCGCGATGGCCGTGCCGTGGTGGGTCTCAAGGAGCGCCTTCACGCCGTGCTTTTTCGCGAGCGTCTCGACGGCTGCATACTGCTCGACCACACGGTCGAAGTAGTCCCGGAAGTTCTCGCCCTCCCCCACCGGCGGCAGCCCGACACGGGCACACCCGGTGCCCATACGGTTGCACGCCTCGAAGAGGCGCTCCACCCCGGCCGTCTGGTCACACTTGAGATACGAGGCGAGCGCGCAGACCTCGAGCCCGGCGTCCCTGCAGCGTCTGCCCACCGCTTCCGCCACGTCGAGGAGTTCGTCCTCCGAGAGCGTGCAGCGGTTGCCGGACCAGAAGCCGGGCCTGCCGTCGGCGGACGGCCGCTGGTTCACGACGCGCCACTCCACCCCGTCGTAGCCCCACTCGACCAGCTTCGCGATACCCTCCTCGACGGTGAACTCCGGCATGCACACGGTGAACACGGCGTATTTCATCGGGCTCCTCCCCTGGGCCGAGTATTGTCGGCACGGAGATACCAGACAGACAGGCGGAAGTCAATGGGGAATCAGGCTGAAGGCTGCAGGCTGAAGGCTAAAGGTACGGCAGAAGAAGCGGCGGAAGAAGCGGCGTAGGCGTCCGGTGCTTCCGTCCGCTCGGCCTTCGGCTTTTTGCGGTCTTGACATCCGAACGCACGTCGATATACTGCAAGCGGGCCAGATTGCCGGTTCACATGGGGTCATGACATGGGTATCGAATTCATCTGTGAGCACTGCGGGAAGACACTGGACGTCGAGGAGTACCTGGCCGGACAGAGGATCGAGTGTTACCACTGTCACGGGCCGGTGGTGATTCCCGACGAGGACGAGGTGGCGATCATCGAGTTTCAGTGTCTGGGATGCGGGACGGAGTTCCGGGTGCCGTCGTCGCGTGCGGGCAGTCGGACGAAGTGTCCCAAGTGCGAGGCGATGCTGGTGGTACCGGAGCCGGTCGGCGGGATGCCGGTGTCGCGCGGCGCACCCGCGCCTGCCCCCACCCCGGAGGCCGGGCTGGTGTACGAGGACGACCTGCCGGCCGCGCCCCCCCGCACGCCTCTCGTCCGTGCACTCCAGGCCACCCGACGACCTTCTCCCGTCAAGCCGGGCCAGCCGGCCGAGGGCGAAGACGAGGAATTCGTCGCCCCGCCCCGGAGCGGGGTGAGTGCCGGGTGGATCATCTTCTTCGCCGCACTGGCACTCTTCCTCGTCATCGCCATCGGGGTGTTCGTGGCCAAGAGGGAGCCGTCCGGCGCGAGAACCCCGGGCAGCTCCAGCTCACGGTCCTCCGGCACCCGGTACGTCCAGATCTTCGCACAGGTCAAGTACAACGGCATCCTCGACGTCTTCCAGATCGTGAACGCCACCCCCGACGTCTGGCAGGACGTCACCTTCACCATCGAGACGGCCTCGGGGAACTACACCGTGCACCGGGATGTCGTCGCCCCCAACGACCCGGTGACGCTCGAGGGCAAGCAGTTCACCGACACGGGAGGGACGCCGTTCAACGTGGCCACGACCCCGGGGACACACTTCGTCGTCACGGCACGTCTGCCCTCCGGACGCATGGGACGCTTCATCCTGAACTGGGCGGGACGGACCCGATAGGTTCACACCCGACAAACCCCTTCGACACAGGGACACCCAAACCGCATGAAGATCGGCTGCAGCACGTGGAGCTTTCACCAGGCGTTCGACGCACGGGAGATGGATCACTTCTCCTTCGCCGAACTCGCCGCCCGGCTCGGACTCGACGGCATCGAACTCTTGACCGGCACCTTCCCGAGCGTGACGCCACGCTACCTGACGGACCTCCGGGCGAAGCTCGCCTCACTCCCCGTCGAGATCAGCGCCCTGGCGGTCTCGAACGATTTCGCCCACCCGGACGCCGACGAGCGCCGCCGGCAGTGTGAGGACCTCGGTGCGTGGACGCGCATCTCGCGCGACCTCGGCGTCGGCATCCTCCGCACCTTCACCGGTGACGTTCACGACGGGACCGACGCGGACGAGGCGAAGCGGCGGGTGTACGAATGCTACGAGCGGGTGCTCCCGACGGCGGAACGCACGAACGTCACCCTGGCCGTCGAGAACCACGGCGGGGTGATGAACGACGCCGGGGAACTCGTCCGACTGATCCTGCACTTCGGCTCGAGCGCCCTTCAACTCAACCCCGACCCGACGAATTTCCTTCCGGGACACGCCCGCATGACCGAAGCCGAGCGCGAGCCCATCTACGACGCCCTCGCCCGGGTCGCACGCTTCGCCGTCCACTCCCACCTCAAGCTCGGCACCTTCGACGCCGACGGAACCCCCACCAACGTCGACGTGCCCCGCCTCCTCGCCATCTACCGCAGGGCCTCGTACAACGGATACCTCTCCTTCGAGACCTTCGGCGACGACCCCGCC
>DATKVD010000352.1:0-11030 GCA_035530235.1 Planctomycetota bacterium | reverse complement strand
GGAGAGCGTCCCGACCGTCGGGGGGCTCTCCGTTTCTTTGGATGGAGCACGCGCATGACCCACAGGGAACGCGTCATCGAGGCGCTCCACCACCGGTCTCCCGACGTGTGTCCGTGGAACCTCTCGTTCACCATCCCCGCGGCGGCGAAGATGGCCGACCATTACGGTGACGAGCACTTCGAGGCGACAATCGGCAATCACGTCGCGATGGGGGATCCGAGACCGCCG
Source organism: Planctomycetota bacterium (assembly GCA_035530235.1). Taxonomy (GTDB): domain Bacteria; phylum Planctomycetota; class DG-23; order DATKVD01; family DATKVD01; genus DATKVD01. The sequence goes on along the minus strand of DATKVD010000352.1, from coordinate 10,802 downwards.
GACGCCTGGACCGAAATCGAGCCCGGGTGGTGGCGTGACGAGTTCGGCGTCGTCTGGAACCGCACCGTCGACCCCGATATCGGCAATCCCGACGGCGCCGTGCTCTCGGACGGCGACCTCGACAGGCTCCGGTTCCCCGACCCACACGACCCGAAGCGCTACGAGGGGATCGCGAGGCTCTGTGAGGAATTCCCCGACGATTTCCTCGTCGGGTCCATCGGGTTCAGCCTGTTCGAGCGGGCGTGGACCCTGCGCGGGATGGAGCAGCTTCTCGTCGACATGGTCACCGACCCCGCGTTCGTCGAGGCCCTCTTCGAGAAGATCACCGACTGGAACCTCGCCGTCATCGACCACCTGTGCGAGCATCCCATCGACGCGGTGCACACCGGCGACGACTGGGGTCAGCAGCACGGGCTCATCATGGGACCGGACTGCTGGCGGAAGTTCGTGAAGCCGTGCGTGAACCGGATGTACGGGCGCAGCAAGTCGCACGGCAAGTTCGTCTCCATTCACTCCTGCGGCGACATCACCACCGTGCTGGGCGACCTGGTGGACCTCGGGCTCGACATCTTCAATCCGTTTCAGCCCGAGGTGATGGACGTGGAAGCGGTGAAGCGTGAGTTCGGGAAGCACCTGACGTTTTACGGGGGCGTGAGCACGCAGAAGACGCTGCCTTACGGGACGCCCGAGGACGTTCGTGCCGAGGTGCGCCGGCGCATCGAGACCATCGGCAAACGCGGCGGCTACATCTGCTCACCCGCGCACGGCATCCCGGGCGACGTCCCCGTCGAAAACATGGTCGCACTCATCGAGGAACTGCAGAACCAATGAGGAATGACGAATGACGAATGACGATTCAAGCCCTAATGAACGAATGACGAATCCCCCTCCAGGGATGTGCCACGGCTTGCTCGTCAAGCCGTGCGTTCCATGTCGCAGGACAACACGGCTGGGCAAGCCAGCCGTGGCACACCCGTTCATTCGTGCTTCGTCATTGAATCGTCCTTCGTCATTAGACATTCGACATTTCACCGGAGGCGCACGTGAGCCGTAGGAACAAGCGGATTCTCCTGACGAACGACGACGGGATCGACGCCCCGGGACTGGCGGCGCTCTTGGGGCCGCTCGGTCGTCTGGGCGACCTCACCGTGGTGGCCCCGATGGAGGAGACGAGCGGCGTCGGTCACGGCATCGTCTACCTGCGTCCGGTGACGTGTGAGCCCCGCACGCTCGCGGGCGGGGTGCCGGGTTTCGCCGTGGACGCCTACCCGGCCGACTGCGTCAAGCTCGCACTGGATCAGCTCCTGGACGAGCGTCCGGACCTCGTCGTCTCGGGCATCAACCGCGGGGCCAACATCGGCGCACACCTCTTCTATTCCGGCACCGTCGCCGCCGCCCTCGAAGCCTCGCTCATGGGCATCCCGGGTGTCGCGGTGTCCCTGGCCTATTCCGACCGGTGCGACTTCGACCGCGCGGCGGGCGTGTTCCTGGAGGTGCTCGAGAGGATCGAGTCACTCGATCTGGGGTCGGCGCCTGCGATCAACGTCAACATCCCACCCGACGAGGTCGAGATCCGCGGCATCCGCTTCGCCGCCCAGTGTGCCGGGCCCATGCCCGACGTCTACGAGGATGCGGGCGGCACCGACGGCCGACGACTCTACCAGATGCGCTCCCTCGCCCATGCCTTCGAGCCCACCGACCAGGACGACCGCTCGCTTCTCGACCGGGGATACGTCACCGTCACGCCCCTGCGCTGCGACCTGACCTGTCGCGAAACGCTCGAACGACTCAGGACCCTCCACGAAGGAGACGCGTTATGAGAATTCGCTGGCTGGGACAGGCATCGTTCTCGATCAGGACGTCGGACGGTACCACCGTGCGCACCGACCCGTTCGACGAATCGCTCGGACTGCCCGTCAGTGACGAACCCGCCGACGTGGTGACGGTGTCGCACGGACACTTCGACCACAACGCGGTGCACCTGGTGCCGGGTGAGCCCGAGGTCGTGGACCGGGCGGGCACGCGCGAGGTCCGCGGCATCACCTTCGTCGGCACGCAGACGTTCCACGACGAGGCGAAGGGGGCGAAGCGCGGCGACAACATCATCTTCCGCTTCAAGCTCGACGGCGTGACCGTCTGTCACGCGGGGGACCTTGGCCACGTGCTGCTCGGGCACCAGGTGGAGGAAGTCGGCAAGGTGGACGTGCTGCTGGTGCCGGTGGGGGGCTTCTATACGATTGACGCGGCGGAGGCCGATAGGGTCATTTCGCAGCTCAGACCCCGCGTCGTCGTCCCCATGCACTATAAGCTCCCGGGGATGTCGCTTCCCATCGACGACGCGAAACCGTTCCTGAAGGGAAAGACCAACGTGCGGAAGGCCGACGAACTGGAAGTCACGGAGGACACGCTCCCGGCCGAGCTGGAAGTCGTCGTGCTCCGCAGCCCCGCCTGAGCTTCCAAGACCTTCGCGACGAGGAGATCGTCGGAGAGAGCGTCCGGGTCGGCGCAAAGAGCGTTCAGACGGATCGGCGCAGTGCAGCGGTCGCACTGGGCGCTGTTTTCGTCCTCACAGGGGAAGTGGCATGGGTGAACTGGGCTATCACTTTGCTGAAGTGGAGTTCAAGGAAGGCCTTCTCGGCCGTGGCTGTGTCGAAGTTCGGCCCGGCTGGCTGGTCGTTCGGAAGCCCGGCATCCCGCGTTTGCTGGTCTTGGTCATCACGATTATCCCCGCGGTCGCTCTGCTTGCCGCGGCGGCGCGCCGCTGGTTCACGGACCCACGCGGATGGTTCTGGGAGGCCGCCACGCTGATCATGATGCTGTGGGTGGCGGCTTTCCTTTTTCTGTGGGCGCATCGTGCAGTTGTGATTGAGATTCCCCACGAATTCTATGCAGACGTTCCCGTGTGGAGCGACACAGGGGGGGACGACTACAAGACCGCTCTGAGGGAACTTGGGGTTGTGACGATGGACTGGATCTTTCTCTCGGAACGCGCCGAGGCCCTGTGGAAGGAGGTGCGCGGCCTGGACCCGGAAACCGGCGACGTGGTCGAGGAGAGGATGCCTTTTGTCGAGGTCGCTCTTTGCCGAAGGGCGAGCGACAAGCAGGTCCAGGGGCTTCCTTTTCGCTTCAGATATCTCTACTTCATGGTGATGCGCTTCCGAAATGAGGAAGACGCTTGGCGTTTCCATGAGGTGTACTCCGGTGTGTAGTAAAGGCGTGGTTGTTCTTTCCCAAGGGGCTGGTCCCGTGTTCTCGATCGGTAAGAGGCCGGACATTTCTGTTCGGCGGTCTTGGTGACAGGCAGGAATGCCTGTCCCACTCGGCGGGTTGGACGCCGACGGGTCGGTTGATGGCGAAAACCATGTCCCGGTCGGCTGTTCCCACGAGAGCCAGCACGCGTCAGGTGTGAAGGAGCTTAGCATGCCCCGCATTATCGACTGTCACGTCCACCGTCTCGACGACACGGACGTCGCGTGGGCCCGCGAACTGGGCTACGAGAAGGTGTGTCTCATGGACCCCCGCGCGGACGTGCTCGTTGCCGCCCTGAAGAAGCACCCGGACTTCGTCATCGCACTCGGCTGGCTGCCGATGCACGACGAGACGCCGGTCGCGCTCGACGCACTCGAGCGCTTCCGGGAGATCGGGTGTCTCGGTCTCAAGGTCTGCGGCTCCCGGGCACGATACGACGACGAGTCGTTCTACCCGGTCTACGAGAAGGCGGAATCGTACGGGCTGCCGGTCTTCTTCCACACGGGCTGGCTCGACCAGCGCATCATGCAGCAGACCTATCCCACCGGCATCCGGATGCTGGCCGACTGGTATCACCCGATCACGCTCGACCGCATCACGCTCGATTTCCCGACGCTCAAGCTGGTGGCGTTTCACATGGGCGGGGCGTGGATCACCCACGCGGCACTCCTGATGCGACAGCACCCGAACATCTACGCCGATTCGTGCCGGGGAGGTGAGCCGCACGACTTCCTCTGGGGCCAGATGGGCGGCGACGCCGGCGGGATGCGGACGCTCTGCAAGATGGTCTACGGGACGGACGGGATGGGCAACCGACACGCGATGGCCGCGCGCATCCGCTACTGGGAGGGTTTCCTGGACGCCGTCAACGCCCCGAAAGGGGTGCGGGAACTGCTGTTCCGCCGGAACGCCCTGCGCATCCTCGGTCTCGACGACGAGCTGAAGAAGACGACGCGACTCGGCTCCGGACCCGCGACGGTGACCGATTTCGTCTCGCACCGGATCGAGCGTTTCGGCGAGCCGGCCGAGTCGGCCACCGGGTGCACGATCACCCGCCAGGCCGCAGGTCTCCGGTTCGACTTCACGTGCGCCGACAGGCGTGCCGATGCACTCGTGCTCAGCGCCGAGGGACCCATTGCCCACCTCTGGGAGGACGACAGCGTCGAGGTGTTCCTCTCGCCCGCCAACGACGCGCACTACGTCCACGTCGTCGCCAACGCCCTGGGCCGGGCATCCGTCCAGAACGACCGCGGGGATATCCGCGAGCTGCCGGCCGCGGCCGAGGGCAGCATCCGCGCCGACGGATGGACGGTGTCGGTGTCGGTCCCGTTCGAGACGATCGGACGCGCGCCCGCGGCGGGCGACGTGTGGGGCCTGCAGCTCTGCCGCAACAAGCAGACCGACCCGGCGGAATCGATCACCTGGATGGAAGCTGCGACGACCTACCGCGACACGTCGGCCTTCGGCCGGCTTGTCTTCGAGTGATGCCGTCAGGCGAAGGGTCCCCGGGTCCGGTGCTACTCCGCCGGTTGGACGCCGAGGAGGCGGTGGGTGGCGTCCTGGGCCTTCTTGGCCCAGGAGGTGCCGGGGTAGTAGGCGATGACGCGCTGGTAGTACACGATGGCACTGTCCTTCTTCTTGTTCTGCTCGAAGGCGAGTGCCATTTCCATCCAGAGTGTGCAGTCGCGGGTCATGCGTGTCTTTGCGGCGCGGAGTGCAAGCGGTCGGTCGGCGGCGACGAGTTCATCGGCCCGTTTTCCGGCCGCTTCGGCGGCGGGGGTCTGTGCGTAATCGCGCACGACGTCCCAGTAGACGATGAGCGCCCCCTCGACGTCCCCCTGCTCCTCCAGTTTCCGGGCACGTGCAAGCTTCCGGTCCGCGTCCCGTCGACGTCTCGCTTCGGTCAGTGCCTCGGCCGCCTTCACGTCCGCCGCCAACTCGTCCATCAGCTTCCTGGCGTCGATGCCGGTCTGCGTGGCCCGCCAGTGGTAGACCAGATCGTCGAGGAGGGTCATGGCGGTGAGGTAGTCCTTGGCGTCGAGGGCGATCCGGGCCTGGGAGAGTTTCTTGACGCCGTCGGCGTCGATGCGCTTGAGTTCACGCTCGGCCCACTGGGCGGGAGGGGTGCCCTGGCCGATGGCGATGAGGGTCTTGAACCGACGGACGGCGGTGCGCACCTCGCCCGCCTCCCGTGCCCGCCGACCGCTGTTGAACATCGACACCAGGAACGTCCGCACCATGTACTGCACCACCCGGTTCGCCGTCATCTGCGAATCGAGCGTATACAGCCTCTCTCCCGCACTGTCGAGGAAGAGGAGGGTGGGGTAGCGGGTGATCTGGAAGGCCTGTGCGACGTCCTTGCGTCGTCGGGCGTCCACGCGCACCATCACGAACAGGCCCGACAGCTTGCGGAACGTGCGGTGTGCGAGGACCTCCTCCTCGAAGTTCAGACAGGCGGCGTGGTTGCTGAGACAGACGTAGACGATGACGGGGGCGTCGGTGATGCGTGCGGTGATGCGGGCCTCTTCGATGCCGGCCACCCAGCGGATGCCCGTCGGTCGTCTCACCACGCGGGGCTGGGCCGCCGACACACCGCCTGTCAGAAGCACCGTCAGGATGCCCACCCACAGCCGACGTCCCACGCGACCCCTTTCTCATGGAATCCAGTTCGGGATGCTCTCCAGGGGGATTTCCCGTCGATCCTTCGGATGAAAGGCCCGCAGGCTCGACAGCTTCCACACGTCCTCGCCCCGACGACGGAACCCGAGTTCCCAGTCGACGCGATGAAAGCCCGGAGGGTCCTCCATCTCGACGAACGTCTGCACCTCCGCACGTGCCGACTGTCCGTCGGGTCCGTCGAGTGCGACCTTCGTCTCCCAGATGGACACTTCCCTGACGCGCAGCACCGTGAGGGTCTTGACGCACCACTTGCGGAACGCGTCACGGTCCAGACGGCCCATGCGGAACGACGCGTCGAGGTGGGGCATGGCGGCTTCAACTTCGTTCATCTCGGCCACGCGGGCGAGACGATCCACCATCGCCTCCACGCGCTCGACGTCGGTCACGATGAGCCAGTCCACGAGGAAGTACCCCCCGACGCCGAGGACGACCGTCGCGAGGATGATGAGTCGCACCGGGGTGAACCGGATCTGCATGACGCCTCCCTCCGCACCATTGTAGGAGACGGGTGAGGGGATTTCCACGCAAATGTGACGTGAGGGGAGACGCGGGGTGCTCAGACGGAGCGGCGGCGTACACCCCGGCCGAACAGAACAAGGGCCCCGATCCCGGTGAGCGCGCTCAGCACCAGCGCGGCGCGACGGAGCATGCGGTCCTCGGCGATGGCCCCGAGACTGCCGTACAGCCGCCAGAGCCCCACGGGGTCGGCGCCGCTGATGTGGCGTTCGGCGGACAGCCTGTGACCGTCGTAGGTGGTGGGGGTGATGGTGAACTGTGTCTCGCCGGGACGGCACATGTTGAGACGTCGTCTGGCGAGTTTCTCGATGTAGAACGGGTCGTTCACCAGGGCGACGCGCTGTCTGTCGAGACGGTCCACCTGGTCGTAGAGGACGACGTTGCGGGCGGTCATCTGCTCGACCATGACGTCCAGGGTGTGACGCTGTCGGATGACGGGCAGACCGGTCACGAGGAACAGCAGTCCGAGTGTCGCGAGGATGAGCGTCCAGAAGAGCAGTGTGTTCAGGACGTCGCGGGAACCGTCGGTCACCTTACCCACAGTTCACTCCCGAAACGGGCCGCCGATCCGAGTTCCTCTTCGATGCGCAAGAGCTGGTTGTACTTGCAGATCCGGTCGGTCCGACAGACCGAGCCGGTCTTGATCTGTCCGGTGCAGGTCCCCACGACCAGGTCGGCGATGGTGGTGTCTTCGGTCTCGCCGCTCCGGTGCGACACCACCGCCGTCCAGCCGTTCGAGATGGCCATGCTGATGGCTTCGAGCGTCTCGGTCAACGTCCCGATCTGGTTGAGTTTGATGAGGATCGAGTTGGAGGCGTTGAGCTTGATGCCCTGTTCGAGCCGCTTGGTGTTGGTGACGTAGAGGTCGTCGCCGACGAGCTGGATCTTGTCGCCGAGCTTCTTGGTCAAGAGCTGCCAGCCCGTCCAGTCGTCCTCGGCCAGACCGTCCTCGAGGGAGCAGATGGGGTAGGTCTTGACGAGGTTGGTGTAGTAGTCGACCATCTCCTCTGAGGTCTTGGTGACCTTCTCGGAGCGGAGGTTGTACTTCCCGTCCTGGTAGAACTCGGTGGAGGCCGGGTCGAGTGCGAGGAAGACGTCCTTTCCGGGCTTGCAGCCGGCCTTGGAGACGGCGTCGACGATGACCTCACAGGCCTCTTCGTTGGCCTTGAGTGCCGGGGCGAAGCCTCCCTCGTCACCCACGTTCGTGTTGTAGCCCTTCTTCTTGAGAACGTCCTTGAGCGTCTGGAAGATCTCACTGCCCATGCGGAGGGCTTCACGGAACGAGGGCGCCCCCAGGGGCATGATCATGAACTCCTGAAGGTCGATGTTCCAGCCGGCGTGCTTGCCGCCGTTCAGGATGTTCATCATCGGGACGGGCAGCACGTTGGCCCGTGCACCCCCGATGTAGCGGTAGAGCGGCAGACCGCTCGCGGCCGCCGCCGCCTTCGCCACCGCCAGGGACACCCCGAGGATCGCGTTCGCACCCAGGTCGCCCTTGTTGTCCGTCCCGTCCAGGTTGATCATCAGCCGGTCGATCGCCACCTGTTCCCGGGCGTCCATGCCCTTGAGCTTCCCGGCGATGACGGCGTTGACGTTCTTGACGGCCTTGGTGGTTCCCTTTCCCTTGTAGCGACTGTCGTCCCCGTCGCGGAGTTCCACGGCCTCATAAGCTCCCGTGCTGGCCCCACTGGGAACCGCGGCCCTTCCGAGGACACCTCCGGCAAGCATCACGTCCACCTCGACGGTGGGCGTGCCTCTGGAGTCGAGAATCTCTCTGGCCTTGACCTTCTCGATTGTGGTGGTCATCTTGAACACCTACCCCCCATGGTGGTTCCGGAAGCGGAGCGCGGGATTTCCGCACTTCGGAACTTACTGGATATCGTCCGACGTCCCGCTGACACTTGAAACAATCCCGCGAGAAGCGAGTCGGGATGATACGACGACGACGTGGGATTGTCAAAGGGTTTCCGGGGGTGCGGCGGCTCCGGCACATCCAGCCGTCCCCGTGCGAATCCCCACCGCCTCGCCCGAAACGACCTTGACTTTGACGGTGGGGGAGGGTAAAGTGACCTTCTTGTAGCATGACAGCGTTTTCCACGAGGAGAGCCCCTTTGGATGCAGCGGAGGAGCCTGCGGCCGACGAACAGCTCCGACCCCGTCGGAGCGCGTTGGATCGCTTCACCTCTTACGTCCGGCTGGTCGAGGGCTGGAGCAAGGTTCGAAGGTACTGGCTTTCCAGGTTCCGTCCCGCGTATGTGAGACGGATGCGACGTCTGAGGAGGGGGCAGTGTGTCCGGTGCGGCTCGTGCTGCCGGATCATGTTCAAGTGCCCGTCCCTCGAGAACGGCAGTCACTGCCTGGTCTACACGCGGCGCTATAACCAGTGTGCCAACTTCCCCATCGACCACCGGGACCTGCGCTACCTCGAAGACGTCTGTGGGTTCTACTTCGTGCGTGACGTCGACGCGTGAACCGGAGTGACGGACCCATGAGGATCCCTCTGACACGCTACGCCCGTCGGGAGTTGTGGCAGTACGGTGCCACACTGGTGGTGGCATCGATCGTGAGCGCCTTGTACTTCATCTATGTCACGCCGCTGTTCGTCGCGGCGTTCGTGTGGCTGTTGTGGTTCTTCCGTGACCCGGTTCGCCGGGTGCCGGAGGGTCCGGCACTGCTGGTGGCCCCGGCCGACGGCCGCGTCACCGACATCGACACCTGTGACGACGTGCGTCTGGGCGGCGAGACCCGACGCGTGAGCATCTTCCTCTCCATCTTCGACGTGCACCTCAACCGTGTCCCGTGCTCCGGACGTCTCGCCTCGACCGATTACCGGCGTGGGAAGTTCCTCAACGCCATGAAGTCCGAGAGTGCCCGGACCAACGAGTCGAACGCACTCCTCATCGAGAGTGACGAGGTCCCCGGGGCGGCGGTGGTGGTGCGGCAGGTGGCCGGTGTCATCGCACGACGCATCGTGTGTGAGTGCACGCCGGGACAGGTTCTGGCACGCGGGGAGCTGTTCGGCATGATCAAGTTCGGCTCACGGACGGACCTGTGCGTCCCGACGGAGCACCTTGCCGAACTCAAGGTGGCGGTGGGGGACCACGTGGCGGCCGGCGAAACCGTGATCGGGGTGCTCAAATGACCACGACCCGGCAGGGCCGCTTTCCCGTGCTGCCCACACTCATCACGCTGGGGAGTCTGTTCTGCGGGTTCGGGGCGATCATCCTCGCCACGATGCCGAAGACGGGGGTGAACCAGCTGGTGCGCATCGAGTTCGCGGCGTGGCTGATCCTGGCGGCGATGGTGTTCGACGCCCTGGACGGTCGGGTGGCCCGGATGTCGGGACAGACCAGTGAGTTCGGGGCGCACCTGGATTCGCTGTGCGATGGGATCAGCTTCGGGGTGGCCCCGGCGGCACTGGCGATGTCGGTGCTCTCGGAATTCTACCAGCGCTGGCCCGCCCGGCTCATCTGGGTGGCGTGCATCGTCTATCTCGTCTGTGCGATCCTCCGCCTCGCACGCTTCAACGTCACCACGCAGCCCGAAGACGAACACCACCGCTCCTTCGTCGGTCTCCCCTCACCCCCGGCCGCCGGCATGATCGCTTCGTTCGTCATCCTCCACGTCAATCTGCTGCACGAGTACGACTTCCGGTGGGTGGCCCCGGTGGTCCTGCCGCTGTTACTCTTGGGGGTGGGACTGCTGATGGTGAGCAAGGTCCGCTACGTGCATCTCATCCACACACTCACGCGCGGTGAGCGCTCGTTCCCGTTCCTCCTCGGACTGGTGTTCATGATCTTCCTGGTGGCGGTGCTGCGCGAGTTCATCCTTCCCATCATCTTCACCACCTACCTTCTGAGCGGACTCATCGGCTTCGCGATCGACCGGGTGCTCGACCGCATCGACCTCGCCCAGAACCGTGACTCGTTCTTCCGGTGACGCGCCGCCGTGCGGACCGGAGACGTGCCCGTCGCGTCACGACGGCCCAGGGACTTCATCACGGGGGAGGGAGGCGGGTTCGGGTATCTCCAGATCCTCGGTGTCCTCACGGGCAAGGCGCTGCCGCAGGACCTCGCTCTGGCGGCGTCCGTGTCTCAGCCACAGCCACAGCAGGATGACCACTGCGACGCAGCCCCCCAGCACGACCGACGCCACCGGTCCCAGGACGTTCCTGGCCTTCAGCTTGTGCACCCGGAAGCCCATCAGCAGGGGCACCTTCATCCTGCCGTCGTTGTAGCCCCAGACCTTGAAGAAGTAGGCGTCGGTCCAGACCGCGTCGCGACCCGCCTCGACCCCGGATACCTTCGGGTCCTCGAAGACGAGGACAATCCACGGGTCCTCGTCCACCGACTTGACGG
>DATKVD010000351.1:0-5423 GCA_035530235.1 Planctomycetota bacterium | reverse complement strand
TCGAGTTCGGCCTGGAACGCCGGGTCCGCCTTCGCCTCCGCGTAGGCCTCGTCCAGCTCCAGGAGCGCCCGCATCAGCGTCTCCGGGACATACTGACCCCCGTAGGGCCCGAAATGCCCGTCGAAACGCCCTTGATCTTTCCCGCCCATTGACACCTCCTCGAAGATTCGGCGAGTTTAAGCGCGGGGCGTCGGCAAATCAAGAGAAAGAGTGCCGCGATCCGGATCACGCGTTCGCCGCGGGAAACGCTTCATGCGGGGGCACCAACGGGCCGATGACTGCTTACAGGGGGCATCCCGTGTGATCGCCCGGCATCGGGCACTTGAGGGAGGTCGTCGAATGAAGCTGTCAGAGCTTCCCCAGAGACTGCTCCTTCCCCTCGTGCTTCTCTCGGTGGTGTTCACGGGATGGACGTTGGCGACTCCCTATATCGCGGCAGGCTCGGGTCTTGCGGGGTGGATTCACCGGAACCTGGACCTGAGACATGAGGTGACCCTGGCCGTCTGCTTCGAGGGGTTTCTGATCCTGGTGTGTGGGATGTCGTTTGTGCCCCTGTCATCCCTGGGTCGGCTGCGGAAGGGGTTCCCCCGCTATTTCCGAGTGCTCTTCATTCTGTGTGCGGCGGGTTGTGTTTTCCTGGCCGCGGACGAAGGGCTGATGATTCACGAGAGGCTCGGTGCGCGCCTGGAGGCATCGACCGGTCTGACGGCGGGTTCGCGCATCGAGGGGTGGGGGTTCTCGTGGGTTCTGGTGTATGGTCCGGCGGCTCTGACGGCTCTGGTGATCATAAGCTGCGCTCTTGGCAGGATGATTGCCGCCATGCCGGCGGCGAGCCGGCTCAGACGTCGTGCGTGGGTGTTTCTCGGCCTGGTTGTTCTCGCTGTTCCCGCGGTGCTGACGTGCGAGATCGTTGAGGCGGCCGCCATGAGCGGCGGGGCGCCGGGGGCCCCCGTCGTGGACGGCATCGAGGAGACGCTGGAAATCATCGGCGCGCTCGGCCTTCTGGCCTGCAACGTGACCATTGCGAGGGAGTACCGTCTCTGACCGTGCGCTGGTGCGCGACCTTCCCAGGCGTCCTTGTCCCGCTCCCCCAAGCGGGGGAAAGAGGCAATATTGCACGCCGTGCTGCCCATGGCGACCCGTCACCATGAGAGGGGACGCGGAAAAACCAAGCGAAAGCGCCGAGGCGCCCGCCGCGAGGACACAAAAAAAAGGGCCCCCTCCGGCCTGAACCGGAAGGGGCCTTCCCTTCATCCGGATTCGTCGGAACCGGCGGTGGGACCGCTGCTCCCACGTCGACGGATGAAGGCGAACAAAGCCAGAGCCTGTCTTCCCGGAACGTCTTCCGGAACGTCTTCCGCGCGACGAATACTGCAAACGGCGTGCCAAAGACGACCTCCGGGGGCGTTGAATGTCTTGAACCGTGCGGAAGTCGTTGCCGTGAAACGGCTTGCAGACGCGATGCCGGCGGGAGTTAAATCCCTTAAACAGACCTTCGCCTCGCCGTCTGTCGTTTTTCCCGGACATCCAGCCGCCGCCCGGACGCACGAATGACGCTTAACGCTTCCGCCGAAAGGACTTAGGGCGTGTGGGGTTTGGAGTACACCCGGTGGGCCATGATTGCCGTGGCGGAGCAGCCATTCGACAGGCCTTTCGGCCCTGAGTTCAAGGCCGAAGGGCTCATGGCTCTGAGCAAGTCGAAGGGGCGCCCCGCCTCGCTCGTACACCAGACAACTCAGGGGAGAGCGCTCAGGGTCCGGTGAGGAACTCCTTGGCGACCGGGATCACGAACAGGAGGAGGTTCCGGACCTCCGCCGCGATGCTCGCCACCAGGAACTGCCGGGCCCGCGACGGCTGGTCGGGCGTCCCGGGTGCCAGACGCGGCATCCACCGCGGCACCGTCCGCAGGTAGGCCAGGCAGGTCTCACCGTATTTCCCCGTGAGATGCGATTCCTCATACCTCACGACGAAGCTGTAGAGCACGGCGCAATACGCCGCCACCACCGGCACGAACCATATCACCCTGGACGTGAAGCACACCCCGGCCAGGATGAGGGTGTTCCCGATGTAGAGGGGGTTGCGCACGTGACGGTAGGGTCCGGTGGACGTCAGCGTCGTCTTCGCCTTCAGCCGGTAACGCAGGTGCATGTGGGCCCAGATGCGGATCAGCAGTCCCGCCAGGAAGATGCCCGGTCCCACGGTGAACACCACGAGGTCGTTGCCGTACTGCCGCCACGTGCAGAACGCCATCACGTAGAAGAGCGGCACCATCAGCAGGACGCGCATCCGGTAGAGGAGACGCCAGCGCTCTGACGGGGCGTCGGGGTCTTTCGGGGTCATGGCGATGTCCGGTGTCAGGGGTGATTGAAACTGCGGGAATCCTACACGGCTGCCGACGGTTTTCAAGGTTTTTCCGAGACGGTAGCACCATTGCAGCGTGGAGGTCATTCTGAGTCCCGACTTGTCGGGACGAAGAATCCGGCCGCTTCGTCCGAGAGACCTGCGAACCAGCCTAAGAGCGTCTAACGGAATGAGGTGGCTTCCATGTGAACAGCCCCGTAAGGGGCGGAGGGATTTGGCCGGGGGCGCAAGCCCCCGGTACGCGCGCCCAGCAAGAATGTTCAGCCCCGGAGGGGCGGGAGAAGCGTTGCGTGACTTCGCGCCGTCGCCACAGCGGCTATGGCGCGTCGGCGACCTGTCGCCCCGTTGGGGCTCGGGCGAATATGGGAATCCCCACCGGGGGCTCACGCCCCCGGCTATTCACTGACGCCCCTTACGGGGCTTCTCGTCAACAGCAAAAGCTCATTCTGTTAGATGCTCCAGGCGCCTCGCACTTCCGGTGCCAGATCCTTCGACTCGGGCTTCGCCCTCGCTCAGGATGACATGCCTTCGCACTGTAAGGGTGCTGCAGTCTCGTTCTTTCCGTGGGGCGGCGGGACGACCCGGGACGTTCAGACGACGGAGGCGCCCCTGGCCGGCACGGCGACGAGGTGGTTGGGTGGGATGTGCCGGGGCTCGAAGTACCCGTGGGCCATGGCCCGGATGACGGCGTCCTCGCGTCCGACGGGAACGAGCGCCATGGTGCTGCCGCCGAGCCCGGCGCCGCTCACCTGCGCCCCCACCGCTCCCGCCGAGAGTGCGATGTCCACCATCGCGTCGATCTCGTCCGTCGAGCAGGCGTAGTCCCCGGGCTGCTCCCAGACGTCGATCGAGGTGTCGAGGCCCGACTTGAGCGCCGACAGTTCCGGACCGATGCCGCTCACACGGTCGCCGTCGTGCGAGAGCGTCATGAGACGTCCGAAGCCCTCGACGTCGCCGGCCTTCAGCAGTTCCGGCCCGCGGATGGCCCGCACGCATTCCGCGATGCCGTAGAGCAGCACCTGACGCAGACGGTACCCCCCCTTCGGCTCACGGTGCGTGACGAACTGACGCTCGAGTGCCGTCGACGCATCGCCCAGCATCTCCCTGAGTGCCGTGCGGTGGGCGTGGTCGGGAATCGAACCGATCAGGTCGTAGATGTCGGCGGAGGAGAGCCGCTCGGCGATGTCCCCCAGGTGGACCGGCTTGGGGGTCTTGAGGTCGGCCCGTTCACGCGAGAGGTCCCGCCACAACGCCACGTGCCGTTCTTGCAGGAACCGTGAGGCGAGCATCTCGGCCATCTCGTAGGTGGCGGTGCGCTCGTTGAAGATGTTGCCGGCCGGACCGGTCTTGTCGGCGTCGTGCCCGGAATGGAACACCAGCAGCCGGTAGTCGGCCGGGAACGGGACGGTTCCGGTGACGTGGAGTTCCGGCACCGTGCGGACGTGCAGCAGGTGTCCCGCCTTGGAGCAGATCATCGACGCGTGGTCGCCGAACCCCCCGCGCGTCCCCACGTACCATTCCGCCACCCCGCAGTGCCGCACCAGTCCTTCACCCGCCAGGGGCAGCTCGTTCACCGTCGCGACCGCCGTCATCATCGCGACGACCACCGCCGAGGACGAACTCAGTCCCACGCGTGCCGGGATGTTGCCCGTCATCACGCCCGAGAGGCCGCGGAGCTTCCGGCCGGGAAACGCGAACCGGGCCAGGTAAACCGCCGGGGCCGTCAGCTTGTGGACCCAGTCCTGCGACGTGCCGTCCTCGATGCGTCCCGTGGCGAGGGTCTGCGTCCAGTCGAGCCACGCCTGCGTCTCGTCGACGGGTCCGGGCGGCGTGATCTCCGAGATGCGGAAGGTGCGTCGGCCCAGGGCCTCGTCGAGGTTGACCACGTCGATCGTGTCGTCGTCGGCCGGCGAGAAGACGAGGACGATCTCCCGGTCGAGCGCCATCGCGTTGATGTAGCCCCCGCGGTGGTCGATGTGCATCCCGAGGACGTTGAGCCGTCCGGGGGCACGGACGATCTGCACGGGACGTCCCGCGCCGAAGCGTGCGCAGAACCGTGCGAGGGCGTCACGGTAGGGGGCGAGCCGCCCGGGCGTCAGCGCGCGTTCGCCCCCGCACGCCTGTGCGAGGTGTCGCCTCAGCAGGGACCCCGGACGCTCCAGTCCCTCCAGCCATCTCCCGGCGGTCGCTTCCGGTGGGGCCATCCGTATCTCCCGGTGGGTGAGCGTCGTCAGTCTATGCCGGACGTCCCGGGAAATCAAGCGAAAGAAGACGCACACCTCCCCACGGACCGTCGGTACAGAAAAGCCTCCTCCGGTCGAGCCGGAGGAGGCTTGTCCTGCTTCGGTGCCGGTCGTCAGACCCGGTCCGCTACGTCATGCGGCGTCTGCGGATGTAGCCGATGGCGCCCAGGATACCCGTTCCCAGCAGCAGCATCGTCGCGGGCTCGGGAATCAGCTGGATTTCAAAGTGTCTCACGTTGCCCATGTCCCAGTCGGTTCCGCCCGCGATATAGGCGACGTCGGTGTTGTCGTAGACGCCGTTGTCGTCCAGCGGGAGGAAGATGATGCGGTCACCGCCCGCCCGGTCGAGCCCGACGCCCACGATAACCATCTTGCCCTGGGCGTCCGTGATGAGCTCGATGTCTCTCCAGACGGACGGCTCGTTGGCGCCGTCGTCGTCCCAGGCGAGGTGCTGTTCGCCTACATCGTTGGCACTACCATTATCGTCCAGGTCGATGAACAGATAGAGCTCGCCGTCGGCTATGGTCCAGATGGCGTAGTGCAGACCCGGGGAGCCGTAGTCGGTCCCGTCGACCATGCCGACCGCGAGTTCCGGGCTGTCGGCGATATTAACCCCCGCGGCATTCCTGGAGCTGGAGCAGAATTCCTGCCAGCCGCCGCCGGCAAGGGTGCCGTAGTGGATCGAGTCGTCAGTCCCCGTGGTCCCGCCCCTCCACCCGGAGGTCTCGAACAACCTGTCGCCGAGCATCTCGTAGTCGCTATTGTGGCTGTCGTCGTAGCCGCCGCCACTGAAGGGCCCGTAGTCCGCGACGTCATCGG
>DATKVD010000350.1:0-20363 GCA_035530235.1 Planctomycetota bacterium | reverse complement strand
GCGGGTGACCGCCGAGCTTTACCGCGCCAACGACATCACCAACTTCGACACGTGTGCCATCCGCGCCGTCACCGAAGAGGGTGTCGAGGTCCTCTTCTATTCGTCCCACGCGGTGGACGTGAAGGATCCGACCGCGTTCCGCCACGAGTTCGCGGGCGCCGTCGTCACGAGCGAGCGCATCGACGACTGGCGGGGGAAGATCGTCGCCCGCTTCAAGGACGGCTCGACGAAGGACTACAGTGAACTCGACGTCCCGCACATCCCGGGCAAGCTGCGCGAGGCGGTCGAGCTGGCGAAGTCCGGCGGGCCGCTCACCTGCGGACCGGAAGCCGCACGCTCGCAGACCCTCTGCATCAACGCCGCACACGATTCGATGCCCGACGTCGTCGTGTTTCCGAAGTCGATGCTCGACGTGATGGGCGAGCCCGGCGACCGTGTCACCTTCGTCCCGGGCCTCGCCGACGTGCTCCACAAGTGCTACGAGCAGAACGGGCTCCCGTCGGAACTGGGCATCGACTGGGCGAAGCCGGGCAAGGAAATCGACCTCACCGACTACGCGTGGTTCCCGGGCGGCTGCAGGTAGCCGTCCACGCTGTCATTCTGAGTCCCGACTTCTCGGGACGAAGAATCTGGCCCCGAATGCCGGGAATTCTCTGCGTTCGCAGCCAGATCCTTCGCTTCGCTCAGGATGACAGGCATCGTGAACTTCGACTGGGCGCGGCCGGGAGAAGAGATCGACCTGACGGGCTATCACCGGTTCCCCGGCGGGAGGAAGTGATCACCCCGGTGTCGCAGTCTTTCGCCACGCCCGGGCGAACGCGTCGACGGAGGGGAACCGCTCCTTCGGGTCCTGGTGCGTGGCCCGGTCTATGATTGCCTGCATCGCGGGGGGGCCGCAGAAACTCTCCGGCGAGCCCGCCCGGTCACCCAGGAGCACTGCCGCGGTCCGCGCGAGGGAGTAGACCGTTGTGCGCTGGTCGATGACGGACCCGCGCACCCACTCCTCCGGAGCCATGAACCGCGTCGAGCCGAACGTCCGCCCGCGGTCCAGCACGAACGGACCTGCGTGATACTCGTCGAGATCGCAGACGTACAGCCGACGCGCGTCGAAGTCGTAGAGGAAGCAGCCGTCGTAGAGGTCCTCCGCAACGTACCCGGCCGCGGCCAGCTGAACGTGCAGGTCCAGCACGGTCTCGAACGCGTGCAGCTTCTCCGTCACCGGCAGCGCGGCGAACCGCTCGCGGACGGTCTCCCCTCGGTAGTGCTCACCGTCCACCCAGTCGAAGACCAGCGCGTAGCCGTCCGGCGTGGGAAAGCCGTTCCGCAGCGGCGGCAGCGACGGGTGCGGGACACGTGCGTAGAGCTGCTCGACGCAACAAAGCGCCGCGATGCGATCCAGCCTGTCCGAATGCTTGACGAAGAACCGTCCGCCTTCGCACGCGACGCCGAAGCAGGCGTTGCCGGAATCGTTCGGAAACTCGTCGCGGAAGACCCGCCCGGCCTGCTCCAGCAGGGCACGGACAGGCAGGTCGCTCCGCCTGAGGACCCGCAAGTCGGGGGCTGTCATTCCCGCCTCCATGGTTCCGGGTGATTCACAACGGCCTGTATTCCCCCCGCGGCTTGTTGGGCTGGGTCTTGACGTGTTCGAGGGTGGGGGTGCCGAGCCTGCGGACGAGGGCCTCGATGATCGGCTTCGACGCCGGGTCGTTCGCGAGGTCGCGTAACTCGTGCGGGTCGTCCTCGAGGTCGTAGAGTCTCGGCGGCGAGGGCGGGATGTTGACGGGCTTGTCGAGGTGCAGTCGGCCGAGCTTGCGCTCATCGAGCAGCGGGTCGCCCCACATCAGCTTGTGTCTGCCGTCGAAGATCATGCGGTCACAGCCCATCTCGGCGTAGACGGAGTCGCGGTGCGTCTCACACCGGGCGGAAAGCACGGGCAGCAGGCTCCGTCCCTGGTCGCGGGCATGCGGCCGGACCCCACACAGCTCGCAGAGGGTCTTCCCGAGGTCGATGAGTTCGACGAGAGCGCTTGTGTGACGTCCGCCCGCGACGCCCGGACCCGAGATGATGAGCGGCACACGCACGCTCCCCTCGAAGAAGCACACCTTCCCCGTGAGCCCGAAATCCCCGGCCATGTCGCCGTGGTCGGCGGTGTAGACGAAGATCGTGTCGTCGAGGAGGCCGAGCCTGTCGATGAATGCCCGGATGCGGCCGACCTGCTCGTCGATCTCACTGATCATCGCGCGATAGCCGCGGCGGCCGTCCACGAGCCACGGCTCACACGACGCGACGCCCCGGGGCATGGGTTCCTCGCGGTCGCGGTAGAGGTCCATGAAGCGCGGCAGGGGTTCGATGGGACTGTGCGGACCGGCAAATCCGACGTGCAGGAAGAACGGGCCCAGCGCCGCCTGTCGTCTGAGCCAGTCAACGGCCTCATCGGCGATGAAGCGGGTCTCGTGAAACCGCTCCTCGAACGGCCACGCCTGACACTCGAACTCCCGAAGCTGTCCACCTCTCGGCCTTCCCCGGTCAGGCGGGCCCGTCGAAGGACCCGCACGGTCCATGAAGTAGCGCCACCGCTTGTAGAACGCCAGCACCTCCTCGAACATCCTCTCCCCCTTCAGGAACTCGCTGTAGGCACAGCGGATGCCGGTCTTCAGCATCCCCGAACCCGACACCTCCGAGACCCCGTCCCATCCGAGCGAATCCATGTAGGTGCGGTGCTTCAGTAAGGTGAGGTCGGAATGGTAGGCGTGGATTTCCATGTGGGTCTTGCCGACGGCGCCGGTGCGGTAGCCGGCACTGCGGAGCTGGGAGACGAAGCCCGAGGTTCCGGGCGGGAGTTCGTGGAGGTTCGTGAAACATCCGCTGCTCACGGCGTATTGACCGGAGGCGATTGCGGCCCGTGACGGCGAGCAGAGGGGTGAGGTGCACCAGGCCGAGCGGAACGCGACCCCGGTCTCGGCCAGGACGTCCAGGTTCGGCGTGAACGTCACGCCGTTCGTCTCGTGCCCCATGAAATCCCACCGGTGCTGGTCGGACAGGATGAAGACGACGTTGGGTGTTCCCATCGCACGCTCCCGTCTGGGGTCCTCAAGAACGTCACCCTATCCGGCACACCCGGGAACTGCAAGCGGTTTTCACCGGACCCGCCGAACGCCGGGCTTGACACCGGCCGCCCCCAAGGGCTAAGATGCGCCCTTTGCCGTCCTGGGGAGCAACGTCATGTGCAGTGAGTCGTTCAAACCCGAGACCCCCGCCGAGCCGCTGCCCGAGTTGGTCCCGCCCAGGGTCTACCGCTCGGGTCTGCACGAGGTGCTCGCGATGGCGTTTCCCATCATCGTCGCGATGGCCTCGTCGACGGTGATGGGGTTCGCGGACTACGTGATGGTGGCGCGCGTGGGGGTCGAGCAGGCGGCGGCCGTCAGCCCGGCGGGCATCCTCGTCTTCGTCTTCGTCTCGTTCGTCGGGGGCATCCTCTCGTGCACCAACACGTTCGTGTCGCAGAGCTTCGCCCGGCACGAGTTCTCGGAGTGCTCGCGATACGTGTGGCAGGCGCTGTACATCGCCGTCATCGGCGGGGCCGTGTCGCTGCTGCTGTGGCCCGTGTCGCCATGGCTCTTTCGGATGATCGGTCACGAGGCGGACGTCCGGGTGCACGAAGTGGTCTACTTCCAGTGGCGTCTGCTGAGCATCGCGGGGATGGGGGCGTGTCACGCGATGACGGGGTTCTTCCAGGGGATCAGTCGTCCGAAGGTGTCGATGGTGGTGGCGCTGGTGGCCAACGCGCTGAACGTGTTCCTGAACTGGGTGCTGATCTACGGGAAGCTCGGTTTCCCGGCGATGGAGGTGCGCGGGGCGGCGCTGGCGACGGCGATCGCCGCGACGCTGCAGGCGGTCGTCCTCGTGGGACTCTTCCTCTCGGGAGGCTACGCCCGACGGTTCCGCTCGAAGCAGGTGTGGCGGATGAGCCGCGAGCGCATGGCGAGACTGCTGCACGTGGGGTGGCCGGCGGGGCTCAGCTGGACGCTCGACGTGCTGAGCTGGGGCATCTTCATGAACTGGTTCGTCGGCCGGCTCGGCAAGCTCCCGCTCGCCGCCAGCAACATGGCCGGTCAGACCCTGCACCTCTCGTTCATGCCCACGGTCGGTCTGGGCATCGCCACCACCGCGCTGGTGGGACAGAACATCGGTCGACGCGATTTCGACACCGCGAGGGCGCGTGCGTCCACCGCGCTCAAGCTCGCCATGGGATACATGTTCTTCATGGGACTGATGTTCTTCCTGTTCCGACACCGGATTCCGCACATCTTCCTCAAGGAGGCGACGACGGCGGCCGAGTCGGCCGTGAACCTCCGCATCGTCGAGCTGTGTGCGAACGTGCTGGTCCTCGCGGCGATCTTCCAGGCGTTCGACGCCATGGCCATCATCAACAACAGTGCGCTGAAAGGCGCGGGCGACACGCGCTTCCCGGCGCTGGCCGGGGTCCTCTACGCGTGGCTCATCTTTCTGCCGCTGGTGTGGCTCTTCACCGACGTCATGGACTGGGGCGTCGCCGGGGCGTGGGGAGGCGCCACGGTCTACATCTGCGCGCTCGGCCTCACCCTCCTCTGGCGGTGGAAACGCAACACCTGGGAGAAGATCGACATCTTCGCGACGAAGCCGTTCGAGCCCGCACCGTACGCCGAGTCCCCCGCCCCCCACGAGCCCGGCGAAGAGGTCTCCGGCGGCTGACGCGTCCCACACTGCCAACGACACAATCCCGTGAGAATTCCTCTTGACAGCCCGCTGTGATCCGATGTATAGGGAATTGACGATACTCGGCCTTTTAGAATGCCGTCCCTTTCAGAAAGAGGAGGACCCGCGATGAGGAACGCAAGGTCTTGGCTGCCTGCGGTTTGCGTCATGACCGCGGCTGCGGTGCTGACGGCGGTGCTTTCCGGTTATGCCCAGCAGGCGGCGACGCGCGGGAAGACCAGCTACGCCCCCGTCGCCGGCGAAGAGGACTTCAACGTGATGAAAGCCAGGATGGAGGCACAGAAGCCCGCGGTCCTGGCCCGTCACATGACACTCCTGAACCAGCGGTACGATCTCTCGAACCGGCCGATGCGGGAGGTCACGATGACGCGCGGCAAGGCGGTGCAGTCGGGCGTGCGTGCCAGGCTGACGGCCGGAACGACGTGGCAGCAGCTCGCGATGATGACGCCCGAGGACGTCCGGGCGAAGGACCTCTTCCCCGCCGGGTTCTATCCCCTGCCCCACCCCAACCACCCCGAGGGCGGGATGGTGTTCCCCAGGTTCCACATCGACGAGATCAAGCGTCAGGAGGGACGGGACCTCACACGGTTCGATCTCGATTTCGACATTCCGGATCATTTCCTGGCGGAGTACCCGCCCCCGATTTTCCTGACCACGCGAGGCGACCTCGGCGACGTCTCGCAGGGCAAGGTGGTCACGATCGACAACTACTTCGACCTGTTCAACGGGATCCTGAACCCCAAGCAGATCGAGGGACTGCGTCTGCTGGTGACGCCGTTCCCGCAGCAGCAGTTCAACCAGACGACGGACCGTCGCAGTGCACGTCCCAGCCGCGGGGTGACGTGTTTCGACTGTCACGTGAACGGTCACACCAACGGCACCACGCACCTCGTCGGGGACATACGCCCGCAGGAATTCCGACACCGTCTCGACACCCCGTCGCTCCGGGGCGTGAACGTGCAGCGTCTGTTCGGTTCCCAGCGGGCACTCAAGAGCATCGAGGATTTCACCGAGTTCGAGCAGCGTGCCGCCTACTTCGACGGCGACCCGGTGATCGCACAGAAGAAGGGGGCGAACATCCTCGAGCGCGGGAGCCAGGTGCACTTCATGGCGGAGGTGATGGCCCTTCTCGATTTCCCGCCCGCACCCAAGCTGAACCTCTACGGGAAGCTCGATGCGAAGAAAGCGTCACCCTCGGAACTCAACGGCGAGAAGGTCTTCCACGGCAAGGGCAACTGTGCCGTCTGTCACGTCCCGCCCTACTACACCGACAACCTCATGCACAACCTGAAGGTGGAACGGTTCTACCAGCCGAAGATGATCAACGGCCGGATGGCCTCGGCCGACGGACCCATCAAGACCTTCCCGCTAAGGGGCATCAAGGACTCGCCGCCTTATCTCCATGACGGTCGTCTCCTCACGCTCGAAGACACGGTCGAGTTCTTCAACCTGGTTCTGGAACTCAAACTGACCCAAGAGGAGAAGAAGGACCTGCTGGCGTTCATGCTGGCGCTGTAGACGCTCACCGTGCACGCGGATACTGCGCGAGACGGGCGGCCCTCCGGGGTCGCCCGTTTCCTTTGCCCTCGACGATTTGCCCATCCCGCCACTTGACTTTCCCTCGCGTGTCGCCACAATAGCCAACTTCCAACCCAACCGCAGGAGACACGCATGGCCGACGCGAAACTGGTTTCACCGGTCTTCAACCGTGACGCGATGTGGATGAAGGGGAACCTTCACGTGCACACGTCGCGCTCCGACGGACGCTGGGACCCGCAGGAGATGATCGCCGCCTACGCCGGCCTGGGACACGATTTTCTGGGCTTGAGCGACCACGACGTGTTCGGCGCCCCCGCGGGCCTCGACCCGCACGGGATGGTGCTCATATCGGGAAACGAGGTGAGCGGCAACGGTCCGCACCTCCTCGACGTCGGCGCCCGCCTCAGGGTCGAGCCGCACCCCGACCGGCAGAAGGTCATCGACCGGATCAACGCCGCGAGCGGCTTCGCCGTCCTCTGTCACCCGAGCTGGATGGAGGAATGGAACCATTACAGCTTCGAGGCCCTGATGCGGCTTCAGGGGTACGTCGGGATCGAGGTCTTCAACGGTGTCTGCATGGACCAGGCGGGGTCGCACCTGGCGGTGGACAAATGGGAGCGTCTGCTGCTGGCCGGCCGGAGCGTGTGGGGGTTCGCCAACGACGACGCACACCGGGCGGAACAGATCGGCCGCGCGTGGAACGTCGTGCGCGTGACCGAGCGCACCGCTGAAGCGGTGCTCGACGCCCTCCGCACCGGGGCCTTCTACGCGTCGACGGGCGTCGAGGTCGAAACGGTCTCGTGCAGCGGGACCGAGCTGACCGTCGTCGCGCCGAACGCCGATGCCTTCAACGTCTTCAGGATGAACGGGGCCCGCATCGGCTCGGCCCAAGGGCCGGAACTGCACTTCGACGCGACGGACGTGATGAGCCGTCACATCCGGGTCGAGTGCTACGGCCGCGGGGGCGCGTGCGCGTGGCTTCAGCCGATGTTGATCAAGGGTGGGACGTACGAGAAGCTCTTCAACCGCTTCGCCGAACTCGAAGCGTTCGAGCGGCCGACACTGCACGCACTTCACGCCGACCACGCCCCCGTCTTCACCGGACGCCTCGACGATCCGCTGTGGGAGAAGGCCGAGCGGTCCGCCAACTTCCTGCGCATGAACGACGGCGAACCCTCGGACGTCGCGACCGAGGTGAGCGCGGTCGCGACCCCGGACGTGGTGACCGTCGGCGTGCGCTGCGAGGAGCCGAAGCTCGACGGGCTGAGGCTCAAGACCGCCGCCGACAACCTCTCCAGTATCTGGGCCGACGACTCGGTCGAGATCTTCATCGACGTCGGGGGCCGAGGCGACGACTACATCCAGGTGCTCGTCAACGCCGCCGGGAAGATGTGCGTCCTGGCGCCGAAGCGCGGCGAGTACCTCGACCCGGGCGTCGAAGCGAAAGCGGGACGGATCCCGGGCGGGTGGAGTGTCGAGGTGTCGGTGCCGGTGGACGTGCTGAGGACGTCGTCGGACGCGGGCACACGCTGGGGCTTCCACGTCTGCCGCAACCGGAACCCCGTGAAAGAATCCCTCGTCTGGAGCTGGGTGGGCAGCACCAACCACGCCCCCACCCGCTTCGGGTCGCTGGCATTCTGAGGGAATGCCGGGGGCAGGCCGCCCCGGTCTGGTCCCCCGGCTGACGGCCGGTTCCGTCGCGCGGACGTCCGATCCCGTCGCGCTGTGTCGCGCTAGCGGCCGGCCGTGTCGCAGCCTGTCGCATCCATGTCGCACAATGTCGCACGATGTCGCACGATGGCGCACAATGTCGCAGGATGTCGCACTCTGAAACCGTCCAAACTCGAAAGTCGAAAGTCGCAAGTCCAGTCCCAACAAGATGTTACGTATTTCTCCCCGTCCCCCGCCCCCGAATTCCCGACGCTTTTTCTTCTTCTCTGCTTCTGACTTTCGAGTTTCGAGTTGCGACTTGCGACTTCTTCTACCAGGGGGCCGATGCAAACGGTTTCGGGGGTCACTTGGGAAAATTCCTGAAGGAAGCCCCCTGGCGGGCCGGAAACCGCGAAGATTTTCCAGAGATTCGCAGTATATGTCGTTCTTGACTGCAAATACCGGACTGAGATTGTCTTATTTCCGAGAGGGTTTCCGGGGCCGTCTTTGCGGCTGCGAAGTCTCAACGGACGTGCTCGCGGATGACGACGCTGAGGTCGTCGTCGCTCCGGGCGTCGTGGACGGCGTGGCGGAGTCTGCGGGGGTGCGGGGCGAGCTTCGCGTAGTAGGCGGTCTGCTTTCGGAAGAGGAGGTTGGCTCGACGTCGGCCCTTCTCCTCGACGAGGAGCCGGTAGTGCCGGAGGATGACGCGTCGGAGGTCGCCGGGCGTGGGGCTGGGGGGCAGAGTGCCGGTGGCGAGGAGCTGTGCGGCCCGCCGGAAGATCCAGGGGTTCCCCAGTGCCCCGCGGGCGATCATGACCGCGCTACAGCCGGTCTGGTACAGCATCGCCAGGGCGTCCGCCGCCGTGCGGATGCCCCCGTTCCCGATGACGGGGATGCCCACCGCACGCTTCACCCGGACGATGACGGAGAGGTCCGCCTCCCCGCGAATGGCCTGACCGGCCGTCCGTGCGTGCACGGCGACCGCGGCCGCTCCGCACGCCTCGCACAGCTTCGCCGTCTCGCCCGCCGTCTCCGTCCCCGCGTCCGGACCGCTCCTCATCTTCACCGTCACCGGGATGCGTGAACCCTTCACCATCGCCGTGAGCACGTCACGCAGCCGGGGAAGGTCGGCGGCGAGTGAGGCGCCCATCCCGTCCGAGACGATCCGACGCACGGAGCAGCCGAGGTTGAGGTCCACGCCGTCGAAGTCGAGTTCGTTGACGATCGCGGTCGCCCGTGCGGCGGTGTCGGCGTCCGCCACGGCCAGCTGTGCGAGGATGGGGCGCTCCGAAGGGTCATGCCGCAGGAGCCAGCGCTGGTCCTTCGGCGAGCGGACGAGATGAGCCGCGACCACCATCTCCGTATACACCAGTCCCGCACCGTGCTCGATGCACACGCGACGCATGCTCGAACACGTGTACCCCGCCATCGGGGCCAGGAAGAACGGGTTTCGCGGTTGGATGGGGCCGATCTTCATGACGACATTGTAGCCGTCCCCGGGGATGTTTGCCAGTGCTCAGGGAAACCACGGGAGAGGCGAAGACGCTGAGTCGCTGAGACGCAGCAACAGCAAGACGCTGAGACGCAGCAACAGCAAGACGCTGAGACGCTCAGTGTAAGGCAACAGCAGAAGCAGCGACGAAGAAAAGAGACATTATCGTTTCTTTTGCTTCTGACTCAGCGTCTCAGCGACTTAGCGTCTCAGCGTCTCGTTTTCACTTCAGCAGCGACGTAATCGCCTCGACCACCGTCGCCCGGTCGGCGGCGAAGTCCACCTGTCGGCCGCGGTCGGTGCCCGCCTTCAGGTCCACCATCTCGTCGAACACCTTCCTCGCCGCGGCGGCGTTCCGATGACCCGGCTTCTCCTTCAGGAGCCTCTGGAGCGTCGAGAGGTAGCGGTAGTCGTTGAGTCCCGGGAGGATCTGTCCGAGGATCGACATCGACGGGACGAGTTCCCCCTTCTCGTTGGTGTTGAACCAGCAGTAGTCGTCCTCGCGGCAGTCGAGGGCGTAGTACGGGTCGCCGGCGACGCAGTTATAGTGCCAGGTGAGTCGCAGCGCGAGGTCGTGCTTGACGACGAGCATCTTCATGTAGCGGCCGTAGGTCCAGCGGTTGCCGCCGTTGTAGAAGGACGGTCGGCCGCCGGCGGCCTTGATGACCGCGAGGGACGCCTCGTCGTGGAGGTTCAAGGACGGGATCTGAAGGGCCCGGCAGAGTTCGTAGTGCGGGTTCTTGGGGTCGTCGCCGGTCATCGAGGTGGCCCCCATGAAGAACGTCCGCTTGAGACCCTTCGACGCTGCGAGGTGCATCTTCGAGTTTTTCACGATGGGCGGAATGCCGGCGCCGCCCGGCTCGTCGCACAGGTTCCACGCCACGGGCACCCAGTCGTTGGCCACGGCGTGGTCGTCGACCGCTTTCCACGCGGCGGTCACGAGTGCCTGGGCGTCGGCAAAGCCGGCCTGCTTCGCCTGGGCGTCGGTGGGTCCCTGATAGAGTCCGTAGAGTCCGATGTTGTTCGCGGCCCCGTAGGAGCTGATCATCTGCGTCAAGCCCTTTGAGCGGATGAGCTTCATCTGCGCGTCGGCGGCGGTCATGTCGAGCGTGATCTCCCCGTTCGCCGCGCGGATGCGGATCGTCGGATACCCCGAGAAGCTCGTGCACCCCATCCCGGCAATGGCCTCGAGGGACTTCTCGAACATCTGCCGGTCCCAGTCCTGGACGGCGGGGTCGTTGCCGTACCACGGCAGGCCGATGTAGCAGCCCCAGGGCCCGGCGGGAACGTCGGTGATGGGGTCGAGTGCGAAGGGCAGCACGGTAATCTGAACCGGCACGGAGCGCTCTTCGCCCTTCTGGGGTTTCAGTTGGACCGTTCCGCGATAACTTCCGGGGGCGGTCTCGATGGGTGTCTTGACGCGCACCCAGAAGTTCCGGGTGACGCCGGGCGCGGCGGGCGCCGGGGTCGGGTGCCAGTAGCGCGGGCTCACGGTGTAGACGCTGCCGTCCATCTGGACGCGGCTGATGCGGTAATCGACCCACCCGGGCCGGAGCGAGGTCTCATCGAGCACGGCGCCGGTCGCGCTCGTCAGCTTCGAGACCGCCAAGTCCACGGCGCCCAGGTCGCCCGCGGGCTGGACGGCGAAGACGAGTGCGCGTTCCTCGCCCTTCGCGACGGTGAGCTCGATGCGTCCACCGGGCTTCAGCTCCTCCCCTTCGCGCGGGCCGTCGAAGGCCCCCGCCGGGTGCATGAAGTCCCGCTGGAACACGCGGCAGCCGGCCGCCGGTCGGTCCAGACCGACGCGCGACGGGTTCATCTGCTTGAAGTAGTCCTCGAACTGCTTCTTGCGACGCTCCGTCACCCACGCCAGGAACTTCTCGCCCTGGACGCGCTTCGCGTCGGGATACACCACCAGCGTCGAGAGCGAGATCGCCCACCCGTCGCCGCGGAAGCCCAGATCCAGCGTCCCGTCCGTCACCTCCACCTCGAACCGCTTCGGAAGCAGCATCGTCTCGACGTACTCGTCGAAGGTGTTGACGCCCGGGAGATCCTCGCGCGAGGCGTTGCGGAAGTACTTCTTCGTGAAGCGGTCGATGTCCATCCGGTCGTCGACGACGGTCTCGCCGTTGGCGGTCACCTGCCGGTTCCGGTAGAGCTGCACCTCGCCCCAGAACCCGCCCGGGGAATCGATGTTCAGGAAGACGTGATACTTGCCGTTGGGCAGGTCGATGCGGAAGGCGGCGTTGCGGGGACAGACGAAGTCCTGGGTGAGGAGGTCGGGCTGGAGGACGTTGAAGTCACGCCACCAGTCGGCGCGGGTCCACCCGTAGCCACGGCCCTGCGAGTAGTTGGTCGCCATCCCGGCCGCCGTGAATCCTTCCATCAGCGGCGCGGTCATCGGACCGAAGTCGAACGCGAACAGCTCGTCGAACGTGTACGCCGACGTGTCGAGCCGTTCGAGCCGGAAGTTGTCGAGGAAGACGGGGCCCTCGTCGCCGACCGAGACGACGAAACGCGTGACCTGGTCGCGGATGAGCATGCGTCCGGGACGCGACTTCTCGCCGACGTAGAGCGCCGTGGGGATGGTGACGGTGCTCTTTCCCGGAGGCGCGATGGTGTTGAGGTTCACGCGGGTCCAGTAGCCTTGGGTCTGCGAGTCGCGGACCTCGATGTAGAGCCCGGCGGGCTTGTCGTGCGGGTTGTAGACGTCGAAGACGACGTAGTCGTGCTCGATCCAGTTCTGGAACGGCGCCTGGACCGTGTCGATGGTGGTGTAGCTCTTGTCGAGACGGAGCGAGAACTTGCCGCGGGTGGCGTGCTCCTCGACGGCCTCGCCCGCGCTGAAGGGGTTCCGCTTGCCGTCCTCGAAGTCGGCGAAGACAATGACCTTCGGCGAGGCGAAGGTCCTGGCCGTGGCGGCGAGCGCCGTGCCGCACGCGTAGCACTTGCCCCACGCCGGGTCGTTGCGGTAGGCACAGTTGGGACAGCGGGCGGGCTTCGCCGGAAGCGGTCCCGGCATCGCGATCGGCGCCTCCTCCGCGCCGAACACGGGCGCCGGCGTCACCTCGACGTCGTCCGCCACCTTCTCCAGCGACGCGTCGTCCACCCACAGGTGCCCTTCCTCCCACAGCCCGAAGGCGAGCTTGAACTTGTAGCCCTCGGTCGCGTCGAAGACGTAGGTCATCGGCGTCCAGCCGAACGTGCCCGGCTTCTTCATGCCCACGTACTTGGCGTCGGGACCGGCACTGTTGACGGACATGTCGAAGTTGGTGCCCCAGCGGCCCTTGCCGATGTCGAGTCCGCGGAGATGCAGCGTCAGACGGTATCGCCCGGCGCCAAGCGTGACCTCCTTCGAGTACATGCGGATCTTGCCGCCGATGGTGCCGGCCATCTCGAGCGAGTGGTCCCCGGTGCGGGCCACCTGGCCCACCTCGAACGAGGACGTCCCCTCGAAGATCCACCCGGCCCACTCGCTGAAGACGTGTCCCCAGCGGTTGCGGTCCATCGGCTTCTCGAACGACGGGTCGTCCAGCAGGTTCTCCGCCTGCGCCGCCGGGCTCCCCACCACGAAAAAGGCCGCCAGCACCATCCCACACATCGTCACCACGCGATTACGCATCAGATCTCTCCTGTAAGAGGCAAAGACACGCCGTCGGTCACTGTTTCGAGGCGTCGCATCCTATCAATAGTGGGAAGAAAGTCAAGCAGGCTTACAGGCGAAGTGGACCTGCGTCAGTTCCCGCCGATGCAGTAGAGGAAGCGCTCGGCGCGGTAGTACAGTCGACGGCCGTCGAAGACCGGCGAACTGACGGTGCACTCGGGGTAGCGGTCGCCCAGGGGGTCCTGGGGACTCCTGACGGCGGCGCCCTCCAATCGTCCGGGCAGCAGGCGCTCGATCCGGTTCCTGGCGACACGTTCGTACTTCCGTCCGGGTTTGATCACCAGCGTCAGCCCATTGGGACCGAAGAGGTAGATGTGCTGCCCCGCGAGCGTCGGACTGGCACACACCCCGGAGCCGTGGGGATAGGGATAGGCCCAGGTGATCGGGTTCAGGTCCAGGAGCCGGGCATAGACGCGGTCGCCGGTCTCCTTTTCTTCCACGCGCAGGACGCCGCCGACGCTGATGGTGTAGATGAGCCCGTCGTGGAACAGCGGGTTGGCCTGAACCATGCCCGTCCCCCAGTTGATCCCCGGCAGGTAAATGGTGTCGTCGGGCATGTACCACACGCCGCCTCCCCTTTGCGGGAGGTTCGGCGCTTCAGTCAGCGGCTCCGGAAGCGTGGCGCGGTAGCCCATGCTCCCGTCATGATCGATCCGCCAGAGCAGGTTGCCTTCCCGCGTCGTGTGGGAGGTCGGGAAGAACCCCAATCCCGGCTTGTAGAGACCCAACCCGTCATAGTTGACGATGTCGGTCCCCTCGCCTTTCGGCTGGGACTTGCCGCTGTGATGGTAGACACTCGGCTTCCCGGGGACCTTCCAGTTGAGCGTGCCTGTTTCACGGTCAAAGCCCAGCCAGTTCTTCATCTCGCACACGAAATCCTTGCCGATGAGCATCGGCGCCAGCTCGTAGCCGTGCTTCGGCTGCGGGCCCTCGTTCTCGAGGGTCATCCATTTCCGGTTGCCGTCCGGGTCGTAGCAGGCGGCGATGCCGAGGTAGCTCCATGTGTAGATGAACGTCCCGTCCGAGACCGGCTGCGCGGCCAGGCCCGGCTCCTGCAGACCTCGCCCGGATCCGGACGGGTTGGCGTATTTCTTCGCGTCCACTTTCAGCAGAAGGGCGGTCAGCTCACCGTGTAGCCGCTCCAGCTCCCAGCGCTCTCGGGGGCCGCCGACGAACGACTCCGCCAGTTCCCTGAACCGCTTCGCCTTCGGGTCGATCTCGGCGAAGAGGTCGGGGAATGCCGTGCGCTCCGCGTCGGTGAGGAATTCCTCGAACCCGTTGTACCGCGTCCACAGGCGCTTGCCGGTGGACTTGTCGTAGCAGACGAGGAACGCCGGACTCGACGTCACGAAGACGCGGTCCTTGAGGATCACCGGGTGGAAGCAGCTGAAGCGTCCGGCCTGCGGCGGCTCGACCGTCCACAGGATGCCGGTCTCTTCGTATGTCTCCTCGGGCTCGCCGCCATACATCTCAAGCTGGAAATAGCACGAGCCCTCGGGGACCGGAGCGATGTCAAAGCCGCCCTTGGTGCGGGTGGCGAGCGACCGTGCGAGGATGCGGTTCCACCCGGCGTTGAGACATACCCGCCAGGTGTAGCGGCCGGATTCCTTCCCCAGTTGTTCCCCGTTCACCCGGACCGTGGACGACGTCCCTTTCACCCGCATGAAGACGGCGGCCGCGCGAGGGGACCAGACGTAGGTATGGGCGTAGACGGCCTTGCCCTTCAGGTTCTTCGCGTCGGGGAGGATGCGGTTGAAATAGAGTGCCGACCCCTCGACGTGGACCGCCTTCCACTCGAGGTCCCCGACCCTGTCGCCGGCGTCGGGCCGGAGGGCCGCCTCGTCGCCGATGAGATCCTTCTCCGCCAGCTGCCTCTCGCTCCCCTCGGCCGGGACGGGATACAGCACCAGCCAGTCGTCGATCGTGCCGTGGAGGATCGGTTTGGCGTCGCCCGGGCCTTCACCCTTCGGCTTCGTCGCCTGTGCGCGCAGGTTCTTCATGGTCTCGGAGATGCGCCCCCACGTCACGGGCGACTTGGCGTCCGGGAACCTGCCGGACCCGTCGCCACGCCAGCCCAGCGTGGTTTCCTCACCGTGCGTGGGCACGGCACCCGCGGCCAGGGCGGCCAGAACGAGACAGACGGCGCTCGAGCGTCTCATCCTGCGGCTCTTCATCCCTCGTCTCCTCATGACTTCGCTGGAAAGTGCAGCGGTTCAGGTTGATTCGCGACACGGTATCATACCGGGCGGTCAGATGTCGTCAAGCGGAAAGATGGGCCGGCGGAGGTGGCGGAACGCGAACCGGCCCAGGTTCGGACTCACGAGGCCCGGTGCGTCCACCTCGATGATCGCCTTCGCGATGGGACCGTAGGCCGCACGGAAATGGATGGACGACTTGACGACGAGGATCCTGCGCGCGGTCGGCTCGATGCCCACCGAGCGGAAGAACGCCAGGTCGAGGTTCTGGAACCGTCGGCTGGCGATGACGACCTCGACGCCGCCGGCTTTAACGACCGCCGTGCGGCCCATGCACGCCTTGACGCCCTTCGACATCGGACCCTCGTAGGTGAAATGACCGTCGCCGAGGTGGACGACCGTGCCCGAGAGCGCGATCGGTTTCCCGTGGAGGTCGTCGGTCTTTGCGCCGAGGTCCAGCTCGACGCGGGCGCCCACGTCGGCCGCGTGGCACGCCTTGACCGCCTGGACGTCCCAGATCATTCCCACCGCGGCGTCCTGTGCGTCCTGCTTGAGGAGTTCGCGGAGGACCTCGACGCCGTCGTTGGCCCCGCCGCCGCCCGGGTTGTCGGCGACGTCCGCCAGCACCACCGGTCCCGAGGGCGCCTCGCGGGCCCGCTTCACCGCCTCCGCAATCGGCACGGCCTGGTGCCGGAATTCCTGCCGACGCTCCCACAGCACCCCTGAGAGTTCCGCGGCCAGGTCCTCGCCGCCGCGCTCGCCGTCCGTGATCACCAGCACCGACATCCCGGCGTCGGGGACGTCGGCGTAGGGGAACCCGCCGAACACCGACACGCCGAGCACGCCCGGCTCGCCCTCCATCGCCCGGGCACGGTCCATCACGCGACGCATGGGCTCCCCCGAGGTCAGGGTATTCCCCAGGGGCGGCAGGATGAGCGGGAACTCGGCGTGACGCACGGGCGTGATCTCGCCCTTCACACACCTCAGCAGCAGCTCCGCCGCCTTGATGCCCGTCTCGTAGGTGTCCACGTGCGGGTAGGTCTTGTAGCCGACGAGGACGTCGGCCGCGTCCAGCATCTTCCGGCTGAGGTTGGTGTGGTAGTCGAGCGTGGTGGCGATGGGCCGTTCGGGGCCGAGGCGGTCGCGCAGGGCGACGAGCAGTTCCCCTTCCCCGTCGTCGATGCCGTCGACCACCATCGCCCCGTGGAGCGCGAGGAGGACGGCGTCGATGTCATCGGTGACGGCGGCGAGGATCCGGTCCGTCACCCAGTCGTAGAAGTCACGCTTGACGGGACCGGCGGGCGTCGCGAACGCGTCCACCGTCCAGACCGGGCTGATGCGGTGCGCCTTCAGAAAATCGATGAACGCACCGACGCACGTGCGGGTGCCGCGCATCTTCCGCGGGATGCCCGTCCCACGGTAGAACTCGCGCTCGGCGAACTCCTTCCGTCCCGGCAGGATGTTGCTGAACGTGTTCGTCTCGTGCTGGAACTGTGCCACCAGCCATCGCATCCCGTTGTCATCCTCCCTTGGGGGAAACGCTGACAGATTAGGGGCTAACCGCCAACGACTGTCATGCTGAGTCCCGATCGATCGGGGTCCTCGGAATGACACTCCTGAAGCCGTCTCGGCTGTTTCCTACTCCTCGTCAAGCCGGTCGGTCGGCACGATGTATCGGAACGGATGTTCCTCGAGCCACGCGGCGTAGCGTTCGAGGCTGTCGAGCTTCGGTGCGAGGAGGTCGGCACACTTCTCGAGCACGCGCACCGCGAGGTCGACGTCGGTGCCGTCCTTGAATTCCATCCCGACGGTCCCGTGGTTGCCGTGGTTTTTCTCCTCGTAGTAGTACCACCCGATGGTCCCGAGCTTTCGCAGCGCGGTGACGTCGGGATGGACGTCGGGCGGCAGGTCGCCCCCGTTGTCGGTCTTGATCTCTCTGGCCCACTCGGCGCAGGGGACGGGCCGCTCGCGGCCGAGGATGCGCAGGCTCGCCATTTCGAGCTGCGTCTCGCCGAACGACGCCGGGTAGCCCTTCCAGAGCGCCTTCACCTCGGGAAGGTCGAGGAGGCGCGACGCCTCGATCATCCAGAACGGGACGTCGGTCTCGTCGAAGAGTTCGCGGGCCGCCACGCCGCCCCCGTAGTTCTCGGGCGTCGTCCCCGCCACGAGGATCGTCCTGGTGAACCCCTGCACGTGCAGGACCTTCGCCACGCGCTTCAATATCGCCACCTGCTCGCTGATGGGGAACGAGACGCTCCCGCGGAACGCCCGCGTCGCCCCCGAGTAGACCGTGTGGATCACCGGGTAGACCAGTCCGTTCACGCGCTCGGCCAGCAGCACCGAGAGCGCCTGCGCCCAGTGACCGTGCATCCCCATCGGGATGAACGCCCCGTGACCCGACACGGGTCCGAACGGGACGAAGACGGTGTCGCCGCCGGTCTCGAAATAGAACGCCACCTCGCGGCTGGTCATCTCATCCAGACGTCGCGTCACGAGTTTCATGGTTTCACCTGACTTTCAGACAGAGGAGTCTGCGGTCGTCGCGAATGTAGAGTCGTCCGTCGGCGAGCACCGGCGACGCGTAGGTCCGCTCGCACACCTTGGCCTTCGCCAGCAGCGCGAAGGCCGCCGGGTCGACCTTCATCATGAAAAGCTGTCCGGTCCCGTCAAGGGCGAAAATTTTCCCGTCGGCGACGATCGGCGAGGAGAAGCACTCCCCGGCCATCCCGATGCGTCTGCCGTCGACGCCCCACGTCACCTTCCCGCTGGCGAGCTCGATGCAGGCGACCCCGTGCCGCTGCATCCCCGAGCCGAACCACGCCCAGGCGTGACCGCCCACGACCACCGGCGACGAGGTCTGGAAGTTGGTCAGGTGGAAGGTGAACCCGGTGACGGCATCCTGTGCCCAGACCAGCTCGGGGGTGAGCTTGTCGTTTTCGGCACGGATGCGGTAGAGTCGCGGGTGTTTCTTGGCGATGGGGTCGGCTTCGGGCTCCTGTCCGTAGAGCAGCAGCCGGTCGCCGAGGAAGACCGGCATCGAGATCCCCGCACAGTTCCTCATCTCCCAGAGCTGCTCGCCGCTGCGTGCGTCGTATCCTGAGCCGTTGTGACAGAGCACCTTGTGACCGGCGACGGTGCCGAGCGCGAGGGCGTTGTAGAGGTTCCACTCCTTTGCGGGGTAGACGGGCGTGCCGTCGGCGACGCGGAACGCCGCCAGCCCGACGTACACCACGCCGTCGTCAACGACGGGACTCGACGCCCCGCCGAAGGACGGGTTGTTCCCCTTGAAGTTCCCGTTGGTCTCCTTCGCGGACTTCTCCCAGAGCACCTTGCCGTCGGCCGCGTCGAGACACATGAAGCGACCGATGCTGTCGAGGAAGAAGACGCGTCCGCCGGCGATCGTCGGGGTGCCGTGACAGACTCGCTGTCGGTCGCCGCGCCAGGTGTGTTTCCAGACGAGTTTCCCGTCGCGGGCGTCGAAGCAGAAGAGCACGTCGTCGGGGTTCTTCGGGTCGGCCAGTTCGAAGCGTCCGGCGACGTAGACTCTCCCTGCGGCGACGCTCGGCGAGGCCCCGATCACGCGGTAGTTCCCTTTCGCGATGCCCGGGCCGATCTCCGCTTCCCACAGTTTCACCGGACCCGTCTCGGGCCACGCGTCGAGGAGTCCCTTCTCGTCGGAGGTCCCGTCGCGGTTCGGGCCGCGCCAGTGCGGCCAGTCCGAGGCGGACGCCGACAGCGCGAAGAGCAGAACGTACACACAGCAAACGACAGCCCTTCCCATGTGGTTCTCCGATGAGTGTGCCTACGGTTTGGCGGCGCGCGCGGGCTGACCCGCGTCGACCGCTCCGATGTCGGTGCCCGCACCGTCGGCGGGGTCCCCCGCGTCGATGAGCGGACTGCCCGCGGTCGGGGCATACGCGTCGCGGTAGAACTTCAGGATCTGCGAGACTGTCACCTTCCCGGCCTTGATGTCGTCGTCGGCGAAGGGGAACGCCTTCGGGACCGGTCCGGTGAACTTCGGGTCGACCTGCGCGTCGACGGCGCCGCCCTTCGGGAGGTCGTTCAGCGCGAACCCGGCGTCGGTGCGCTCGGTCTTGCCGACGACGCCGACGGCGTAGTTGTCCCTCACGGGGGCGTCCGGGTTGAAGAAGCAGTTGTAGTCGGCATAGCCCAGGCGCTCGACAAGCGGGGTCGCGGGCTTTTCGTTCCACCCCCCGGCCACCATGCCTTTCCCGAGGAGGTTGCAGAAGACGTTGTTGCGGAGCGACTTGACGAACGCCCCCTTGCCGACGCCGATGCCGGGGACGGGCAGCGTCCCGCACCCGTCGAACACGTTGTTCCAGATCTCGATGCCGCCTCCCGGTTCCTTCGGAGGGTAGATGACCGCGATGCAGGCGTACATCGACCCCGGCCCGTGGTCCGGTTTCCCGGCGAAGAAGATGTTGTGATGGATGCGTCCGACGCTCCCGTTCTGACAGAGGTCGTGGTCGTTGATGTCGCAGATGAGGTTGTAGCGGAATTCCCCCTCGACGAACCGCACGATCCACTCCCCGTCGCGGATGACGTTGTGCTCGGCGATCGTCCCCGCGCCGTTGGTGAACGTGGAGATCTGGCTCCAGTAGGCGGCGAAGGGCGGCTGCTTGGACCCGGGCATGCGGACGCGCACGTAGTTGCCCCGGATGGTGCTGCCCGCGCCGGTGGCGTAGAGCCCTCCGCGCAGCCCGATGATGAGGTTGCTCTCGGCGTCGGTCTCGCCGCCGATGAGCCAGTTGGCCGAGCGGAACTCGCACCCTCCCCTGTAGATCCGGTTGCCCTGGAAGACCTTCCGGGCCCGGGAATTGCCCCGGGCGGCGAAACAGGGACGCGAGGTCGAGGGCTGTTCCGACACGGGGTAGATCCCGTTCTCGAGCACCGTGTTCCCGCGGAAGGTGATCGTCGAGTTGCCGTTGGTGGTGAAGAGCAGGAAACTGGACGCGTCGAAGGTGCAGTGCTCGATGATGATCTCTGCGCCGCCGGTGGCGACCACCCGGCACGCCGGCATGTCGGGGTCTTCGATCTTGAAGCC